>JBCCJU010000127.1:0-16854 GCA_039027715.1 Cyanobacteria bacterium P01_C01_bin.120
TAGGCAATATCGGCGATCGCCCCGCTACCCGAAAAGAAGACGTCAAAGCTGGCAACATTGTCAACGCCGAATGAAACTTGCTGCAGTTCATTGTCGCTGAAACCGCCCACTTCAGCCGTTTCAATCACGCTGCCATCCTCCCCGTAAAAGGTAATCAGGCTATCTTCTTCTTCAAAATCAAGCAGAGTGATACTCTCCACGCTGATCAAATCGTCGAACGCAAAGCTAATCGTACCGCCACCCGCAGCATCGTCGGGGTCGGCTCCATCGCCATCTTCAGAAATAATCAGCACATTGCCTAAATCATCGGTAGCGAGGTCATCGTCGCCGCCAGTAACATTTTCAGTGTCAAATAGCATGGCCCCAAACTCAGTCGAGGTCGATATCTCAACGCCGGCAAATTGGTCACTGATCACGGTTCCGGCATCAAATCCCTCAAAGTCCAGGACAACTTCAGGACTCTCGGTTTCAGTGATCGTGATGCGAACCACCTCATAGCCGGGTGCGGTGAAATCTCCCTCAGCAAACATGGGTTCACTGAGAATGCGTCCGTCCGGGATGAATCCCTCAGCGAGTTGGATAACGCCATTTTCCTCAGTGCCGGTGTCAGGCTCGGATTGCCCAAAAAAGGCGGTGGATGCTGGCAGCTCATCGTTGACCTCGGTGCCAGCATCCAGCACTGCTGAACCCGGCACCACAAAATCGGCACCAATAAAGTTGCCGTCTTCATCAAAAATTTCGTGGGCTAGTTCGTTGCCGTTAGCCACAAAGAAGTCGTTACTCGGCAGCACCATTGACGCATAGTTGAAATAGCGACTGCCGGGGTCGTCGCCGTCAATCGTGACCTCAAACTCTACGGTTTCTCCGGGACCAATGGGGGCAGCCCCAACGACGCCTTGCACAGTGCCAAAGCCCGCCTGGGCAAATTCGTTGGTAATTGCGTCTGTGGTGCCATCTTCGGCGATGCGCTCCAGTCCTTCTGAGGCCGGGCGACCGCGATCGTACGTGTCAAAGCTGCCGTTGTGAAAGCCAAACCAAAAAGGGGTCAATGATGTGCCATTTTCTGGCGCTAGATTTTCTACAGAAATTGTGAGTTGAGTTTGCATGTTACTGCCTTCTGATGATCAGTTTCGCCTAAAACTAATCCCGATGGCAGGCACGCCCTGCGGCTTTGTCGTAAGAGGGCGACTTACTCAAAGCTCGCTACCTGTTAAAGGATTCAATAGAGATAAAAAGCCAATGGCAAATCGGATCCGTTGACGACAGATTTTTTCCGATGATTCAACGCTAGCCGGGACGTGATCGCCTGACTAAATCAGGCAGCAACGGTTGTAAAATATGGGCGCAATCGCGGACAGGCGGACTTTGGGTCGTTGTTGATCGAGCAATTATCGAGGCAAAGGTATGGAGCGTCAGCTTAACGGGTTATCGCGGTTGGGGTTAGCGATCGCGACCCTGATGTTGGTGATTGCCTGTCAGCAAACCCCAGCGCCTCCAGCACCGGAGGCGACGACTCCCACATCTGCCACCGCGCCCATTACCCTCAACGGCACGGGAGCTAGCTTGCCGCTGTTGATCTATGAGCGCATTTTTACGGAATATCGCCAGCAGGTAGATCCCAATCTGCAAATTAATTTTCAACCCACCGGCAGCGCTGCCGGCATTCAGCAGGTAATTTCGCAAACGGTGGATTTTGGGGCCAGCGATGTCGCCATGGCTGACGAGGAAATTGCCCAGGTCGAACCAGGGGTAGTCTTAGTGCCGATGACGGCGGGATTGGTGGCGATCGCCTATAACCTGCCCGGAGTCGGGACCGGACTCAAGCTGAGCCGGGCAGCCCTGACCGGCATTTTCCTGGGTCAGATTACGCAATGGCGTGACCCGCTGATTGCTGAGGCCAATCCTGATGTGCCCCTGCCTGATTTGCCGATTACTCTAGTGCATCGTTCCGATGGTAGCGGCACGACTGCGGTCCTGACGGCTCACCTGAACGAGGTCAGCTCTGAGTGGCGATCGCAGGTCGGCGCCGGGCTCAATGTCCAGTGGCCAGCTGGTGTCGGCATTAAAGCCAATGCTGGGGTTAGCGCCCAGATTCAGCAGGCAGAGGGGGCGATCGGCTACGTGGAGTACAGCTACGCGCAAAGAGTAGACTTATCAATCGCGGCGGTCGAAAATCAGGCCGGCAGCTTCGTGGAGCCGAATCCTACTGCTGGGGCGATCGCCCTGGCAGCGGTGGCCATGCCAGATAATCTCAAAGCCTTTGTGCCCGACCCGGCTGGGGCCGCAGCCTACCCCATCGTCACCTACAGTTGGATTTTGGCCTATAGCCAGTATGCTGACGCCGACAAGGGCAATGCTCTGAAGCAAGTGCTGACCTGGGGGCTGACTAAGGGGCAGCAGTTCAGTGAAGAGTTGGGCTATGTGCCGCTGCCAGACTCGGTAGCGGAGCAGGCGATCGCGGCGGTTGAGCAGATTCAAACAGGCTAAGGAATCGGTTGCTTCCAGAACATCGTTGCTCATCGCCACTCAATCGAGCGATCGCCGTGCAGAATTAAGTCTGTCGGCTGATCTCGATGGGCTCCAGAGGTTGGATAATGCGAAGCGACACGAGGGGATAGTTTTCAATGCATGGAATAATGCTGCTCTCAGTGCCGGTGTTAGGTTAGGCAATCCGTTTAAGCCTGAGACCTGTCAACCAGAGTCAAGCAATTTCTGGAGACATTTCACGGAATTAGCACCGATTCTGACATTGGTCCTTCGCAGTGCCGCACGGTTCCTCTTGATTCGCCTGCTGCTGGTAATTAAAATCATGGCTTTCGTAGTGCAGCCATTAAAGACACTGCGTAGGGGAGCAACTGTTTTTACACAAGCAATTCTTCGGCAATGCCATTCAAACCTACACAAATAACCGTTAATTTTGGTCGGCGCTTTATTCGCCCAATGGCTTTGGGATTACTGACTTGGGCAATGGTGCTGATGCTGGCTAGCAGCAGCCTAGCGCAATTTTCTCTGCCGACAGATTTGGGCCAGCCGGGCAGCTTTAACCCACCGCCTGAAGTTACGCGCTTGGGTAGTATCGAAGTTGCTCCGGTGAATTCGCCGATTACGGGGGAAGTCCTATTTCGAATTGCTTCCCCGACGGTTTATGACCGCAGCGCAGCGGATGCGATTCCAGCCGAGGCGGTTGAGCGACGGGCGGAAGAGGTCAACGCGCGGATTCAGCGGGCCACTCTGCACCGCCAAGATCCCCTAATGGATTTAGCAACCCTGTCGATTGACCTGGCCACCCTCAACGACGCTAGCGTCATTACCGTCGAAGATGACCACTACACTCAGCCGCTGGTGCTGGTTACGATCACGCCAACCGATGCGGACTACCACGGGGTGCCAATTTCTGACCTGGGCAACGAATGGCGCGACATTCTGGCAGCAGAATTACGCGATGCGATTCAGCAGCTTTCGCCGGAGCAGTTTGCGCAAGATTTCATACGAGCCGCGATGCTTTTGGGCGGCCTAGTGGTGTTGACGGGGCTGCTGGTGTTGGCGAAGTTTTGGGTCAAGCGTTACCAAAAACGGCTGCACCAGCGGAAGCAGGAACTCAGCGATCCGCCCCAACCCGAGGTCCCTAAAGATCCGCAGCAGGGCAAGCCTCAGTCTGAACCCGCAGAGCAAGTCGAACAGCAGCGCCATCACTTTTTGCAAGGGCTGAATGAAAGCTGGGGGATCGATCGCCGCCTGAATTTCCTGAGCCTGCTGCAGTGGCTGCTGTTTTGGCTCATCGTCGTGATTTGGTATCTCGGCGTTTACCGCATATTCAATCTGTTTCCTTACCTAGAGCAGTACAGCGATGGCATTTTGGGCAAACCCATCAAACTGCTGGGTATCTGGTTCTTTGCGGGGCTGGCCATTCGCGTTATGCGGCGCCTAATCGATCGCTTTACCCATGAGCGCGAAGGCTTTGACTTCGGCGACGTGCTGACCTTTGGTGATGCTCAGCGGCGGCAATTGCGGATCTCGACGATCGCCGGTGCGGCTAAAGGCTTAGTAACCGTGTTGATTCTCAGCGCCGGGTTGCTATTGGCCCTGGGTGCTCTGGGCTTACCTACCGGTTCTGTGTTGGCCATCGGCGGAATTTTTGGCCTAGCGATTTCATTCGGTTCCCAGAGCCTGGTGAAAGATTTAGTCAACGGCTTTCTAATTTTGGCCGAAGACCAGTTTGCGATCGGCGACGTCATCGATATCGGAGAGGCCGCTGGACTGGTCGAAACTCTGAACTTGCGAATCACCCGGCTGCGCAGCGCCAATGGCGAGCTAGTGACAATCCCTAACAGCAACATCAGCCAGGTCAAAAATCTGACTCGCAGCTGGTCGCGGGTCAACTTCAGTATTGACATTGCCTATGAAACCGATCCGGCCAAGGCGCTGAAAATCCTTGAGGATCTTTCCCAGCAGTTTTACGATGAACCCGAATGGCAAGACAAAATGCTAGCCCCACCGGATGTGCTGGGAATTGACCGGGTCAGCCACTGCGGCATGACCATTACCATCTGGATTCAGACCGCGCCGTCTCAACAGTGGGCCGTCGGTCGCGAATTTCGCCTGCGCGTGCGCCAAGCACTAGCAGAGCACAATATCGAAATTGGCGCGCCTCATACCTATCTGCTAGAAGCGGCAGCGGGCAGTGAAAACGGTCAGCAGGCTTCAGCCGAATCGGAGGCGATCGCGCCAGGGTGACGGGATCATGGGCAGGCCTCCACTGCAGCGCTGCTGGTTCAAGCTAGGCGTTTTGTAAGGTGGGAGAGTAATGGCGCTCGAGGATGCTGGCCAAATCGGGCACCACCGCCTCAATATCGCTTTGCACAGATTTGCGCAGCTTGTTGTAAGCGCTGACGATAGGGCCAGAGGAGCGCTCAATGCGTGCGTCCGTCACACTTAAGATCAGATTGGCCGTGCGCGATCGCTGTTGAATTAAATGTTGCGCTGGACTATTGATTGCCATCCCTTCTTGCCAGATGGGCTCTAATGCGGTCAATACATCTGGCAACAAACGACCAATTGCCCCTTGTACATAGGACGGGCCAATGCCTTTAACTACTCGATAAGCAGTTTTAAGAGCAATTCCAGACATCCCCCCTTTCTGAGACACATGTGCATCAATTAATTGATTGCAGTCTTCAACGATGCTGGCTTTTACGGTAGAGTCTTTGATCAGATCGCTGAGGCTCATGATGACGCTCCATCTCTACTTGTAATTGCTTACTGATTGTTCACATATTTAAGCCGAGATGAACGGCGATGGCAGAATACTCAGGCCTCCTTTACAGATTTCACACAAATGCGCCTTTCTAGTCAGGGAAACCCCCGAGCGGCATGCTGAAAATTTCGCTGTAGAAATTTTGCGATTATTTGCTATTGGTAAAGTAGTGTCGACTGCAGTTGAGTTTTGAGAACTTTCGCCAGGGAGAAGTCGCTGCTGGTCTCTGAAAAAGTGGGGATGTCTTTACAAAAACCTTCATCCCATCCAGCTACTCTATAGTCTCTTGATGCGGCCAACTGACAGATAAGTCAGTATCTCGTAGCCGACGCATCAGCCAGTCAAATCGAATTTCTCCCAACTTCATGCTGTCAGCCATATCGAGAGAAAAGAGCTTTTTGTTGAGCATTGTGGGTTCCCAATATTCCGCTTCCAGATGCCTGACGGTGCCTCGCAATCGGGCAGACAGCAAAGTAGCCAAGGCGCGGTACCAGCGCTGAGCAAAGCCAGCGTCTTGGTCAAGTTTGCGTTCTAGCGTAGCTCTTTTGATGCTGAGAACAAGGGCAGGTTGATTAGCTGATACGGTTGCCGACGGCGGCAAGTGATCAACAAACGACATTTCGCCTACGACTTCGCCACTGTAAAGGTGAGCGATATGGGTATCCTGCGATCGCTCAAGGGACACAACAAACTGTCCAGATAAAATTAGATAGATAGCGTCAATGGGCTCGCCTTCGCGAATCAAGACTTCGCCGGCGGAAAGTTCCCGGCGATCGCCAATGCTAACTAGCCAATCGATATCTTCGTCTTCCAAGATGCCTAGAATAAACAGAATGCGTTCCATATCTCAATATCTCAATGTGTCCTGAATTGATTCATCAAACCAGCCTGAATTTTTAGAAGCTCTATTTACATAATCCAACGCTGCAGTGAGCAAAAATTTCATCTCTCCACTCGTGCAGTGAAAACAGACGTGCCAGCAAAGCATCTCATTCCTGCAGGCCCATCAGAGTTGTTTAGTGCCGAGGATCTGGCCCGCAGGCGAGTCGTGATGTCAGGCATTGCTAAAGCAAATGCGCCAATCATGACAAAACTGGCAGGCACTTCGAGATGATGTTCGCGTCGCAGAGTTTCTAGCCTTAAAGGGTTGCCAGCATTAATAGAACTTGCGCAGTGGCATCCGAGTTTTGGCCTCTGTCCCCCCATTATTATGGAAGCGACCGGGTTCAACTTGCCCCCAAGAATTGGGGAATGCAAAGGGCCGATGTGCAAGTCCTAATTAGTGAATAAGGCTCCTCAGGCTGAAAACCCATCAGGGTTGTTTGTAACAACAATTTAGGTAAAGCTGGTTTCTGAAATTTTCAACATAAGCAGTAGATGGCAACCTTGTTTGCAGATATTCATGCGGTCAAAGTCCGAAGCTATTTTTTGGGACAAAAGATTGACCTTCAGCCCTTCGCTCAGACTGCGCCTTTAGCGACTGAGCCCCTGACTATTCAAAGCGGAGAACACAGCTGTGTAGTGCTTTTTGACTACGGAGTGGCAGTCCTTTTTGGCTTCTCCAGTGTCGAAGAGGCGAAGTATTTGAACGATATTCAAAGCTCGATTGTAGTGCCGTTTGCCAAAGCTGAGACAGAAGAAGTGACAATTTGTCTAGCACCGGATAATGAGGGCAAGGTCGAAGATGGTAATATTTTGGTTTCTGGGTTTGACACCCCCGTCCTACAGCTCCTAGCAGCAGTGTTAGCCAAAAGCGTCGTGCTGGCCAAGTATGAAGCTGATTCAGCCCAAGTGTTTGATAAAATTGAGCCTTTTGCCGTCAGTCTTCAGCGGCGCGAATTTCAGCGGCGGGGAGCTGATGTTTTGCTGAAGCAAATTGGCAACTCACTGCTGATTCACCACAAAATTGTGGGCCGAGTCGAGATTGTGGATAAACCAGAACTGCTGTGGGAATATCCAGAGCTCGATCGCTTCTATGCTCGTATTGAAGATGAATACGAAATTCGCGAACGGCACCTGTCGCTGGAGCGCAAGCTCGATTTGGTTTCTCGCACTGCCGAAACTGCCCTCAACATTCAGCAGCAAAACACAGGGCTTCGCCTAGAGTGGTATGTCGTTATCTTGATCGTGATTGAAGTTCTGCTATCGATTTATGAGCTGGTGATAATGAACAAATCTTTAGCGGGAAGATGATGGCAAAAGCGATCGCCAAATCCTTAAACCTGCTTCTTTGGTTCCTGATCGTGAAAGACAAAATACATCATTATGATGATTGACATATTCTGAAAGTAATGCCAGCCGGCTATTTTAAGGCACCCTAAGATTACCTTATGTAAATTGGACCATAGAGTCTTTAATATGGAAACATTAAGCTATTATCTAAAAGCGCAATTTAGCGCATGTAGAAAAAATTTCATTTGACAGCCCATGGCAACTCCGACCCAGCACTCCGTCATGATTATTGGAGGGGCAGAAGATAAGGTCGGCTTGCGTACTATACTAACCAACTTCTTTGCAAGCGCTGGCGGCACCCAAGCGACTATCGGCATTGTTCCCTGTGCATCTCAGGAACCCGGCGTAGTGGGTGAGCGCTATCATCGCATCTTTACCGCGATGGGGGCCCAAAATGTCCAAGTTTTGGATATTCGACGTCCGCAAGAATGTGATGAGCTGCGCTGGTTGGAACTGTTAGGCACCTGCACGGGAGTGTTTCTTTCGGGCGGGGATCAGGTGCGGCTGTTTGAATTTGTTCACGACAGCACATTTATCGCCCTGATCAAAAAGCGGGTGATGATGGGTGACCTAGCGCTGGCGGGCACGAGTGCCGGAGCCGCAGTTATGGGTGAAAAAATGATTTCCGGCGGCAGCAGTGGCGAATCACCGAATCGCGCTCTGGTCGATTTGATGGAGGGTCTCGGGATTATTCCTGAATTGCTGATAGACCAGCATTTTCATAATCGCAATCGGATGGCGCGATTGATGAGCGCGATCGCGGCCAATCCCGATAAGTTGGGTATCGGCATTGACGAAGATACCTGCATCGCTCTGAAGGGCGATGGCACTTTTGAGGTGCTGGGTCAAGGAGCGGTCACGATTATTGACCCCAAAGAACTTACTTACACAAACTATCGATTTTCTGACGCCACTTCTCCCCTCAGCCTGCATGATCTCCGACTGCACGTATTGAATGCTGGAGACCACTACGACTACAAGCGGCGAACCATCTGCGCTCCTAGCGTGGTTTCTCGACTTTAACAAGACAAATCAGGGAAATTAAGTCTCCAACTGTTGCAAACACCAAACGGAACTGACGACAGCTTAAGATGGCATCATTATTAGGGGTCCTCTTTTCTACGGTTACAGGCGTTGACATGAAAACGGCTGCGAATCCACAATCAAAAATTCACAATCAAAAATGCCTATAGGGAGGCAGATATGAGCTTACTGGGCAATATTATTTGGCTGATTTTTGGCGGCTTTTTGAGCGGGTTGGGCTACATTTTAGGCGGCATCAGTACGTGTCTGACCATCATTGGCATTCCCTTTGGTATTGCCACTATTCAGTTGGGTATTGCCACGCTGACGCCCTTTGGTCGTGACATCAAAAAGGGGCCTAGCGCCGATTCCGCGTTAGTGCTAGTTCTGAATCTGGTGTGGATTTTTGTCTTTGGCTGGGCGATCGCCTTAAACCACCTCTTTTGGGGCGTTTTGCTCGCCATTACGATTATTGGCCTGCCCTTTGCCAAGCAGCACTTCAAACTCATGATTCTGGCGCTGTTCCCTTTCGGGCGCAGTTTTGAGTAAGAACAGTTTTTGGAATGACCTGCTCTTAACCTGCATTATTCATAAGGTGTGCAAAAGAGCCTAGAAAAAGAGCCTGAAACGCAATAGAATCAGGCTCTTAGAAAGATATAGGGTTTCAATTCTGCCATGACAGAGTGTCAATCGGAACTGGCGTTGGATTTTTATCCGGTTCGTCCCTTACAGGTGCAATTTTCAGGTCTGGATTTGAGCTCGGATGCGGGGCTCTTGCTGGTGCGTCAAGCCGAAGAACATCTGGGGATCTGTCGGGGTTTGGCAGGATGCATTGCGGAATGGCGAGACTCGTCGAAGCTGGTGCATCCGTTAATTGACTTAGTGAGTCAACGGATTTATCAAATCGTGGGGGGCTATGAAGATGCCAACGATAGCAACCAGATGCGGCATGACCCGATTTATAAAATTGCCTGTGACCGACTGCCAGTCGTGGGTGAGCAGGCGCTCGCGTCACAGCCGACCATGACCCGCTTGGAGAATCATGTGAGTCGCCCAGAAAATGCTCAGATGCGTCGCTTTTTTGTTGACCATTTCATCGCCCAATATGAGACGCCACCGTGCGAACTCTGGTTGGATATTGATGGTTGGGATGCCCCGACTTACGGGGAGCAACAACTGAGTTTGTTTCATGGCTACTATGGGCAATCGATGTACTTCCCGGTACTCATTAATGAGGCCAGTAGAGGGTACCCGCTAGTGTTGCAACTCCGAGCGGGCAATAGTCATCCTGGCAAAGGCGTCGCGGGGCTATTGCGCTGGCTCTTCTGGCGTCTTAAACGAGCCTGGCCCGATGTGAAGCTGTATTTTCGCGCCGATGCCGGCTTTGCGCTACCGGAAATCTTGCGGGTGTGTGAGCGGTCGCAAGTGGGCTATGTCATTGGTTTTGGCAGTAATGCTGTGGTCAAACGCAAGATTGAGGCCCGTCTGGAACAAGCGCGTATCGTCACCTGCCTCACGGGAGCCAAAGCCCGCTTGTTCGATGATGCTTATTATCAAGCCGGTAGTTGGGAGGCGCCACGACGCTTAGTGATGAAGGCCGAATGGCTACTCAAGGGACCGAATCCACGCTTTGTCATTACCAATCTGGACCACCCGCCGCGAGTGCTCTACGACCATCTGTATGTTCAGCGTGGTGCTGACAGCGAACATCGCATCAAGGAACTCAAACTGGGCATTCAGGCGACGCGCTTGAGTTGTCAAACCTTCGTAGCGAATCAGTTTCGTTTGCTCCTGTCGCAAGCCGCCTATGTGTTGATGGTGACCCTGCGGCAAGCCGCTCACGGTACACAGTTCGCGACCGCCCAGGTCACACGGCTGCGAAGTGCCTTGATTAAAGGGGCCGCGCGGGTGCAAGTATCGGTTCGACGGGTGTTGGTCGAGCTCCCGGCCTGCTCACCCTTTGCCGCTGACATCAGGACGATTGCCCAACGCTTACGGAACTTACCAACCGTTCAAATTGCTTGATATCTCACCCCTCGTAGGAGTCGTGTGTCTAATTGCGCCTGTTTTGATGCCAGACAACCGATTTTGACGTCGATCACCAACACAGACCCTTCTCAATCATTCATCGGTTCAAATCAAGCTCAAATCAGCCTCATTTGAGCTTGACTCATAAGACTCATGAATAATGCAGGTTAAGGGCAGCCGAAACCGCCCTTGACGTTTAAGCAGCAGTTTATCTCGCTACGAAGCTGTCAGTTCCCAAAGCACTTGTATTGACCCCGACTAGCGTGGCCAATATTTCATCGCCGCTCAGTCCGCCCCCAATGAACAAAGATGTGATGTACTGCAGGCAATTTACGGTAGATGAGGCTGCTTCGATTGCCTGGGCTTTGCCCACTCTAGCTATGGTCCGCGATCGTCCCAGGTAGCCATTACCATTGATCCATTACCGCCTCAACCAATTCGGGTGGGGAATTGGTAATGCTGAGTCGATTGGTTGAATTTAGCCGTTGCCGCAAGGGGGCACTACATTTTCTTCGTTGTGCGGTTATCTCTGCGATTCCAGATCCGCACTTGCAAGCCGATTCCGTTTCAGTATTGATTGCTAACACACGTCCAACGGCAGTGCAACAGCTGATGCTGATCGTGCAACGGCGAAACTGCTGCCAATTTGCCCCTTGCTGCAACAAGTTTGACTCAGTTATCAATAGCTGTAACGCCCACAGATTAAGGACTACGGCTATGTTGAAAACGACGAATTTAATGCTGAATGAGACAGCCCATCAGCGCCGGCTTCGCGCCATTGTGAAGCGATTGGTCATTGAGTTGGGCTATTTGGAACACTGCCAGGCAACGGGACTGCAAGACGCCCAGGTAGAAACGGCCGCCGCCGGGATCGATACGGCGATTGACTGCCTGAACGAACATTTGGTGAGCCTACGAGAGGATGGCTTCACCAAACCATAACGTGATTTATGGAAGCGTCAATGGGAGCGTTGATTTATTGCTTTCGGCAAGATTAATCCAACGTTCCTAATCGCCCTGTATACATCCTCAAGCTTAGTTATATCTATGGCCTGAGCCATCCAGGAAATGCATTCAATAGCACTTGAACGCTTAGTCCACAGCCAGATGGCAGGCCATTTTGTTCTGACAGAAATTGTCTTCTCCAAGTCTGGAGTTGTGGATGCCGCTGCGTCAGTCCTGTTTGATTGGCGGACGTTATTAGTGGATGCTAGAGGGTCTGACGGAATGTCCCTGACCGCGCCTGTAACAATTGTCTTGACTGGGGGACTGAAACTCTGACTGCGACAGCATTAGCGAGCTAAATAGTGATTGCCTCTAGCGTTTGTGGAGCCCTTTTCTCAGGACTATTTCGAACTTCTTGGGTCACTCTGGAAAAAGATGTAGAAGGCGATGTGCTATAAATAAGCGCTGACCTACGCTGTTTTGCACTTAAACAGAGAAAAGATTATTTAGGTCGAACATGAAGGGAATGGCGACAAGTAATTTTGAGCTGCCTCAGCTTGGACACAGATGCTATTTAGGAGTCACGGCTGGGGCCCTCTCCTTGACTCTGACGTTGGCGAGTGCAGTCGGAGCGATCGCCGCTACTGCTGAATCCGACAAAGGGGCGCAAGCGATTCCAGCCGGCTGGCGACTGGCCGCAGTGGACCACCTGTACGAGCATCAAGGCAGTTCCGGACATTCCTCAACGGCGGCCAACAGCTTGCCCGCTACAGAGGCTGCACCGGCAGCGCCAACCACCACCAGCCAGGCTGAACCGGCAACCGACTCCATTCCTTTGGATGGTTTCACCCCTAATCCAGACAACGTTGCTCCCCTATTTCCGACGCAACCTTTGCCGTCGCCAGGCATTGATCCATTGATTGACAGCGTGCTGGGGCGTCAACAACCGGCTGACTTTGAATCCTACCGTCTGGGGCCAGGCGATTCCTTTTTTGTCAATGTCCGCCAGTTCCCTGACCTCAGCTTCCAAGCCACTTTGGATATTCAAGGCAACGTTATCGTACCGCTTCAGGGGGTTTTGTCCTTTAACGGTTTGACCCTGGATGAGTCGGAAGCGCTAATTACTCAAACTTATAACCAATATGTGGTTAATCCCGATGTCAGTATTACTCTGGTGGCTCAACGTGGAGTTGAGGTCACTATCCTTGGCGAAGTAGTGCGCCCTGGCTACTATCCTTTGGGTGCCCCACAGATTGCCGTAGCCCTGCTGTCGGCAGGGGGCACCACCAATTCAGCCGATCTGCGCTCAGTGCTAGTGCAGCGTCGCTTGCCTGATGGTGAACTGCTGGAGCGCACAGTCGATTTGTTTACTCCTTTGAAAGAGGGGCAAGAAATTCCTGATGTGGCCCTACAGGATGGAGACGTGATTTTAGTAAGTCGCCTTGATCCAGCGGCCCTGGATGAATATGACCGAGAATTGGTCTCCCGTTCAACTCTGGCAACGCCAACGATTACCGTGCGTTTTCTGAACTACGGCAGCGGCAGTTTGGGTGGCGCGACATCGGGAGCACTCACCGCAATTGAGTTACCCAACGGTAGTCGCTTCGCAGATGCCCTGGTGCGGGTCAGCTTAAACCCTGACACATCCAACCTCAATGAGGTGGCCCTAGTGCGCTTCGATGAAGAAGCGGGTCGAGCGGTCACGACCACCTTAAATGGCAGTGAAGCGTTCCGGGGTGTTCCTTCAGAAAATCTGCCCCTACAGCAAAATGACGTGATTATTGTGAACCGGACAGTCCTCGCTAAATTGACTTATGCTTTAAACACTTTTACTCAACCCTTCAGAGATGTGCTGGGTTTCTTATTGTTCTTTGATCAGCTCGCCGATTCTGCTGGTAGTTTGTTTGGCCCTTAAGTGATTGTTTTGGCTTAGACGCTGAAAGTCTTGCTTTGAGTTTTCATATTTGATTAGTTAAGTACTCCGTCGTGAGTTGATTGCTGTCATGGTGATGCCCCTCCTAAAACGGTATGGATTAGCCCTTAATCGCTACAAATGGGTTGCTTTGGCGACCTTTTTGGGTGCCTTAGGGGTGTCCAGCGCTTTGGCGATTCAACCACCGCCCGAAGAGCAATATCGCTCTTCGGGAGTGTTGGTGCAAAATACGCCCGTCGTTTCTTTCACCACGACGGGCGTTGAGCTACAGCAACAGGGCCAAGGCATCATTACTGAAGACTTTTTGCTCGCTGATATTTTGCTTAACCGAGTGGCAGAGCAGTTAGCAGCCGGTGGCTTGGAGGTAACGCCCAGACGCATTCGCGACAATACCAGTGTCAATATCAATACCGGTGGCGGCGAAGACGACGGTAACGTTCTGCAAAGCGTCAATGTGGCGTACACGGCAGCTAGTCCTGAAGAGGCTGAGGCGGTATTATCTGTCCTGTTCCAGGGCATGGTGGAGCTAAGTCGGGTGACGAATCGAGCGCGTTTGGGCACGATTGTGTCGGCGTTGGATGAGCGTTTGCCGGCGATCGAAGCTGAGCTGCGAGGAGCCGAACAAAACCTTGAGGAATACGATCGCTTAGAAGGACCGGCTATTCAAGCTGCTTTGGACGGTAGCTTACTCTCTGAGATTTCGGCTAGTCAAAACCAGTTTCGACAAAATCAAATCACCCTGGCCGGTCTTGATGCCCAAATGCGTAGCTTGCAGAGTCGATTGGGCTTGACGCCGGAAGGTGCCTACACATCGTCGGCCCTCAGCGCCGATCCAATTTTGCAGCAGTTGCGCGCCAACATTTATCAGGCTGAAACGCAGCGTGAAATTCTGTCTAAAGATCTGCGTGACAATCACCCCACGATGATTGAGCTGCAAAATAATATCAGTGTCTATAACCAGCAGTTAAGTGAACGAGCGGCGGAAGTTATCGGCATCGGCGGTCGCAGGAATGCCCTGCCCAGCGCGGAATCAATTCGACAAATCAGCAATCTGGACCCGGCCCGGGCGCAGTTGGCCAATCAGTTAGTGGAATTCAATACTCAATTGGATGCGCTGCTCACTCAGCAGCAGGTTCTGCTGCAGTCAGAGCGGCAATTGCGACAGGCCTATTCACAGCTGCCCAACAAGCAGTTGGAGCGCGATCGCCTGGCTCAGCAAGTGGCCCTTAAGCGGGCGCTTTACGATCAGGTGCAGGCCAAACGTATTGATGCTCAAGCGGCGGAAGCTGAGACTGTCAGTAGCCTATCAGTGGCCAGCCCCCCGACGACAGAGACGCTGCCTGCCGATGCTATGTCGCCGGCTGTCGTTTTGATTCTGGGAGCGGCAGTGGGCCTGGGCCTGGGCGGTGGCTTGGTCTTCTTATTAGATATGCTCGATCCCACTATTCGGATTTTCGAAGATTTAGAAAAAATATTCGCAGACCAAGATGTACCGGTATTGGGCGTTATCCCCAAAGCAAATTTGCTGCGGGGTGAGGCCGTACTCATCACCGACCCCAATCATCTCTGCAGCGATATTTATGAGCGATTGCGCAGCAACCTGGCGATTTCGGCCTTGGAACTCAACGATGGGAAGCAACCTAAGCAGGTGTTGGTAACTAGCGCCATTCCCCTGGAAGGCAAAACCACGACAGCTTACAATCTGGCGATCGCCTCAGCCCGCGCTGGTCGTCGTACGCTAATTCTGGAAATTGACTTGCGCAAAGCCTCCCAGGCCTGGCTCCTGAATTTAGAGCCGGATGAAGCGGCATTGACCGATCCGCTGCGGCACTACGGCGGTTATCTGTCTGACCCAGTTCGCATGGTGCCTGGCGTCGCCAATTTGTTTATCGCGCCCAGCGTCGGCCCACAGCGCAATCCGGCGGCAATTCTGGACTCTAGCGAAATGCGCAGCTTTATGAAAGACATCGAAGCGCGCTTTGATTTCATTGTTTTTGATGCGCCTTACTTTACCGGCAGCAACGATGCGATTTTGCTGGAGCCTCACACTGACGGCATGGTGATAGTGACGCGCCCAGGAATCACCCGCAAACCAATTCTCACCAATATGTTGGAGCAGCTTGAAGAAAAAGAAGACATTCGCGTCCTGGGAACCGTGATCAATGGGGCAAATATGCCCGTTGCAGTTGCCCAAATGCGGGATGATTCACTGTCTTTAGAAGAGCCCCTCAGCGTTAACGGTGCTGCAACGCCGGGCAGCGACCCACGACCGGTACGCACGCCAATTGAATTTTAAGCCGCCCAAGCAGCAGTGCGATCATCTGAGGCTAATCCAGCCAATGGTTGACTGTTGGGAGTTCAGCTCTGTATGCCAGGTTCTGAGACTACTCTTTTTCCTTATCCTTGCCCACATTAATCTGAATTCCAAGGCAGCGCCTTCTACAATGGCTGCATGTCTTTTGCATGCGATCGCACTTAAATTCTGTGGCTGATTCAACTCCTCTACTTATGCTCGTTGACGGGCACTCTCTGGCCTTTCGCTCCTACTATGCCCACACCAAGGGACCTGAGGGGGGACTGCGTACCTCCACTGGCATTCCCACTAGCGTCAGCTACGGTTTCCTCAAGTCCCTACTGGACACGATAGAAGCGGAGCGTCCTCAGTATGCGGCGATCGCCTTTGATCTGGATCAGCCGACTTTTCGTCATGAGCTAGCCGACGACTACAAAGAAGGTCGGCCAGAGGCTCCCGAGGACTTTCGAGAAGATGTGATCAATCTGCAAGATTTGCTGCAAACGCTGGGCTTTTGCGTAGTCACCGCGCCTGGCTTTGAGGCGGACGATGTGATTGGTACCCTTTCGACTCTGGGGAAAGCCGAGGGCTATCGCGTCAAAATTCTTAGCGGCGATCAAGACCTGTTCCAACTTATCGATGAAGAGCAGGGGCTCGTTTCCATGCTGTACCTCAGTAGCGTGTTTGCCAAGGGGCCTGGTAAGGGCAACGCCCGTGAATTTCAGGCCGAGCAGGTTAAGGAAAAGCTCGATATTCTGCCTTCCCAAGTGGTGGACTACAAGGCATTGTGTGGTGACACTTCCGATAACATTCCCGGCGTTAAAGGCATCGGCGCCAAAACCGCCGCCAAACTGCTCAACCAATACGGTGCCCTCGATGCCATCTATGCCGACCTCGACAACATCAAAGGCGCCACTCAAAAGAAACTGCGGGAAGGGAAAGAGGCCGCTTATCACTCCCAAAAAATGGCCCGTATTGTCACCGACGTGAACTTGGATGCGCAGTTAGCCACCTGTCAGCTTACAGGCTTTGACATTGAGGTCGTGACCGCCAAGCTCCAGCGGCTAGAGCTGCAGCAATTTATCAACCGCTTGCCTTATCTTGAAGCCGCTCTGAAGGGCGAAGCTCGTCCTGAAAAGTTGGCAA
>JBCCJU010000128.1:0-16809 GCA_039027715.1 Cyanobacteria bacterium P01_C01_bin.120
ATAATACTGTTAAAGAATATTTTCAGTTGTAAACGATTTTTATTAATGCTTTTCAAGCCGTAATGCAATACGCTTGAGTCACAGAGAGTGGTGTGAATCATGCCCCGCATACTTGTTATCGACGACGACCCATCGATTTCTGAACTCGTTTCCGTCAATTTGGAAATGGCTGGCTATGATGTCAGCCAAGCCAGTGACGGCATTAAAGGTCAAGCGCTTGCTGTGCAGCTCTTGCCCGATTTGATTATGCTTGACTTGATGTTGCCCAAAGTCGATGGCTTGACCGTATGTCAACGTCTGCGGCGCGACAGTCGCACTGCCGAAATCCCGGTTTTGATGTTGACGGCACTGGGGCAGACCCAAGATAAGGTCGATGGCTTCAATGCTGGAGCAGACGATTATCTGACTAAGCCTTTTGAGCTAGAAGAGATGCTAGCTCGGGTGCGGGCGCTGCTGCGGCGTACTGACCGCATTCCCCAGGCTGCCAAACATAGCGAAATTCTTAATTACGGTCCCCTGACGCTGATTCCTGAGCGTTTTGAAGCCGTGTGGTTCGACGAGACAGTCAAGCTCACTCATTTAGAATTTGAGCTGTTGCACTGTTTGCTCCAGCGCCACGGCCAAACGGTTTCGCCCAGCGAAATTCTGAAAGAGGTTTGGGGCTATGACCCGAATGATGATATTGAAACCATTCGCGTACATGTGCGACACCTGCGCACTAAGATCGAGCCTGACCCCCGCCATCCTAAATATATCAAAACGGTCTATGGCGCTGGCTATTGCCTAGAGTTGCCGGGAGATTAGGGTAGTGTGGCTGGGTAGCTGGGTGTGAGAGTGAGTAGGGAGTCTCGAAAACACAGAGCCCAGAGCAAAGAATCAATCTGAGCTCTTCTGGGTTCTACATTCCGAACCCTTGATTCTGCATTTTACTGATAAGAGCACCAGTCACTCCAGCCGCCCACGTATAGCTGGGGCAGGTCATAGCCCATTACTGCCTGGGCGAGTAGGTTGACGCAGGCGGTGACACCCGAACCGCAATAGTAAATGGAGCGATCGCCTGTCGGTATTGACTGCCAGAGCTGCTGTAGTTCAGCCCGCGACTTGAACTGGCCGGTTTCGTCTAGGTTGGCCTGCCAAAAGAAGTTGGCAGCGTCGGGAATAGCGCCGGCAATGGGATCAATGGGTTCTTGTTCGCCGCGATAGCGTTCTGGCGATCGTGCATCAATCAATACGGCACCGGCTTGCTGCTGCTGTTTCACGGCTGCTCGGTCAACGATCCAATGAGTTCGTGCTTGCGGAATAAACTGGCCTTTGGGGCGTGGGGCAGGTAAAGCTGTTTCTATGGGTAAGTTCGCCTTTTGCCAAGCTGGAAAGCCGCCGTCCAAAACGGCAACCGCGTCATGGCTGAGGTAGCGTAGTAGCCACCACAGCCGCGCCGCGAAGGCGCCTTTGGTGGCATCGTAGGCGACAACGGCGATGGGAGGCCGCGATGTAATACCAGCGTTTTCCAGCTTTGACGTCAATTCTGCCAGGTCAGGCAGGGGATGCCGCCCGCCGTGTGCCTGCACTGGACTCGATAAATCCCGATTAAGGTCAAAATATTGTGCCCCCGGAATGTGGCCTTGCTGGTATTCTTGCCGTCCCGAGTCAGGATTTCCTAGGACAAAACGGCAGTCAATAATAACTAAATTGGGATCAGCTACATGTTGCTGTAGCCAATCACTACTCACTAGCGGGGTCGGCATGGCTAACGGGAAAGAACTCATGGGGCTCCCTGCAAGAATCGCCAGAGGTAGCATCGTCACGAACAGTGTAGAACGAAAGGCAGGTGCGACCGTAGCGCTTTTGGGCGCGAAAGCTTAGGGTAGGCAGAGCGATCGCCGTCCAGCGGTCATCATGTTCGACTGCCAACTCGCCCTGGGATGCCAGCAATTGATGCTTAGCAATTGCCTTAAGGACGGGATCGTATAGTCCCGCGTCATAGGGCGGATCTAAATAAATGTGGTCAAAGGTTTGCCCTGCCAGCTTTGGCAAGTGACTGACGACATTTCCGCGTAGCACGGTGAACCGCTGCTCGGGACCGGCTATCTGCTGCCAGTTTTGCTGAATGGTGCGACAGGCCACATTGGCTCGCTCAATTCCAACCACGCAGTCGGCACCGCGACACAGGGCCTCGGCGCCCATGACGCCATTTCCAGCACATAGATCCAACCAGCGACAGCCTTTTATAGAGCTTTGCCAAATATTGAATAAAGCTTCCCGCACTCGCCCCGTTGTCGGGCGAGTGGCCTGACCCGGTACCGTTTTTAGCCGACGATTGCCATAAATTCTGAGGGCCATTAGCGACTTAAGGCGGGGGCGCCCTGCTGAATCATCGACACAAAATTCGACAAGAGCCGCATGCCAATGGTGGAAGATTTTTCGGGGTGAAACTGCACAGCCATCACATTATCTTTGGTGACGGCCGCCGCGACCGTCTGACTGCCGTGGGTGACAGTGGCGGTCGTCATGCTGGCGTCGGCGGGCTCAGGATAGAACGAGTGGACAAAATATACCCAATCACCGGTTTTAATCTGCTGCCACAGAGGCAGATTAGGTTGGGTCAAGGTAAGTTGATTCCAACCCATGTGCGGAATGGTGATTCCCGGCTCTGGCCGAAACCGCCGAATCATACCCGATATCAAACCCAATCCGGCTTCTTTGCCTTCTTCGCTGCCCTCAAACAGCACCTGCAGGCCAACGCAAATGCCGAAAAAGGGCTTGCCAGTAGCCACAATGTCGTGGATAGGGTTGATTAGGTCACGCGCTTTGAGGTGCTGCATGGCCGGGTCAAAAGCGCCTACGCCGGGAAGCACCACGCCATCAGCGGCTTGCCAGTCACTCACGCGATCGCTCACGATAGGTGTAGCTCCCGCCTTTTCAAGACCTTTGCAAGCAGAGTGAAGGTTGCCCATGTCGTAGTCAATTACGGCGATGCGAGTCATGGACAATCTCCAATTGCTGGGTAAATCATTCTTATCCTACACAGGGTAATATCTGTTTGCTGCGAAAAATTGTCACGTTTTGACGATGGCAACTCAGCCTCCAGGGATGATTCCCAGCAGCGCTACGGGAGGTAAATCGATGGCCACGCTAGCATTGATGCCAGCTCGCAAAACTGTCAAATTCGGATAGCTCCTGGCAGTTTTGGTGCTGAAGATGCGTCGCGCCCTAACACCGTCCTAGATGTCTTTATCTTCAACTGCGTAAGCCCAGGCGTCAAAACCAGCGCCTGCCATGGGCGTCGTATCCCAAAATCTGATATTCGAGACTTTGCAATGACCTTACTGCTTACTTCTTTTGCTCCCTGGAAAGCCCATCAAGTCAGCAATGACTCCGATGACTTGATTATGCTGCTGCACGATCGCCAGCGGTTACCAAAGTCGACTCAGCTGCTGCGACATTTGCCGGTGCATTTTCAACTGGCACCCGCGCAGGTAATTGCTGCTCTTGATCAGCATCGACCGACCACCGTGGTTTGCTGTGGTCTGGCCGAAACGCGATCGCGGCTAAATCTTGAGCGCGATGCCCATAACCCTCCTGCGCCCTGCCTTTCCACGTCGATTGATTTGCCACAGTTGGCCGATGGGTTGCCTTGGACAACCATTAGCTATGATGCTGGCACTTTTGTCTGCAATGCCCTCTACTATGAGTTGCTCAGCCATATTGGCAAACATAACTTGAGTATTCGCGCCCTCTTTGTCCACGTACCGCCTTTAACGAAAGACAATCGTGAACCGTTAATGACCGATATGGCTCGGCTGCTGCAGCGCCTACAAGGACAATCACTGTCGATACTTCACGGCATGGGTATTGGCCGCCACTGAGCGATCGTCCCAAATAAAAAGCTGACCTCTGAGATAGAGGTCAGCCACTGACGTTTATGAAGCTGGGAAGGTGTGAAAGTAGTCTGAGGCCAATGTTCCTAAGCAGGCTGCTACATTTCCTATGGAGATTGCCGAAGCCAGACAAATTACGCGCTTGGCGAAAGACTCAGCGATCGCCTAACTCATCTCTAACCTCAAACTTATGAGCCGGTTGTTTGGGCCGCCAGCATTTTCTTCAACTTTTCTAGCTCATCTGCCCAGCGAGGATCAGGCTTTGCTGCCTCAGAGCTAGAACTAGATTTGTTGCGACTAGATTTAGAACTTCCCTTGCGACGATTGGAGTCATTGCTGCCACCATCGTCCTCTTTTCCTTTCGAGCGAGGTAAAGCTTTTTCCACTTTGAGCGTGTTTTCTTGAAGGGTGAAATTGCTAAACTTTTCGACCAAGGCGTCGGCTTGTTCATCTGTCTTTAAGGTGACAAATCCAAATCCACGACACTTGCCAGTTTTGCGGTCGGTGACCAGCTTGACCGACACAATATCGTTGGAATAGTCAGCAAATAGTGCTTCTAGCTGTTCGCGCTCGATTTCCTTTGGCAAATTTCCAACATAGACTCTCACAGACATTAGATTAGATACCTCTTTTTCAACAAATTCTTTTCAGTTATGACAAAGTGCCAAAAAGCACCTAAAAATGAATTTTGGCAAGGCCCAAAAACAACAGCTTAACCAGTGCTCGAACCAGGACCCAGGACAAATATTGGGACATGGATCAACAGCATAAGGAGTTTCGTACATCAAGCCAAAAAAGCCAACTATTCGAACCCAAAAGACTCATATCGTTCTCAGAACCCTCACACAGCGTCACCTAGGCGGGTGGATGCAAAGATATAAACCTGAAGCTTAGGTATCCAACTGCACGAAACATGAGAGCCGTTATTAAACCTAACATGTACCGCAGAGCCATGCGGCAGGAATTTCGCAAATTCACCCATCACTTTGGTAGTAAAAACCAGCCGCCTGAATAAAGCAGCTGGCAAGTTTTGCTGTGTTGAGAGTAGGAGAACCTGATACCTAATCCCCGCAATGGGTGAAGTGAGCAGATTAAACTGACGTTGATCCGTCACGGACAGGTGCCCTGGAACTCTGTTAAGAAAGGTAACATTTTGTCAAACTGACTGCAACAATATTTAACGTCAGGCATCTAACCGCGTATCAGGCTCAGTAGGCCTAATGCGCAACTGCCAAGGCAAAGGGCCGCAGACCAGATAGGATGACTCGCTGACAGCTTAAGTTTGCCATTTTGAAAAAATCCTTCTATGTCCAGCCAGGCGATCGCGCCCCGGCGATACCAGCCCTGCACTTCCAAATGACGTCCCACCCACTCACTAGGATGTCGCGGATGGGTCAGGGTATTGCCCAAGGCCCCCAGGGCCGATAAAAAATGGAGTTTAAGCAGACCGCTCGGTGTTTCGATGATTAAATCTTGGCACAGCCAGTTGGCCATGCCGGCACGGCCCAGCAGCTTACCTTTGAGGCGAACCGGCTGACTAACGGTCGGCAGCGCCAAGGGATTTTCATAGAGACTGGGCAAAGTGGGATGTTTCAGCCGATTGCCGGCTGTGATGTCGGGAAAATAAGCGTTAATGCGAAGCATGATGCCCATCCCCAGGCCAAGAAGTAAGATGCCCCAGAGCACGCTGCGATCGCCATAAATCCAGCCCACGCGACGCAGTCCCAAAGGTTCAAACACGCCTCCCAAGAACCACAGCAGCATCGCTACGGCAATTCCCAGTAGTGGACCGAGGTAGGGGCTGATCTGGAGCAAAAAGGCGCCTCGCTGGGTGCCGAAGCGAGAACGGCCAGCTTGTAATTGTGGCGGCAACTCTGGCAGCGGTAGGGCCGGTTGGAGACGCCACTTAAGGGCATAGCCAGTCAACCGTTGGAGACGCATTCCTAGGCTGAAATGACTGCTGTTGAGAGACAACCAACGACGATAGGGATTGTGAATATCCCAGGCGATCGCGGCTAAAAATCCTTCTCCAGGAAATAGGCTGCCTAAACCAATGGCCGCTTCATAGCCAATCGGCGTGAATAGGTCGGTGCTTTCCACCAGCGGTGGCGTGTAGCCAGTTTGGCAAATAACCTCAGCAATCCCCGTTTCCAGCTTCACCAGGGCTCGCATCAACGCATTGGGATTGCCTGTCCACACTACCGCCTGGCGATCGCTCAGCAATACCCGCGATCGGGCTGCCAGCACATTGGCTTTGCGAAGTAGCCAGTACAGAAAGTAACAGAGCGTTGCTGCCACCGCTGCTGCCACCTGATTGAGCCGCTGCGATTGGCGATCGCCCCATTGAGCCGCCAGCCAATATCCTTGATGGCAGAACTGCAGCAGCACCGCAACCAAAGACATCCACGGCAACGTACGGGTGGTGACATGGGCGAGTTCATAGCCGATGAGAGTAGCCACTTCTTCGTCCGTAAGCCGATCTAACAGCCCTCGGCTGATCACAATATGGGTGTAACGAGGCAGCCAGCCATAGCTGAAAATTAGCGGCGAGGCGGTGGGCAGTTCTTGCAGACGCGGCATCAGCCAGCCGCGCTTTTGAGTAATACGCCGCAGCAGCCGACAGCCTTCGGGATGCGTTTTTTGTAGCCGTTGCACTGGCAGCGACTGCAGGTTAGCGGTTCTTCTGAGCAGCCAATCCAACAGCCAGGGCGATGCCAGCATTAATGCGATTAGGGCCAAAATTACTGACCCTGTGTAGCTGTTGCGTTCTAGCCAGCTAACTGAAAACGGCAGCACTCGGGTCAAAGGAGCTAATAAAGTGGCGACCAGGCCTAAAGACAGATGCACTAACGCTTGACACAGCCAGCACAGCGCGATCGCACAAATTCCCTGACTAATCCAAGCTTGCCACTGTTCATATGGGTTGAGTGGCAGTGATTTTAAGGCTTTGAGCCGGTCTGCCGACTGAAAGGCCACCACCGGCACCGGCGATGCAGACGTCTCGGGCTCCAATGAAGGGACGGCGGGCGCTGCCGTCGCCTTCATAGCGGGATTGTTCAGTTGCTCATAGTGAAACAGCGATCTGGCTGGATTTACAGCGGAGGAAACTCCTTCCTGATCGGAAATAGGGGCAGTTGGTCCGTCGACTTGAATCGCTGCTGTCAAACTTTGGTCAGCCACCGGAGAAGTCACTGCGCTCCTGTCATCTTCAGCATTGGTGTCTGGAATATTGGTGTCTGGAATATTAGGGTCTGAAGCTGGAACCGCTGGCGTGACGACCACTGCGTCAGCGGCATCGTCTAATAACTGAAAGCCGCTGTTGTCTGGCGCTGTTATTGATGGCGATGGGGAGGCCGCGATCGCCGCGGCCTCTGAATTGGTCGGCGCTGGTGCTGGAAAGTCCTCCGGATGCAGCGAATTAAGAGGTGACTGTCTGCTTTGATCAGAATTAGGGGGAGATGTCGTTGGCGCTGCCGGAGCAGGTTCTGCGATCGCTTCAGTTGAGATTGCCTCAGCATCCAAAGGCCGAAAACCACTGATGTCATTAGACTGCTCAGCAACAGCGGTCGCAGGATCAGCGCCTGAGGTTAGTGCCGTCAGCGTATCGATGGCCCACTGCTTCACTTTGGGTTGGGGGTGGTTAACCAGTTTTTGACAACCCGCAATCGCCGCCGCCGTTTGGCCATCCGCCTTAAGTGCCTTGATCCAACCAATATGGGCTTTGAGGCGCAGAGCACCGGGTACTGTGCGATCGCGCGATAAGCTTGAAAAGTGCTGGATAGCAGCGGCATAGTCGCCGCGCTGTAGGGCAGTGAGACCCTGCTGCAAAAACTGTTGGGGAGAAACTCCGGGCATGGCATCGAGTAGTCGGCAGGCGACGGCAGATGAATATGCCGTCAATGATAATCAGACAACTCGCAAATCGGCGACTTGGTTTTGTCCCCTTCAACAATAGTCATTTGGCTCGGCTTTGGCACGATGGCGCTGCTTGGCTAATTAAGGCGAGCTATCTTAATGTCAGAAAGCTTAGTCAGACAACTTGTAATAAAGAGCATTGGCAAACAGATTGTGTCGATAGTTGCTGATTCAGCAGCACCGTAGATAATGGAGTCAGGTCGGTTAAGCGATCGGCGTGATTGATTTTGGGCCTTTAGCTCAGTGGATAGAGCAACCGCCTTCTAAGCGGTCGGTCACAGGTTCGAATCCTGTAAGGCCCGTCCTTAATTTTCAGTGATTTTAAGGCTTTAGCTCGCTGGCAAAGCCCTGAATTTGGCGAAGGTCCTTGGCCTTAGCGTTGCTCACAAGTAGATCAAGGATTGTATGGGCTCATTGTGGTATGTGGACTGCGGCAAACGATAGAGAAGCTTTGGTGAGGGCAGGCACGATGCGATCGCAGGCCAGCTTGCCGCCAAACAAATTCCGCGCGACGGGACCAACTCGTAGCGCCGCCCAAGGTCCCATCAGAAACAGTTCGCACCCTGGCCAGCGCAGGTGTTTATCCAACACGGGTAAGCCATTGATGGTGGCGATGGGATATTTTTCCCATACGTTCACCAACAGCGGATGCGATTGGATATCCAGAGTGGTTCCCGTGGCGAGCCAGACGCGATGGATGGGTTGATGAGCAATGCAGTCATGCACCGCATGGTTGTCGCAGCACACCTGCCAAGCATCCCCTTTCCACTGAGCATCCGCGACCTGACAGTGCTCATAAAAGATGATGTGTCCCTGGCGCTGGAGTTGCCGCAGTCGCGTCATCATCGCGGGCGTGAGCGAGCCGCCATTGCGGGCTTGTTGTACGATTTGCCAGCGAGTCTGCATATCGGGTTCAGCTTGGAACCCCTTCAGATACTTTGGGCCCAGCCACCCCGGTTCAGCATCAAACAGCTTTTCTTGAAAGGTGCGCCGCGCCATCATCACCACGGTTGCCCCGCGCTTCACCGCTCCAACTGCCAGATGCCCGCTGGTCAGGCCACTGCCCACAATGAGCACGGTTTCACCTTTGAGTGAATTCAAGGCGGGCAGCCGGATTTGGTTGGCATGGCACAGCCGTTCCGGGAGATGGGTGGCGTCAATATGCTCAGCCCAATGAGGTAAACAGGGCTGCCCGCCACCGGTGGCGAGCACGACCCGCCGCGCTAACACAGTGCCCCCTGTCGATAAAGTCAACCGAAATCGGGACGGTCTTTTCTGCAAGGGTTCCAGTTGGGTGACCGCCGCTGGCACTACCTGATGTTGCAACTGCCAACGCTGCACCACGGTATCGCAGAATGCTTGAAACAGGCGCGTGCCGGGACGGTCGTAGGGGGGATGCAGTTCGTCATGGCGCCCTTCGGCAAAGGTGCGCAGCGCATGGGCATTGGGGTCAGGATGATGGACGGCGGGCGATCGCAACTCCTGAATTTCCTGTGCCGCAAACTGCTGCTGCCACTGGGTCATCCAGGTGCCACTGGGGTCAAATACCTGAATGCGATCGCGCAGTTTCGCCTTCTTTTGCAGTATATGGGTAACCAGAGTGAGGGCCTGCGGTCCAGCCCCAATAACGGCAATATCGATCTGCGACTGAGCCATAGCGGTTGACGGTGGGTGCTCAAATAAGATGCGAGCAATATGATAATGATTATCGTTACCGCTTTGCAAGCCGTGTAATCACCGTCGTCGCTGGCCCCATGACGCAAGCGACTCGCATTGGCAAGCGCTTCCGAGGCATTATTGGCAGATCGCTCTAGCCTCCACCGTCCTGCTGCTGAGCACAAATTGCTTCGGCGAAATGACGTCGCCTGCTGAGGTGCCGGGTTCGTGAAGGCTTGACGCTGTTTGTGACCTTAAACGAATTACCATTGTTGTTCAACTGGGTGCTAGCTATGCTAGCTAACGTTGTCCCATCACCCGGTGCAGATAGCTGCTGCATCATACCAATCTACTTTTGGCAGTCGGTGTACGTGGGCGTCGTTAGGTTTCTGTCGTACTGATCTCCAGTTAATAGCAGTCTTTCAATCAAAAAACTTCATCAAAAAAATTAATCATGGATTTCCATGAGCGCCGGGCTGCTGCTTCGTGATATTGAATGCCATTCTCTGGCATATTTGCGCCCTCAAACGCAAACGCATGTATTGCGCCGCCATGAATGTGTGCCTGCCAGTCAGCCTGACGCTCATCCATCTCATCGGCAAATGCCAAGTAATCATCTGGTGGAGCGACAGGATCATCCCAACCATGTTCTATCAGAATGCTGGCCTCTATTGGCTTCGTATCCTTCAGCCCGCTGCCAGCGAGGCCACCATGAAAACTAACAACGCCCTTTAGGTATTCTGGCACTGACCTTGCCAAATCGAGCACGCACAAACCGCCGAAACAGTACCCGATCGCACCGATTCGAGTAACATCTACCGTTTCTATCTCTCTGATAGCGGCATAGCCAGCCTGTAAACGATTTTGCAAAAGACCTCGGTCCTCAAGCAGATGATTTATTAAGTGCGAGTTGTCATCCATAGGATTACCGCGAATACCCTTACCGTACACATCGACGGCGACGGCAACATATTCCAGTTGCGCGACCCGTTGCGTGATAGCCTCAATGGGCGCGTTCAAACCGTCCCAGGCATGAGCGACGAAAATGGCTGGCAGTACCTCCGTCACGCTTTCTGGTTGGGCAATGTACAAATCGAATTCCATCCCAAAGTGTTTGTATGTCGCTGTATTTGTTGATATTGGGCTCACTGTAGATTTCCAAAAGCAACGCTACGAGCGTAGAGCTTTCAGAATTTAATGTATTGAACGTTTGCGACATCTACAGGTAAAAAATGGTCGGATCCAGTCTGACTCGCTGGGCTGCAGAGGTAAAAGCTTCCGCCAGCACTGATCGATTCTCAGTGCGATATCGACCAGGTGTTCGGCTTAGATATCGACGCCACGCGCGTATTTCATGCGCTTGATCAGCAAACTCTTGCAAAGGACTCTGAGATACTGACTTCTGGGATACTGGCTCCACAATAGCTCTGACACTGCGCTGCAATCGATGCAAGTTCAGCAACTGCTTTGGGCTGACTCCGAGATGGCGTTGGAATTCACGCTGCAGCGTCCTCGGCGTTATGCCAAGTTGCTCACACGCTTGGTCAATGCGCTGATTGGACGCAAGTGCCTGATGCAGTTGCAAACGACGCTCTCTTGTAGAAATTGGTGCTGCGCTGAGCAAGTTGAGGAGCCAACTATCCATTGCGCTTTTCACATCATCGAGTCGCAATTCGTGAGGAAGGCTGCGCCAAAATTCTTCTGCTTTTCGATCGCCCCACAGACTGGCAACATCAAGCAGGTTATCAGCAGAATTCTGGCCAATATCGGGAAACAAGGTCATCATGCCAGGCACAGTCAGGATGGCCATAACAAACAAGGTCTCTGGCTGAGATATCCATTTACGGGTACAGGTTTGTACCCCTAGCAAACCAACCTTTGGGTGAATCTCGCCCGATTCATGATACGAACGTTTTCCAAAGTTTGCGCTCAACACACCAATGGGTTCGGGGCAGGTCCAAATCGGTTTCCCGGCAAATTCTCCCAGCTTGTCTTCAACGATCCTATAGCTCAGCACGTAGGGTCTAAGTTGGTGATGGGGTTCGATGGCCGCTATGTGCAATTCCGTGCTCCAAACAAAATAGAGATATAGGCAACCGATTTAGATATTGATTAGTGTCTACTAAAGCGGTTCGATATCGCTGCTGCCTAATGCCGCTCATGCACGACGTTAGGCTTGTGCACAATTAAAAATCATCCTCACGGAACGCCCTTCTTCACCCCATGGTGCGATATTTGTCATTTGCAAAACGAGAGAGTCATCCGGTCTCTGAGATAACTTGCTCCGCCATGCCCAATTTGGATTATTGGGAACTTCATACTCATATCTCACTGTGAAGATGCCCCATGCATTTGGGACATTGAGGCACTGAACGGCGTTTTGTTGGTGCCAAGTATCAAACCAGCTTGCACCAGTTTCATTGAAAGTAAAGCGCCCATTTTTCGCTTCATTTTCATGAAGCCAGGAATAAACTATTGAGTCGTTCTCAATTTCAAGTTCACAATCATAGTGTTCGGCGGAATTTCCTTCTGGGTCTAACCACCGTTCTCCCTGGCCTCTCCATTTTGTGCCGGCAAACTTTTCAAGCCAATCTTTCATCTGTTTATTCCCGTATGGATGCGTTTAGTTTACGAGCCCCATGTCTGCGATAAACGAGTCGCGGACGTTGGATTTTCCTTTTCAAAGTTGGCCAGTTCTACGACTTTGGCATGTTGCAATCTTAGTGCAAATAAACCATGCTAAGACTGCCGTTGCTTACCAGCGACAAGTTTGAGGTACTTGTCTTTTGGCTCTCCAGTCCAACCATTTATCCCCTGTTTGGGCAACCAAATAATGTGAATGTAGGAAACAGCGATCGCCCTCCCCCATTGTGCTCAACTCCTGTCGCGATCGCGCTACCAAATCCCTGCATCAAGCAGCACTGCAGGCGATCGCGAGAATATGAGTCTAACCAAGATGAAGGTTGGATTTCTTGATGTTGGTCCAGTTGAGGTAAGGGGCGATCTGACTATGTCGATTTTGTGACTTCTAATAAGGGCAACTGACCAGATTCATACAATTTCTCAACTTGCTTCATATACTGATTAAGTTTGCCTAATATATATTTTGCCAATATATTTGGCGCAGTCCTTATTGTGTAGTGCATTTCAATACATATATACTTCTCATGCGGAACATCAACTAAAATATCTGGTCTTACATACTGCAACCAAGGGTGATTTTGCTCTGGTTTAAATATCAAATTGGAATCTGTGCTTCCGAATAGGTCTTCTAATGCCAAGCATAATGCTTTGTTAAAAGGTTGATCGCTTCCTTTACTGCCAGAAATATAATCTCGATTTAGTTTTTCAAAAATCGGCTTCGCTTTTTCTAGTGCACCCGGACCAGCTCCACCTTTTCTCTTGCCTTTTTTTGGTTCTTCGCCAGCTAGTTTTAGGTACAAAGGAGTTGTTGATAACGATTGTTTTGCAGGATACTTCCGTAACCAATGCTTGGGTAAGCCCCAATCTTCAAACTCTTTTCTAGATATAAGAATCCCTGCCTCTTCAGCATAAGCACCAAAACAGCTGATCAAGGTATTTGTCGGGATATACATGATTTTAGTGTCAAATACCCCATTCAATGCCAAAGATAGCCTTTGAGGTGTCCAATCAGCCTCCATCTGGTTATTTCGCGTATACACCGATAGCTGGCTATAATCAGCATTCCAAGTTTCATCAACGACATCGAAAGTTTGCTTCGCAAATCTAGAAACAACCTCCTCAGCTTCGGGATAACAAACAATGAACCAAATTTCAGTTGGCTTTGGGACAGTTTTTGCAATTCTTTCGATATAACTTGTTTTGTCTTCCCAGCAGAGTTTTATTTCTTTCAGGTAATCTCTAATAATCTGGCTGCTAAGAGGTTTTTCATCATAAGCTTCTCTTATTGACTCAAAATCAGCATCATGCAACTGAAAGTCGTGGTATGTTCGACCATGATTAAAAAAGCTGATGGTATTCTTTGCGATTTTCGGATATTGTTCAACTGGCGGACCAGTAAACTCCATCACTGGAATTCTTTTATGAAAAAGAGTACTTGAGAAGCTAGATGCATATTGTTGCATTTTCTCAAGATCTTCTCTCTCAGTCACGGGCCAAACAATGAGGACAGGCGATGTTCTAAGAAGTCCGTTTAAGTCACGAAAGAGTGCTCTAACATCAGGCAACTGCTCTTCTTGTAAGCTTTCTAAATAATCAATAATAATACAAAGCTTATCTTTATTCTTGGGTGATTTACTTTGTTGATCTTCTCGGACTATTTGATTTATTTTATAGTAGAGCCTTTTGAGTTTCATCCCAGATTGTTCGGGATCACTCAGGTCACTTGAATTAATATTGACTATTTTTCGAATCGGAATGTGTGCACGCCACTCAAGAGAGCTGACGAATGTTGACTTTCCAACACCAGAGATACCGTAAAGGAAAAGGATATATCCTGATTGCTGAATATCATTGATTACTTGGATGATTTGCTCTTCAAACGCTGTCACAGGCACAATAAATTCAGCCATTTTTGCAATATCATTGCTGACTTTGCTTAGAGTTTCTTCATAGGTGAGAGGTAAATCTAGTTCTGGTAAATCAGTCATGAAACATTTCAATCAGTTTTGATTCTATTTTATTTTACTTGCCGACACCAAAATAGGTGGATTGACTACTTATCTATTCACTTGGAATTTAAGCAGTTATTTATCATCGTCACCCGACAATTACTCTAGCTCATACACAACCTTACCCTGCAAATCCTCATCGCAGTGTGTATGCAAGTTGAGTAACTGTAGCTAATAAATCATTCTGAGTCTGAGATCGCCCGCCTCCTCTAACTCCTAACCTAGTCCCAGCAGTGCTTTATCTGGGAGTGCAATGCCCCACGGGAGCAGCTACGCCAACACCTACCTACAGTCAGGCTAAAACAGTACGCTAAGGTTAGCGGGTTGAGGAGCAACCATTATGGAAACAGCCAAGCTACTGACGAACGAAGATGGGCAAATCGTAGTGCTGCCTGCGGCGTTTCATCTCAACGGCACTGAGGTTTATATCAAACAAGTCGGAAATGCGATCGTCCTGCTTAACAAAGATAATCCCTGGCAATCTCTCTTCGAGAGCCTTGAGCAATTTTCCGATGACTTCATGGACATTCGCGAACAACCGCAACTTGACAGTCGCGAGAGCCTGTTGGAATGAAGTATTTGCTCAACACCAACATCAAATCGATCAATACGCTTGTACGGGACGATTCTCTCAAACTCATAATGCAGTGAGTCATTAGGATGAGAGATTGGAGACTCAGCGACGTAGAGTGACCTAGAGCTTGGGTGCGATGAAATCCCTGACATTAATCCGCCAACAATTGCAGGCGGGAAGTTTCGACTTCACTCGGCACGCTTTCAAACGTGCGATTGAACGGAATATTAGTGAGCAAGAAATCAGCGCAGCGGGAGCAGTTGCAGACATTATTGAAGATTATCCAGACGATAAATATGCACCAAGTGCTCTTTTGTTAGGCTTCACTCAGAGCGTTGGCGTAGCCGCTCTTGTGGAGCATCGCCCCCTACACATCCAAGTTTCCAGAATAGATTCAGACAGCACACGCATCATCACACTTTACGAGCCTGACGAGCAGGAATGGATAAACTACAGAATTCGGAGGAAGTAATGTTTAAGTGCCAAGTCTGCCACTCAGAAGAATCTCACCAAGAGCTGGTTAATGAGATTTTCAACATCAACGGCAAGTTTTATCTGGTTGAAAACATTCCCACCCTTGTGTGTTCTAGGTGCGGTGAAGAAGTTTTTAGCCGAGAAACCACTGAGCGTATTCGGGCCATGCTGCAAAGCGATACCAAGCCGACCAAGTCAATCTCGGTCGATGTCTTTGCTTACCAACCAGAATCCAAAGCTTCCTAATCTTTTGGAACTCAGCACCATTGGCGCTTTCATCAACAAATCAGTCAATACGCTTGTCCGCTGGCAGGACTTCTTGTAGTATTTGCTGCACGGGGAATGATTCTAGGCGGGGAAGCGAGGAGTTAGCGGCTCCTCAAATCCCCTGATCATCCCAACTTAGCTCAGGTAAGTCGAGATGACTGGGATCATCGTACCCACGATCTTGCCCTTACCGCTTCAAACAGGGATCTGGATAGTTCCCCGTTTTCCTTAACGTGAAAACGGAGATAAACCCGTCATGTGTCAACCTTCCACCGAGGCAGCTCAAGCGGCTCCTCAATTCAACCTACCGACTTTTAACCAAGAGTGTGTACGGCATATCCTGCTGGGCGACTACGGCGCGATCGTCGACGCCATCAACCGTATGGCCGTGCTCGGCTATTGTGAGCACCTTGCCTGGAGCCAACCTCTGCCCACCGGGCGCAACGGCGAGTTCATCAGCGTCATGACTCGCAAGCGCACAATTCCTTAACCGCCAGGTTACATCGCCCACTGGCCCAGTTCGGTCGGTGGGCGATGCAAGTCAGGATGATGGTTCAAGCGATATTAGAACAGACCTTTCACCGGCAAATCCCGGCAGGGGCAGACCTCTGCCGGGGCGACCTTGGATGCCCCAAGCGCAGACGATGACGCAAGCGGTGCGCGATCGCCAGATTGTCGGCGTCGATAGCGTCGGCAAAGAACTGGGGAAAGCGACTATACCCCGTACCGCTAACCAATGCGGTGAGTTCAAAACGGTTCGTTACGGCATCCAGGACGATGATTTTTGGGCGGTTTGACTCTGCTAGCGTCAATCAGAATCGGGGTAGGAACGATGAAAACGGTTAAGCAGCCCGTTGAAAATTCAGCCCAGAAATTTGACGCGATCGCAGGCATCTTCGCCCCTACTATTATTCGGGCAGTGGGGAGAGCAGTTGAACTTGTTGGAAAGCTTGTGAATTAAGCCTTTCAATTCTGCCTTCTGCCTTCTGATTTCTGCCTTTTGCTGTAAAGAGGGTATGCAGAGCTTGCTCTCTGGTGAATTTGGACTTTACATCACCAGGGTTTGATCAGCTTCCTCGGCATCGGTCAATTTCGATCGCTGGCGCTGGGTCCAAAGGTTAACCAATAACCCCTGCGATGGGCTGAAGAAAAAGGCCAAACAGAAAAAGCAGAAGGCCACCAGCACAATCGCAGCTCCCGAGGGTGAATTCAAGTAGTAGCTCAGATACATCCCAATCACGCTGGAAAGAGCGCCAATGATCGAGCCCACCCACATCATTTGGTGAAGCTCTTTGACGAGCAAATAGGCGGTCGCAGCCGGTGCCACCTGAAAGGCGACGACTAAAAGCGCCCCCACTGTGGGCAAACACACGACAATCGTCACCGTCATCGC
>JBCCJU010000129.1:0-16687 GCA_039027715.1 Cyanobacteria bacterium P01_C01_bin.120
CAATGCTGGGGGCTTGCCCCAACCGCAACAAAATGGGGGCGAGATGCCACAGCAGCAGTAAGGCGGGAATGGAGACCGCCAAGCTGAGCCACAGCGCTTGGGCATTAATGCGCCGAACTTGGACCCTATCTTCAGCCCCAAATGCTTCCGCTGCTAAAGCCCCGGTCATTTCTAGCAGGCCAGTAAACAGCGAGAGCAGCGTCCAAAAAATGATGGCTCCCAAGCCTCCTGCGGCCAAAGCAGCCGTACCCAGCCAGCCCATCATCAGCGTGTCGATAAAGCTGATCATGCCCTCGGCCAGCTGCACGCAGGTAAGCGGAATCGCCAAATGCAATAAGGCTCGAACTTCTTGCTGTACGCTCACGAGAGCTCCCCCTTTAGTCCGCTGATTTCAGGTCCCAAAAAGCATCGTCGCAGGGTTGAGGGCACTCTCCAAATTCAGTGTCTTGCCATGATGTGACAAGATGATACAGACCGTTGAGTGCTGCCTGATTGCATGACTGACTCCACCTCTGGCTCGATGCCCGCCTATGAAAAACTCAAAGCGCTGCGGCCTCTAATGTTACGTCTTCACAAGGCGCTGCTGGATGCTGAGCAAGATAGCTACCAGCGGGTTCATGGCCCCATCACTTCCAAGATGGAGCTTTTTCAGCTCGTGATTGGGGACGAATGGTTTGAGTGGCTGCGGCCCATATCCCAGTTCATTGCCCGCATTGACGAGACCGTTGCGGCCAAAAAGCCGCTGTCGCCTAATGAAATTCACGGCCTGTTAGCGGCAGCCCATGACCTGCTGCCGCTGGAGTCTGATGAAGTCAGCGAGGCGGCGGTCCGCTATCAGCGCGCGGTGGAAAACAACCCGAAAATTGCCATGCTCCATGGACAAGTCATGTCCGTATTGCAGCCAGCCTCCCAAGAAATCAACGAGTAAGTATTGCTGATTGAAAATCCATAAATCCTGAACCTGGAAAGTCCGTGAGCGATCGCCTCATGCTTCAGATTTGTGATCTGCTTTAAGCAGTTGACTTAACGTGCTCAGAGTTCGCATCCAAAACAGATAGGTTTTTAAGAGGCAGCATATATATTATTAGAGCCGGTTTTATATACTCAAAAATTTTCTTTCAAGCAACATTTTCAAGCAGCCTTTATTTCTACTCGCCAGCTTAAAGGTCTGTGTTTTTTACCTAAAATCTTTCCAACTATTTCTCAGATTACCAATTAGTTTGGCTGATTGATATCTAGAGAATTTGTAGAAAAATAGCTGTTGTATTCAATTCAGACCTGTAAGCCAGCAGTTCAAATTCTTGCTGGTGATAAGGCTCACTGATAAAAGCACTTTTGGCGATTAGCCTCTCCAAACTGGCAGGTCTCATCCCTATATAGAAGATCCGCTTAAGAAAGCTACATAGCAGCTGATTGAAAAACTTGTTCTCGATTTTTTAACTTCACCTGAAGGCTGATTCGGCTTCCCTCATGCTTACTAGGAGGAAAGATTCAGGGTGATTTTAATGTCTTCTTTATCGTTTCTTTACCATGTGCTTATAGCATTAAAAACTGGCTAATAACCTGCGAGTAAAAACTTTCTCTGGGCAGCTTAAATTCGAGTCTTCTGGCAGATATCACAAAGACATCTTGGTGTGATATAGGTATGCGTGGAGTTGATTTTTGGATGACAGTGATTGCTTCTACAAAGGCTAAGCAATCTTGGCTTCTGTCTAATCAGTTATCCGATTCTGAATATTTTTTGAGGTGTTCCCCTTGAGTCGTATATTGCTTACTTAAGGGGTGGCCGAGATTCAGAATAGCTTTAGACCAGTAGAACACAGAGTGGAATTAATTATGCTTCGGAAACTCACTGAACAAATCGATTTGAGAAAGGCTCTTGCTTTAGCCCTGGTGGCTGGTTTGGCGGCTTGTGGTGGTAGTACAACCACCACCGAGACCCCGGAGGAAGGTACTGAGACTGCGGCAGCCGGCGGTGAAGCTGGCGAAAAAATCTTTGACGAAAACGTTTCTTTGACCGGAGCTGGCGCGTCTTTTCCCGCGCCGCTTTACCAAAATTGGTTTACTCAGCTGAACGGCAAAGTGCCTGAGCTGCAGGTTAACTATCAATCGATTGGTAGCGGGGCTGGCGTTGAGCAATTTACTGCTGATACCGTTAACTTTGGGGCTAGCGACGTTGCTATGCAGGATGAAGAGATTGAGGCCATTGAAAAGGGCACTATTCTTCTACCGATGACCGCTGGTGCGATTGTTTTGGCTTACAACTTGCCCGGTGTTGACGAGCTTAATCTGACTCGCGACGCATACACGAATATTCTACTGGGTAATATCACCACCTGGAACGATCCGGCGATCGCAGAGGCTAATCCAGATGTGGAACTACCGGATACCGACATCACCGTGATTCACCGTTCTGACGGTAGTGGCACCACAGGTGTCTTCACCAAGCACTTGAGCGCCATTAGCTCTGACTTTGCCAGCCAAATCGGCGAAGGTAAGACCGTTGAGTGGCCCGGTACCGGTAACTTCATCGGTGCCAAGGGTAACGAAGGTATTACTGCTCAGCTTCAGCAAACTGAAGGCGCGATCGGCTACATCGAGTATGGCTACGCTGAGAACAATGGCGTGCCCATTGCCGCTCTTGAGAATGCATCGGGCAACTTTGTGCGGCCTTCGGGGGATTCTGCCGCCAAGACTCTGGAAGCGGTTGAACTCCCTGAAAACCTGCGAGCGTTCATCACTGATCCGGAAGGAGACGAATCCTATCCGGTTGTCACCTACACCTGGATGATGGTTTACGAGCAATACGATGATCCTCAAGTCGCCAAAGCCATCGAAGTTATGGTTGAGTACGGTCTGAACGAAGGTCAAGCAAGCGCTCCAGAGCTCGGCTACATCGCGCTGCCCGACAACGTGCGGGAGCGGGTTGCCGCAGCGGCTGATGTGCTCAGCGATGAGTATGAAATTACCCTTAACTAAGCTTGGGTAACTTAAAGGGGGCTGCGGCCCCCTTTTTGCTGAATCTATTGGTCTAGAGGAAACATAATCGTGACTGCATCTGGTACGCCCAATACTCGCAGCCGTTCGGGTGGTGAAAAGTCGTTCGACAAGTTCTTTGTTGGCTTAACAACCGCATTTGCGATCGCCACTGGGGTTTTGCTCCTAATCATTGCCGGTATTGTCTTAAAAGATGCCATTCCGGCGATTCGGGAATTTGGCCTCGGCTTTATTACTAGAAGCACTTGGAATCCAGTACAGAGCGCTTACGGTGCCTGGCCGATGATTTACGGCACTTTGGTCAGCTCCTTTATCGCGCTGCTGATTGCGGTGCCGCTGGGATTAGGCGTCGCTATTTTTTTGAGCGAAGATTTTATTCCCCTGCAGGTTCGCACTGTATTGGTCTTTATGGTGGAGCTGTTAGCGGCAATTCCCAGTGTGGTCTATGGCCTCTGGGGCATTTTTGTATTGATGCCCGCGCTGAAATGGTTTTTTGGCCTCTTCGGCATTGCCTTTACCGGACCGAGTATGCTGACCGCCGCATTGATTTTGGCCATCATGATTTTGCCAATTATCACGGCGATTTCTCGTGACTCCCTGGCTTCTTTGCCACCTGATTTGCGTCAGGCTTCTTTGGGAATTGGAGCAACTCGCTGGGGCACTATTTTTCGCGTGCTAATCCCAGCCGCTATCTCTGGTATTGTTGGCGGCGTGATGTTGGCCTTGGGCAGAGCTATGGGTGAGACAATGGCCGCCACGATGGTGATTGGGAATGCTAACCAGGTTAACCTTTCGTTGTTGAAGCCGGGCAATACAATCGCCTCTCTGTTGGCCAATCAGTTTGCTGAGGCGAAAGGCCTGCAGGTTTCTTCGCTGATGTATGCCGCTTTCATTCTGGTCATCATGACCTTAGTTGTGAACATCTTGGCTGAGCTGATTGTTAGCAAGATTCAGGCAAAGTACGACTAAATTTTTCTTGGCAGTTGATGAGCAGATGAGCAATTGACATCATGACGACCTACACAAGTTCCTCAACGAGCAATCTTGGCGGTCAGGGGTTGCGCAAAAAGTCTTCCCGACCCCGCGATATTTTTAACTTGGTGATGACCAGCCTAGCGTCGCTGTGCATGGTCATTACGCTGGTGCCGCTGTTCTTAGTTATCGCCTTTGTCGTAGTGCAGGGCATCGGCGCTATTTCCCCTGGGCTGTTGACTCAGCTGCCGCCGCCGCCCGGTTTAGAAGGCGGCGGCATTGGCAATGCCCTGTTGGGCACCATCATTGTGGTGGCCATTGCGACTGCCATTTCTGTGCCATTTGGCGTCATGGCCGCCGTTTATCTTTCCGAATTTAGCAAGGGCAATGCGCTAGCCGAATGGGTACGATTTTTCACTAACGTTTTGAGTGGTGTGCCCTCGATTATCGCCGGCGTGTTTGTCTATGCTTTGCTGGTGGTGACGGGCATAACGGGCTATGCGGCTATGGCTGGGGGGGTAGCTCTGGCGGTATTGATGTTGCCAACAATTATTCGGACCACCGATGAAGCGTTGAACATCATTCCCCAAGACATTCGTTGGGCGTCGGTTGGCGTGGGGGCTTCTCGCTATCAGACGGTCTTGCAGATTGTGCTGCCGGCTGCCGTCCCGTCTATTATTACCGGCGTGACTTTAGCGATCGCCCGCGCGGCTGGCGAAACGGCGCCGCTAATTTTTACGGCACTATTTTCTCAGTTTTGGCCCAGTGGCCTGTTTGACCCCATTGCCACGCTGTCTGTACTGGTTTACAACTTTGCGATCGTACCCTTTAAGCCTCAGCAAGAGTTGGCCTGGGCTGGTTCATTGATCTTGGTACTCCTAGTGCTGATTACCAGTATCACCACCCGAGTTGTCACGCATCAGAAGAAGTTTTAAGCAGTCGAGGGAAAACAGCTATGTCAGATCAGGCAAATCATCAATCCGCCGCCGACAATATCTTTAGGCTGGAAAACTGTGATATCTATTACGGTTCTTACAAAGCCGTAAAAAACGTTTCCATGCAGATTCCCCCTAAGCAGATTACGGCGTTTATCGGTTCCTCGGGATGCGGCAAAAGTACGATTCTGCGCTGCCTTAATCGCCTGAACGACCTGATTGAAGTCTTTCGCTTGGACGGCAAAATTCTGTATCACGGTCAAAACCTGTACGACTCAGATATTGACCCAGTTGAAGTGCGGCGACGGATTGGCATGGTCTTTCAGCGACCCAACCCGTTCCCCAAAACCATCTATGACAATATTGCCTATGGCCCTCGCGTCAACGGCTTCAGGGGTTCCAAAGACGAGATGGATGAAATTGTGGAAAACTCCCTAAAGCGAGCAGTTTTGTGGGATGAAGTGAAGGATAAGCTAGGCGACAGCGGCTTTTCTTTGTCTGGCGGACAGCAGCAGCGTCTCTGTATTGCGCGGGCGGTGGCAGTGGAGCCCGACGTTGTCCTGATGGATGAGCCCTGTTCCGCACTCGATCCTATTTCTACTCTCAAAATTGAAGAGTTGATGATGGAGCTGCGGGAAAATTACACTATCGTGATTGTGACTCACAATATGCAGCAGGCCACTCGAGTCGCTGACAAAACCGCTTTTTTCCATGTTGAACCCACCGACACGGGCGGTAAAGTGGGCTATTTGGCAGAATTCAACGAGACAAAAGAGATCTTTGGCAATCCCCAGGAAGAAACAACCCGCAATTACGTGACCGGACGGGCAGGCTAGTGTTATTGCCAAATAGCGCTTTGAAGTCCATTTGCTTCATCGCTAAGCAACAATTCTAAACTGTCGCTTTTTTGCTGTGCGATCGCGCTAACTCTGATTACCGCAACTGGCACGTTGGTGCCTGCGATGTGGAAGCGATCGCTAACCGTGCCAACTGTAGCGAACTGCAGCTAAGTGCAAGCATCTTCAAGCACTACAGTCTCTGCACGGCAATGTTCAAGTCTTCGACATCTTGGAGAATTTGCCGGGCGCGCCGCGCAGCAATGCTTAAAACGGTAGCTAAGAACTAGCCAAGTCTCGCTTGCTATGTTTCTGCGACCTTTTATACCGATTTATATCGAACGTATGATATAAAAAAGCATGCCTAAAATTGTTGATCGCGATCGCTACCGCCGAGAGCTGTTGGCTCAATGCCTATCCCTGTTTGCCGAACAGGGCTTTGGTACGGTGACCATGCGACAAATTGCTCGCAGTCTGCAGGTTTCAACCGGTACTCTTTATCACTATTTCCCTAGCAAAGCAGCCATCTTCGTGCAGTTGGTAGAAGAGTATTGCAGCAAAGACGTCGCGGCGTTTTTTGCCCAAGCTCCCGTTCAGGCAACGTTAAGGGAAAAACTGCTGAATATCATGGCGTTTTGCTTGAAAAATTATGGTTCGTACCAGCAGCAGTTTTTAATCTGGGTGGATTTTTATCAGCACTGCCAGCAGGCGGGCCATCCAGATGTGACAGTGCTACGGCAGTTTTGGCAGCGGACTCAGCAGCAGTTAGTCACTTATTTACAGCTTCCACTCGTACAGGTTGACTGCTTATTAGTCTTCTTAGATGGTCTGTTACTGCAGTGTTTGTATGGCCGTAGTGAAGCGGAAATTGCTCAACAAGCGGCAGCCTTCGTCGAGCTGCTTGCACCTGACCATTAGCAAGGAGGCCTGGATGTGAGAATCATTGCTAAACCCTCATCGTGCCTATCTCTTAGCTCGGCTCACAAGATAAATGAATGATTCAAGCGAGGTGCGTTCATGCTTTTCTTAGACGAAGTGGCGGCAAATCTGTGGACGGCCACGCAGTCTCTGCGATTTCTCGGATTCGAAGTTGGTTGTCGCATGACGGTTGTGCGCTTGCCTAGTCAAGCTTTAGTGCTAATTTCGCCGCTGCCCTTAAAGAATGGCGATCGCCTGCGCCTTGATGCCCTGGGCACGGTCTCACACATTATCGCTCCCAATCGATTTCATCACTTACATTTTGGTGCAGCTCAGGCGCTTTATCCTCAAGCACAAACCTGGGGGGCGCTTGGCCTTTTGGAAAAACGCCCAGATTTAGAGTTTGATCATACGCTTGATCAGCCTGGGCAATTTGAAGAGACGCTCCACTATTTGCCCTTTCGAGGCTTTAGTAGTATTTTGCCAACCGGTATCCAAACCGTTAATGAAACTGTCTTTTGGCATCAGCCCAGCGGCACAATGATTCTTACCGATATTGCCTATAATTTTGACGATACCTTTCCGTTTAGTACGCGCTTAGCTGCCCAGGTTTTGGGCACGTATCAATCTCTCCGCCCTTCATGGTTGGAAAAATGGGGCAGTCGCGATAAGACTGTCGTTGAAAAGTCCATTCGGCAGGTTTTGGCCTGGGATTTTGACCGCGTCCTGCCCGGTCACGGTTCAATTATAGAAACGGGCGGCAAGGCGCAGTTAAAAGCTGGTTACGAGTGGCTGCTAGGACGATCGCTTTAACCGTGCAGTCTATATTTTGGACAGCCGCAAACCCACGGTTTGGGCAAAGCCGACTAAATACCCTCAACCAACGCTGGAAAAAGCGGGCAGGGGGCAGGTTGTTGGCATGGGTGGAATCGGGCAGGCGTTGGTGGTTTCGGGCACAGTTTTAATGACTTCCCGCGTAATCTTAGCTTCATAGAACTGGCAGCCACCGCACGGTCCGCAGGGATTCATGGCACAGCGAATATGGGGCGATCGCGCATTCATCTCACAGCTAAAATCACCGATGATGTACCCGAGGCCTTCAACATAGTTGAGGTCGCGATCGCGCTGAATAGTGGCTTTAAGTCCTTGATGGGTAGCGGCCTCCATTGCCCGACCAAACTCAGCCTGCGTGCGATTGCGAGCACGTACGCTGATCCAGGTAGCAATCAGGGCTGGCACTAAACTCAGGCCAAAAATCAACAGAACAATCACCATAAAGACTCTTTAGTTTCATCTTGGATATCGATAGGTGACATCCTAACGTGATGCTGAGAGTATCCGGTCTCAGATTTATGTATTTGTAGTAATCTGTATGGCTTCTCGTAAAGTTATGAAAATCTGACGAGAGAAAAAGTCGCGCCTATTTTTTGGTTTTTAGCGCTGAAAGCCTTTTGTTTAAGACGTTTGAGGCTCCTCTGAGGCTTTGGGCTGATAGGTGGACGCAACGTGAAGTTCTTTTAACTGGGTGGCGGCAACATTAGAGGGAGCGCCGGTTAGCAGGCAGCGAGCCTGCTGAGTTTTCGGAAAGGCGATCGCGTCGCGAATGGACTCTTCACCGGTAATCAACATCACCAGCCGGTCCAGTCCATAGGCAATGCCGCCGTGGGGGGGCGTGCCGTATTCAAACGCTTCCAGCAAAAAGCCAAACTTTTCTTGGGCTTCCGCCTCAGACAGACCAATGGTGGCAAATACCTGGCGCTGCACCTCTGGCTGATAGATGCGCAGGCTGCCGCCGCCAATTTCGAATCCATTGAGTACCAGATCATAGGCCACCGCCCGCGCCGTTTTCAGGTCGTTTATGTCATCCGGATGCGGCGCCGTAAACGGGTGATGCAGCGCTTCCAGTCGCTTTTCGTCAGCGTTCCATTCAAACATGGGAAAGTCCGTCACCCACAGCAGGTTAAGCTGGTCGGCTGGAATGAGCTGCATTTCTTTGGCGATTACCTGCCGCACTCGATCCAGCGTGGCGTTCACAATGTCGCTGGAGCCGGCGCCAAACAGTAGCAGGGTGCCTGCCTGGGCCTGTGTGCGACTAAGCAATTCCTGCAGCTGCTCGGGCGCGAGATTGTCTTTAATCGCGCCAATCGTGTCAATTTCACCATCTTCGCGTACGCGAATGTAGGCCAATCCTTTCGCTCCCGCCTCCGCCGCGACGCGGAACAAATCACCCCCTGGCTTAATCCGCACGTTAGAAATCACGTCATTCCCATGGGGAATCGGCAGCACCTTGACTATGCCGCCCGACTTCACCGCGCCCGAGAAAACCTTGAAGCCGGAGTCTGCGACTAAATCAGAAACGTCCACCAGTTCCAGGCCATAGCGGGTGTCTGGTTTATCGCTGCCATAGCGGTCCATCGCTTCGGCATAAGTTAACCGGGGAAAGGGTCGCGGCAGATCAATATCCTTAACCGTTTTGAAGATATGACAGACCAGCCGTTCGTTCAGGTCCAGAATCTCGTCCTGGCTCAGGAAGCTCATTTCCATGTCGAGCTGGGTGAATTCCGGTTGACGGTCGGCCCGCAGGTCTTCGTCGCGAAAGCAGCGGGCAATTTGGTAGTAGCGATCGACCCCAGACACCATCAAAATTTGCTTGAAGAGCTGCGGTGACTGGGGTAAGGCAAACCATTCGCCCTCATTCACCCGCGACGGCAGAATAAAATCACGGGCGCCCTCCGGCGTCGATCGCGTCAGAATTGGCGTTTCCACCTCAATAAACTGCTCTTCGTCTTCCAAGAAGCGCCGAATAGCCTTGATCACCCCATGCCGAGTCTGCAAATTCTTGGCCATGCGATCGCGGCGCAGATCGAGATAGCGATAGCGCAGCCGCAGCTCTTCCTTGACCGACTCAGAATCTGCCGTCGACACTTGGAAGGGCAACTGTTTACGCACCGCGCTCAACAGTTCGATTTCGTCGGCATAAATTTCCACTGCCCCCGTCGGCAGTTTGGGATTGAGTGAGGCTGGCGGTCGCTGGCTAACTTTGCCGGTAATGCGGATCACATATTCATTCCGCAGGTCGTTGGCAATGTCAAAGGAGGCCGGCGTCCGTTCGGGATCGCTCACAATTTGCACAACGCCGGTGCGATCGCGCAAATCCACAAAAATGACGCCCCCGTGATCGCGGCGGCGATCGACCCAACCAAATAGGGTGACGGTTTCGCCAATGGAGGAGGCCCGCAGATGGCCGCAATAGTGGGTACGCATAGTAATGCTCGGTGCTGTTTGGAAAGTGAGAAGGACAGATTTGCGCAAATCGGTGGGATTCTAGCAGGCGTAGACCATGCTCCTGTCTTTTTAACTACAGAACTGACAGCAGTCGCAAGGTTGGTTAAGCCTGAGTTTTGGTCAACCGCGTAAGTCTTAAAGGATTTGCAAAGCCTATCTATTATCTAGGATTGTGCAACCAGTATCACCCCTTAGCAAACGCAATTTGTCCGCCGATCGCCCCTCCTCTCGGTCATCGATCTTTATATAGTCACCAAGACTGGATTTTAAGCCATTGAACTTACGAGCGGGCCACCGATCCCCCCACTGTTCCAGCCGCCAGATGGGGCAGTTGACGACGCAGCATGGCGTCAATCATCGATGCGGGCTGGCGCTCGTGGGGCCAGGCAAACGCATGACGGAAAGCCGCTGCCTGACAGGCCTGCAGTTCGTCGAAGCCGATGATGTCCTGAGTCAGCAGGTTTTCATACTCAAAGGGCAAGCGTACATTATGTAGCCCTGCGTTGTCCGTGCAGATGGCGATATCAACGCCGGCGTCAAAGCAGCGCTCAAAGACGGGCTTGAGCTGCTGCATGTTGTCCAGCGTGCCGGTTTTGAAATAGGTCGTAGGGCAGACTTCTAGGCACTGACCGCGAGCTGCTAGTTCTGGCAGCAAGTCGGGGCGCTGTAGAGGAATCTGAATGCCGTGACCAATGCGCATGAGATAGGGCAGCAGCTCGGGATGGCAGCCGTCACGGGTTTCAAAGACGTGACCGGTGGTGCTAACGCCGTGGCTGCGGGCTTGGGAATAGAGGGTGGTGTATTCGTCTAGGCGATCGCCATAGTTCGCATCTCCCCCAGCCAAGTCCACCGCACACACATATTCGGGATACTGAATCGCCAAATTAACGATCGCGCGATTTACCTCATAGGGCAGCCGGGAGTGCATACAAAGGATTTGCTTCGTCACCACGGGATACTCTGCTTGCTGACTGGCTCGCCCCACCACCTCAACAATCTCCGCCATCTTGTCGATACGCTCAGTCTGCGACAAATGCTCCGACGTTCGCAAATAAGGGGTGTAGCGCAGTTCCAGATACGCCAAATGCTCAAAAATGTAAGCGCCGCGAATCAAGCGATAAATAAAGTAGGGCAGCGCCTCATGGGTTTGCACACTTTCTACCAGCGTATGCAGTTCCAGATATTCCGCCAGCGTGTTGCGGGGGCGCGTATAAAAATCCTCGAAGTCTGCATAACCGGCAAAGCGATCGGCCACATCAGGCCGGTTACGCTGAAAATAGCGCCACAAAACCCTAGGGACAACCGAACCGCCTAAGTGGCGGTGAAGTTCAGCATATAAACTCATGAAAACCTCTCGAAAATGCGTGAAGCGAACAGAACAGCAACCAAGGAATAACGTAAAGAATCGTAAAGCAACTCAGAAGTTATTTACTGTTCTACCGTAAAAACGTTGATCTGACTTGGTATTGGCTGAATCTATCTCGCCTTTTCATAATCTGATACGACTGGCGATGAAAGAAGCTCGTATTCTGGGGTTTGGCGAAGACCGCCGCGGTAGGGTCACGCTGGTGGCGGCGCGGTCTGTTGCGATGTTCAGTCAGTTCACAAGTTCACATCGTGTCTTGACACGACTGCAAGAAACTGAAGATAATGGCTATTTGTGTGAACGGAAGATCTTGGGAAATTGGCTAACGTCATTGTGATTGGTGCCCAGTGGGGCGACGAAGGAAAAGGCAAGATAACTGACCTCTTGAGCCGGTCGGCTCACGTCGTCGTGCGTTATCAGGGCGGCGTCAATGCCGGTCACACTGTAGTGGTGCAGGATCAGATATTTAAGCTGCATCTGATTCCTTCTGGAATTTTGTATCCCGAGACCGAGTGCGTGATTGGCAGCGGCACGGTGGTTGATCCCCACGAAATCATCAAAGAGTTGGACATGCTGGAAGAGCTGGGCATTTCCACTCAAAACCTATTTATTTCTGAATCGGCCCATGTCACCATGCCTTACCATCGCCTGCTTGATCAGGCTTCAGAAGAGCGGCGCGGCAGCAAAAAGATCGGCACCACTCGCCGGGGCATTGGCCCTACTTACGCCGATAAGTCTGAGCGCATTGGCATTCGGATAATCGACCTAATCGAAATGGATGGGTTGGAAGAGCAGCTTGAGTGGACAATTCAGTATAAAAATGTAGTGCTCGAAAAGCTCTACGGTTTGGAGCCTCTAGATCCGCAAGCGGTCATCGAAGAATACAAGGGCTATGCCGATCGCTTAAGCTCTCACGTGGCCGACAGCTCACTACTCATTGATCGCGCCATTCGCCAACGCAAAAACATTTTGTTTGAAGGGGCCCAAGGTACGCTTCTTGATCTCGATCATGGCACCTACCCCTACGTCACCTCATCGAATCCGGTGGCGGGCGGCGCCTGTATCGGCTCTGGCGTTGGCCCCACCATGATTGACCGAGTGATTGGCGTGGCCAAAGCCTACACCACGCGCGTGGGAGAAGGGCCGATGCCCACCGAACTGGTGGGTGGCTTGGGCGATAAGCTGTGCGAGTTGGGTTCCGAATTCGGCACTACCACCGGTCGTCGTCGCCGCTGCGGCTGGTTTGATGGGGTAATTGGGCGCTATGCAGTCCGCATCAACGGCATCGACTGTCTGGCCATTACTAAGCTGGATGTACTGGACGAACTAGATGAGATTCAGGTCTGCACGGCCTACCGCATCAATGGCGAAACCCACAAAGAATTGCCCAGCAGCAGACGGTTGTTTGCGCAGTGCGAACCGATATACACTACTCTTCCGGGTTGGAGACAGTCTACCGCCCACTGTCGGTCACTGGAAGATCTGCCCACTCAGGCGCTGGATTATCTCAAGTTTCTGGCTGAGTTAATGGAGGTCCCGATCGCGATCGTGTCGCTCGGAGCCAGCCGCGATCAGACCATTATTGTGGAAGATCCGATCCATGGTCCGAAGCGAGCGCTGCTGTATGAAAATGGCAGCGCTCCGAAGGTTGCTTAAGCGTTTGTCTATCCTGCTGAAATTTTTCTTGAGTTGTAATTAAGTCCTATGGAACTGTCGATTGAATGTAAAAAACGCGATACTGGCGTCAACCCCAGAGCTTTGCGCCGGGGGGGGCAAATCCCTGCAGTCCTGTATGGACATGACGGCGACGCCTCGGTTTCGCTGATGGTGAATCACCGCGAAGCGGAGCGGCTGATTCGGAAGGCCTCGGTCAACAACACGCTGATCACCGTTAGCGTGCCGGAAATGCCGTGGACTGGTCAGGCACTGCTGCGGGAAGTGCAAACTCATCCCTGGAAAGATAGTATCTACCATCTCAGCTTCTTTTCGATTGCCAGCCAGTCTAGCGTGGATGTGGTGGTGTCGATTAACTATACGGGAGACGCTAAGGGCGTTAAAGATGAAGGGGGAACGCTGGATATCATTGTGTCAGAATTGGCCATTCGCTGTGCCCCAGATGCGATTCCCGAATCCGTTGATATTGATGTCTCCGACCTAGCAGTGGGCGAAAACCTGCACATCAGCGACCTAAAGCTACCCAACAAGGTGGAAGTTATCACTGACACTGACAAAACTTTAGTCAGCGTCGCGGCTCCTCGTACCGTCGCGGCCACTGAAGAAACCACCGTAGTCGAAGTCGGCACACCGCTGGAGACGGCAGCCGAATAGAGCCAATCTATTGCTGAGAACCAGGGACATCCATCCCTGGTTTTTTGTTGTCAAAACTTAGGATTTCCCATGGCCAACGCCTCGCTGCCACCGCTGATTGAGCAGATGCTCCAACCGGAGTTTTATCCCCATGACGTGCAGACGCCCATTCAGCTGATGCAGACTCATGTTTCCTATGTGCTGCTGACGGGAGAGTTTGCCTATAAGGTGAAGAAGCCAGTAGATTTTGGTTTCCTCAATTACTCGACGCTGGAAAAACGGCAGCATTTTTGTGCTGAAGAGCTGCGCTTGAATCAGCGGGCCGCTGATTCGCTTTATTTAGACGTCTTGCCTATTGGCCAAGCTGGCGATCGCTTTCAACTAGGTGACGCCGATAACGTCGTCGAATATGTCGTCAAGATGCGACAGTTTCCTCAGTCGGCGCTGCTGAGTCAAATGTTTGAGCAAGGCGATCTGACGGCGGCACTCCTGCAACAGTTGGCCGAAGCGATCGCCGACTTTCACCTCACCGCCAAAACCAACGACTATATCCGCGCCTTTGGCACCGTGGAGAACGTCCGCCAGTCCATTGATGAAAACTATGACCAGACGGCAGGCTTTATCGGCGGACCGCAAACCCAGCAGCAGTTTGACGAAACCAAAGCCTACACCGACCAGTTTTTTGCTACCCAGCAGGGGCTCTTACAACAGCGACTAGAGCAGGACAAAATTCGCGCCTGTCATGGTGATCTGCACCTCAACAACATTTGCTATTGGCAAAACCAACTGCTGCTGTTTGACTGCATCGAGTTCAATGAGCCTTTCCGCTTTGTCGATGTCATGTTTGACATTGCCTACATCATCATGGATTTGACCGTGGCGGAGCGGCAGGATTTGGCCGCCAGCTTTCTCAGCCATTACGTTGAATGCACCGGTGATTGGGAGGGCCTGCAGGTGCTGCCCCTGTACGTTAGCCGCCAATCCTACGTGCGGGCCAAGGTGACCTCCTTTTTGCTAGGCGATCCCTCCATTGATGCGGCAGTTAAACAAGCGGCCTCAGCTAAAGCGGCGAAATATTACACTCTGGCTTGGTCCTATGTGCAGCCGCAAACGGGCCGTTTGTTGATGATGTGTGGCCTCTCGGGCGCTGGCAAGAGCACCGTGGCGCAGGAGCTGAGCCGCCAACTGGGAGCAATTTACCTGCGGTCAGACGCCGTGCGCAAGCATTTAGCGGGAGTGCCCCTGCGAGATCGGGGCGACGACAGCCTCTACACGCCAGAGATGAACCAAAAAACCTACGAGCGCCTGACTGAGCTGGGCGGCCTGTTGGCGAGTCAGGGATACACCGTCATTTTGGACGCCAAGTTTGACCGCGAGGCCACTCGACAACTGGCGATCGCCCAAGCGCAAACCCTCAACTTGCCGTTGACCATCGTCCACTGTCAGGCTGCCCCCGAAGTCTTGGCCCAGCGGGTCCGCGATCGCCAGGGCGATATCGCCGATGCTACTGTCGCCGTGCTGGCCCAGCAAACCCTGGAACCTTTTACGGCAGCCGAGAGCCCCTATGTGAAATCCATCGACACCACCCAAGCGCTGACCGCTCAATTGGCAACTATAGTAGAGGCATAACGACTTGAGCAGACGTTTTAGCGAGCTGATGCCGTTTGATATTCGTGGCCTTGGCGGCTGACCGCCTGTCGATTGTGGGATGAATCGTGACTGACAAGATTTTTCCTTTTGCCCTCAAACTGTGGCTGATCTTTTTGGGCGCATTTTTGCTGCTGGGATATGAAATTTATCTCAGCATTGTGTTGGGGGTGATCGGGGGCTTTGCCGGCGGCACGGTCATGGCCTGGTGGGAGACTCCTGGCGGCGAACCGGCGCCCCCCAGTTCAGAGCCGTCGGCCTTGGACAAACTGGGCAAAAAGCTTAAGCCCCGGCAGGTGCAAAATCGCTTACCATTCTTAAAATTATTTGCCCGCCGCGATCGCCGCTATCCCGGCCCACGGCCCTAAGCTCGCATGATGACGTTTGCCATTCGGGAAATTCGCCCTGCGGACGATGCCGCCATTGCTGCCATCATTCGCCAAGTGCTAACAGAATTTGGCGCCAATTGTGCCGGCTTTGCCTGGGCCGATCCTGAACTCAATCAATTGTCGCAGGCCTACACAGCACCGAATGCCGTCTACTATGTGATTACTGCCGCCGGAGAGGTAATCGGCGGCGGCGGGATTGCCCCCTTTGACTGCAAATATGAGGCCATGTGCGAGCTGCAAAAAATGTATCTCTCGCCTGCCCTTCGTGGCCAAGGTCTGGGCCAAGCGCTGATGCAAAAGCTCCTCAGCGCTGCCGTTACCCATCAATACCGGGGCTGCTATTTGGAAACATTTCACAAGATGCACGCGGCTATACGCCTGGATCAAAAGTCAGGATTTGAGCCCCTAGATACGCCGTTGGGTGACTCTGGGCATGGTAGCTGCGATCGCTTTTTCGTCCGCTGGTTCGCTGATCAACGCTGAAGACAAAGGTTTCTGTCTAAAATAGCTGACAGTAGTGCTCACAGCATGCGTCGCTACCATCAACTATGACCTTCTACTGGCCCCCGGTTAAGCAAACTGACCCGCCGCGATCGCCGCGTGAAACTTTGCCGACGATGTATGATTTGCCCAGCGAGTGGCCTGACGAACCGGGATTGCCAGACGAATTTCACGCCCTGCAGCCGCAATTGCTCAGCGCCACCCTGCGGCTGAGTGATTACAGTTCGGACAATTACTTCACCGGTATGGATTTGAATGTCTACTATGACGTTCGGCACCCGCTCTGGCATAAGCGACCGGACTGGTTTTTGGCGCTTGGGGTGCCGCGTCTGTACGATGGCCATGATATGCGCCTGAGCTACGTGACTTGGCAAGAAGAGGCGAGTCCCACCGTGGTGGTGGAGTTGCTGTCTCCCGGCACATTACCCGGCTTCAAGTTGGTGATGGACCTATGACCTATGCATGACAGTCTCATGATTCATCCAAATCATTGTCACAAAATGTGGTTGGTCTAAGCAACAATATGGCTAATAG
>JBCCJU010000130.1:0-16625 GCA_039027715.1 Cyanobacteria bacterium P01_C01_bin.120
ACCGAGTCGGGTTCTAGACCGTTAAGGTAAAAACGGACTGCTAAAACTGTTTGAGTCATAAACCATATGGAACGTGGACTACTCTGGCTACCGTTATTAGGCGTATTTGTTTGGCTGGCTGGGGCTGGTTGGCACGAGTATCAAAAGCTAGAAGCCTATAAGCGGTGGGCGACAGAGTTTGAGCGGACTAAATATGATATCTACGCGGCCTTAGGTCAGGTGGACGATCGCTTGGTGTGGGGCCAACCTACCCGACAGGGTCCCACCCAATTGCAAGCAGTGGCCTTGTCGGCCATCAATGGCGTTCGACTCTGGCAAGCTGCCTCTGCAGCCGCATCGACTGAAGTCCCGAAGGGCTGCAAAGTGGCTTTAGTCTTAGATTTAGCTGGTGGTGATTGTCGGTGGATTCCCTTTACGGATGATGAGTTGGCGATTGCTTGGCAAAAGCAGTTGCAGACCCTGCGAGAGTCGCTACAATCAACTCCACAGCCTTGAAATCGACACCTTAATTGGCGCTCAACTCCGAGCGTGTCTGGTTTCTCCATTTTTGTTTGCGGCTATTGCAATCGTCCATGACTCCCCTAGTTACGCCCTCTGCTGAAGAACTTTCTGAACGCCGTCGCAGCCTTAGGAAACAGCGCCGTGTGCGTAATTTACAGAATATTTGGCGAGTGCTAGCCATCTCTGGACTAGCTGCTGGTGCTTTTTGGCTGATACGCAATCCGTTTTGGCTACTTTTGCACCATCCTGATCAGGTCGTGATTGACGGTAATAAAATGTTGACTGACGCTAGCATTCACGAATTGCTAGCGCTGGAATATCCCCAACGCATCTTTGATATTGAGCCAGAGGCTTTGATCGAGCGATTGAGTACGCAGGCTCCGATTGATCAGGTTTGGGTGAGTCGTCAACTCTTTCCGCCTCGGATGGCGGTGGTGGTGCAAGAACGACTGCCCGTTGCTGTCACTATCCCTTCACGCCCCGGCGTGACTGTGGGTGATCCCGCTCCTACGAGTCATCCCGGTTTAATTGATGACACCGGGCAGTGGATGGCTCAATCTGACGTTGGGGGCCTTAATCATGACTTTGCGGTGCCCAAACTGCAGGTTCGCGGTTTTCATCAGCGCTATCAGCGTCAATGGCCGTCCCTTTATCAAGCTCTGCAGACGAGCTCCGTCAATATTCACGAAGTTGATTGGCGATCGCCGAACAACTTGATTCTGCACACTGAAATTGGAGAAATTCACTGTGGAGTTTATGAGCCCCAGCGATTGCTTGAGCAACTAGCACTTTTGCCACAATTGCGCTCACTGACCAATGACCCAAAGGCACCAGCAGTGGATTATGTCGATCTGACTAATCCTCAGGTCCCGTCTGTGAAATTATCTCAACACCAGCAACCGACAGCGGATTCACCTTAAAAAAACATGAAATCCCTATTGCCCTGCTGAAATTTAGACATTCTTATAGCTGCTTTTCAGCTTGGTTTGAGTCAGCCGCGATTGTCTTCATAGAATCGATATAAGTAGCTTTCAAACCAGTAATTTCAGGCATTCTGCAGTTTGTTTGGTTTTTCCACCGAAGTACTTTATAGTTGTCTAAATCCTATGGGGTGTTGCTTGCTCGAAATCATCGTTTTGCGTGGGGTTAGAGACTGGTGCCTTCTGGTTCAGCGCTGATTGATTTTGATGATAGCCACTTCGTGAAAGATGGTGCTCATGTTCCAGTTGAGGATGATGGCCGATTGATGGTAGAAGATTTCCATAATTCTCTGCTTGAGTCCTCTCTTGCCTCTGACAATGGCAGTGAAAACCCCGGACTAGTTCCTGGAGAAATGCTCCTAAACGGTGAGACTGTGCCCAGTAATATCGCAAAAATCAAAGTTATCGGTGTTGGCGGCGGCGGTTGTAATGCTGTTAACCGTATGATTGACAGTGGTCTCTCTGGAATTGAATTCTGGACCGTCAATACCGATGCCCAAGCGTTACTCAACACCGCTACAGAAAATCGCCTGCAAATTGGGCAAAAGTTAACTCGAGGTTTGGGTGCTGGCGGCAATCCAGCCATCGGTCAGAAAGCGGCTGAAGAATCGCGCGATGAGATTGCCGCCTCCCTGGAAGAATCTGACCTCGTCTTTATCACGGCTGGCATGGGTGGTGGCACGGGCACGGGTGCTGCTCCGGTGGTGGCGGAAGTAGCCAAGGAGTCTGGAGCGCTGACGGTGGGCGTGGTAACCCGACCATTTACGTTTGAGGGGCGTCGTCGTACAGGTCAGGCGGATGAAGGCATTGAGGCTCTGCAGAGCCGGGTCGATACGCTAATTGTTATCCCCAATGATCGCTTGTTGTCCGTGATTTCTGAGCAGACGCCTGTTCAGGAAGCTTTTCAATCGGCTGATGACGTTTTGCGCCAGGGTGTTCAGGGCATTTCCGATATCATTATGATTCCTGGCTTAGTCAATGTGGACTTTGCTGATGTGCGGGCCGTTATGGCTGATGCCGGTTCCGCGCTTATGGGTATCGGCTTGGGCTCTGGTAAGTCGAGAGCTCGTGAAGCTGCGATCGCTGCTATTTCTTCCCCCTTGCTTGAATCATCTATTGATGGCGCTTCCGGCTCAGTGTTTAACATTACAGGCGGTACGGATCTCACCCTACATGAAGTTAATGCTGCTGCTGAAATCATCTATGAAGCAGTCGATCCCAACGCCAATATCATCTTTGGTGCGGTGATTGATGAGCGCATGCAGGGAGAGGTGAAGATTACCGTGATTGCGACCGGCTTTAATCTGGAATCCTCTCACAGCGGACAGCTTGAAAATTCTCGCATTACACCGCTCAAGCGTAATAACTTTAATGCCGTTTCATCACAGACACCAGAAACCGGTGGCAGCGGCGTTGGTGGACTGGATATTCCGGAGTTTTTGCAAAAGCGGCGCCCCAACCGCTAATTGACTCCCTTTGTGAGGATGATTTATCGGCCTTTTCCGGTTGGATGAGGTCGCTTTGTCTTGACTTTGATGATTGATCAAGGAGCCTATTTGTGGCGAATTCGCTGACTCCCCCAGTGGCTTTGACAATCGCCGGCTCGGATAGCGGCGGCGGCGCTGGGATTCAGGCTGATCTACGCACTTTTGCGTTTCATCGCGTGCACGGCACTAGCGCCCTGACCTGCATCACTGCTCAAAATACCTGCGGTGTCACCCGCGTAGAGGCCCTCTCACCGGAGGTTGTGGTTGCCCAAATCGACGCTGTGGTTGAGGATATTGGCGTACAGAGCGCCAAGCTCGGCATGCTGCTCAATAGCGAAATTATGATAGCCATTGCTGAGGCGATCGCGCGTATCGCAGTGCCCGCCTGGGTGGTTGACCCAGTGATGGTCTCTCGTACCGGTGCCCAACTGATTGACGATCAGGCGATTGCTATCCTCAAAACCCATCTAGTCCCCCAAGCCACTGTGCTTACCCCCAACCGCTATGAGGCGCAAATTCTCAGCGGCCAAGCTATTCACACCCTGGCTGATATGCAAGCAGCAGCAAAGACAATTTTTGATTTGGGGCCGCAGGCGGTACTCGTCAAAGGCGGCGGCATGACCGGAGAACTGCGGGGCATTGATGTTTGGTATGACGGCCAGCAATCGCTCACGCTGACGACACAAACCATAGATACTGACGACACTCACGGCACTGGGTGTACATTGTCAGCGGCGATCGCTGCTAACTTGGCTCTGGGTAAAGCTCCGCTCACCGCTGTTCGCGACGCCAAAGATTACGTTACCCAAGCCCTGAAACATTCCCTGCGCATTGGCCAAGGCCAAGGACCCGTCGGACATTTCTTCCCACTACTAGAACAGGGTGGTATGGGAATGATTGAGTGACGGGGCTTTGGAGTCATGGAGCGGATGAGGTGGCGGGTGATCAAGAGCTGAGAATTAACAACCAAGCACTATTCCACATTCCGCGCTTTACGCTCTGCATTAATAATCCAGTTCTTCTTCGTATTCAGTCACTTTCTTCTTCTGAGGAATGTTGACTGGAGGCGCGTTGTAGGGCTCAGGCTCGTCGTCCGTCCAAATATCTTCAGTGACTTCTTTAACGTCGGCTTCATAGCTGACTGGAGCAGGATTCGCGGGTTGGGCAGGCCAGTTGTCTTCTTCTAAAGGGGCTTCACGATAGGCCATCTCAGCTTGCCGTTGAGGCATCGGTTCTGCTGAAATGGGTTCAGGCTCTCCCCAGTCATCCTCAGTCCAGCGCTCTTCCATCATCGGCTGGCGCGTCTGCTGCAGCGGCTCAACGGGCGTTTGAATCCCAGACGGTAACTGATTAGCGGTGGAAACCGGCATGATATATTCGCTGTCGTCATCACGCTCCCAAGGCGCACGACCAATGCCCAACCGCTCTAGGATGCCAACGCTGAGCTGTACCAGCTTTTCCTCTGCGCCTTCGAACACAATCAACCGATCCGGGCCGCTACTGACAATCTCATCCACCGGTAGCTCATAGGTGCTGATTACCTGGTCGGGAATTTTTGGCAAGCCAAAAGAGGCAATAATGATTGACTCAAGTTTACCGGTGACAACATCAAACTTAAGGTCACGCAGACGACCCAGCAGTTCACCCGACTCAGTGATGACTTCGGAATTGAGCATGATGCTGTAAGGAGCCATGTTCAGATCGTCTTCAATGACGTCGTCATCATCAACTAAAATCACGTCCCCTACTTGGCGAATGCTGCTGAGCTGCATTATGTGCTCAGTCCCAGACATCACTCCCGGCAGCAGTTGTTCTCGCAGTCCCACTGCAACAACTTCACAGCGATCGACATCTACCCATAGCTGGCTGACAAATCCTAAGCTTTTCCCTGCCGTTCGTGTCACAACTTGCGTGCCTAAAAAATCGGAGCGTTGACGAAACTGGTCATAGGATGAGGTCATAGCCGGAGCCTAGTGAAAACTTAAAGTCAGCGAGCGAACCGCAGGGCTTTAATCAACGATTTTACAGGAGGATTCCGATCTTAACAGATCTACATGGAGGCACTCTGAGCCTCTAGGTTGATGCCGAGCACCTGCGTGTAGGCTCCTCGCGCTTGGGTAACGCCAATAGTCCGCTGGGCGGCTTCGATCATGGGGCGGCGCAGACTCACCACGATAAACTGTGCCTGCTGTGCCTGCTGTTTAATCATTTTAGAAAGTCGCTCGACATTCGCGCCGTCCAGGAACATATCTACCTCGTCAAAGGCATAAAACGGCGACGGACGATAGCGCTGCAGCGCAAAGATAAAGCTGAGGGCCGTTAAGGACTTTTCGCCCCCGGACATGGAAGCTAGTCGCCGCACTGGCTTGCCTTTGGGATGTGCCACTAGATTGAGGCCGCCGTTAAATGGATTTTGGGGATCATCAAGCTGCAGGTAGCCGTCCCCGTCTGAGAGCTGGGCAAAAATTTCACTGAAGTTTTCATTGACGGCATCAAAGGCCTCTCGAAAGGCTTGCTGCCGCAGGGTGGTGAAGTTTTCAATACGCAGCAGCAGCTCAGTCCGTTCCTCTTGCAGGGTGGTGAGTTTTTGGGAGAGTTCTTCCAGGCGCTCTTGGGTTTGGTTGTATTCTTCCAGCGCCAGCATATTGACCGGCTCTAGGGCTTCGAGACGGCGCTGTAGGGAGCGAATCTGTTTCTTGATCGCTTCTAAGTCAATGTCTTCAGGAATTTCAGGGAGCGGTTCGGGCAGGTCGGCGGTTTGGGCCTGCAGCTCAGTTTCTAAACCAGCAAGCTGCTGCTGGCGTTCTTTGCGGGTTTCGAAGCGTTTTTCGCGCTGCCATTCGAGCTGCTGCTGGTGAGTCTGCTGCTCGCGATATTGCCCTTCGATGCGATCGCGCTTGCCCTTTTCCTCAGCCAGTTGGGCGTCGAGCGCACCTAACTGCTGGCGCAGCTTTTGCATGGCCGTGTTGCGCTCGGTTTGCTGGGTGGTTAGGGCGAGGCGCTGCTGCTCTTGTTGGGTCTGCTGCTGCTGATAGTCGGTAATTTGGGTCTGCTGCTGCTGAATCACGATTTGGGTTCGTTCCTGCTGCGATTGGAAGTCCCGCAGGCGGTTTTCGGCAGCCTGCAGCCGGGCTTGGCGATCGCTCAACTGCTGCTCTAGGGCCTGAACGGCGGCCTGCGCCTGCTGCCATTCACTGTGGGTTTGGGACTGCTCTAGATCGGCAAGAGCCACGCGCTGGGCTTCCAACTTAGCTTCTTGTTCCGGCAGTTGCGCCGCCAGTTCCACCAGGCGGCTCTGAGCGGTTGTGAGCTCTTGCTGGTATTGGGCAAGGCGGCTTTCTCCTTGGGCGCGCTGCTGCTGGAGCTGCCGCAGTTGCTTCTGAGCCTGCTCGGTCTGTAGTTCTTGCTCGCGGTGCTGTTGACGCGCCTCTGTTAAGGCATCACCAGCGGCTTTGACGGCGGCAGTCGCGGCAGCCAGGCGCTGCTCACAGCGGCCCAGAATCTGGTCAATCTCAGCGAGCCGATCGCGTAGGGCGATCGCTTCCTCCGATTCTCCCGCTTCGACGGTACCGAAATGTAACCGGCCTCGCTGCTTGTTCAGGCTGCCCCCAGTCATCGCGCCGCTAGTTTCCAGCAGTTCGCCGTCAAGAGTGACCATGCGCTGCTGCCCCAGCTGGCGGCGGGCGTCTGCCAGGGTCTCAAAAACTGCGGTGCTGCCAAAAACAAACTCAAACACTTTGCGATAGCGATCGTCGCAGTCAATCAGGTCAACGGCGTAATTCACCAGGCCATCAGGACGCTTCCACTCAGGAATGCGATTGATTTTGGGCACGCGAATGGCATTTAGCGGCAAAAAAGTAGCGCGACCGGCTCGCCGCTGCTTAAGCAGGGCAATGCCCTCAGACGCCACCTGATCGGTTTCGACCACCAGATATCCCAGCCGTCCCCCCGCCGCAATTTCTAGCGCCAGTTGAAAGCGCGGATCGACTCGTCCCAGTTGTGCCACCAGGCCGCAAATTCCTGGCAGGCCGCTGTCGATCAGAATTTGGGTTGCCTGAGTGCCCTGACTTTCCTGCATTGCTTGGGTTTGCGCTTCCAGCTTGTCGAGTTCTCGCTGCTTTTGTCGCTGTTCTTGTAGCAGCCGCTGCTGAGTTTCTTGCTGGATTTGCAGCTCTCGCTCAGCGTCGGCAACGGCTTGGGCCAGTCGCTGAATTTCGGCTTCAGAGCTGTCGACAACGGCAGCAGCGGCGATCGCCGGATCTTGATCAGCTATTTGCTGGGCTAGCGCCTGCATCGTGGCGGTTAATTCTGCAATCTGTTGGGTGAGCTGACTGACTCGCTCTTGCAGGCGGACCTGCTCGGATCGCTGCGGCTCTAAAGCCTGCAATAAGTCCTCAATTTGCCGTCGCCGCTGAGTCTGCTCCTTGACCCAAGCTTGAGAGGCACTAGCGATCGCGCTGGTGGCTTCTCGCTTCGCTAGCAGCGCCGCCTGCGCCTCCTCACATTGGCGGGTTAGCGTCACCAACTCGCCCTGCTGCAGCACTTGAATTTCTTCGGCGAGTCGGGAGAGCGTCTGCTGCTGCTCTTGTAGAGTAATCTGACTCCGTCGCAAGTTAGCCGCCGTCGTTTGACCATCAGTAGCGAGTTCTTGCTGTTGGCGCTGCAACTGCCGCAGTTCCGCCTCTTGAGTCGCTAACTGGGACTGCAGCGTCAAATGCTCATCCTCGCCCAAGGCTTTAACGCGAGTATTCAATTCCTCCAGCGCTTGCGCCGTGACCTGCATCGTGGTGGCTGACTGCCGCATTTGCTCGCCGAACTGCTGAATCGCTTCGGCATCTGCCTGGATCAGCTGCCGCAGAGTATGCACTTGCTGCTGCTGCTGCCGCCAAAGCAGCACGACTTCCCAGTCAGTGCGCGCGTGCAACTCGACTTTGAGACGCTGATATTTTTCGGCTTTGATACGGTCTTGGGCAAGGCGATCGCGCTGCCCAATGAGCTCTTGCTCCACCATGCGAAACCGTTCTTCACGCTCGCGCACGACCTCAAGCTTTTCCAGTGCCTGGTTGATCTTGCGGTCAAAAGAAGCCACACCTGCCAGTTCATCGATAATTTCCCGCCGCTCGCGAGAATTCATCGAAATAATGCTGGTCACATCTCCCTGCAGAACGACGTTGTAGCCTTCGGGATAAACGTGGAAGCGCTGTAGCTGCTCGTGCAGTTCAGTCAGCGTACAGGGCGCGCCATTGATGTAGTAGTTCGAGGTGTATGTGCCTTGGTTGGTCACCCGTAAGCGCCGCGTCACCATCCACTCTCGTGTTGGCGACGGCAGCGGTACGACCTTATTTTCCGAGTCGCTCGCCGCCGATACTGGCCGCTCAGCCGCATCATCCGGTGACGTTTCGTTGCTGGCGGGTAGGGCCGTGACGTCGATCGCATCGCTATTATCGGCTGCTTGATTAGCGTCGCGGTCAATGATTAAGTCTGGAGACACGTCCGTGATATCAAACGTCACCGTGACGGTTGCTTCCGCTGTAGAGCGTCGCCCGATATGACTCTGATTAACTAAATCCGGCAGGCGATCGGCTCGCATCCCTCGAGAACTGGCGAGCCCGAGGGCAAACAGCAGTGCGTCTAAAATATTTGACTTACCAGAACCGTTCGGCCCCGAAATTACCGTGAACCCAGGCAACAGCGGCACCGCAGTTGTGCCACCAAATGACTTGAAATGAGACAGTTCTACGCGCTTAATATGCACTGGCCAGAGCTTGAGCGATTAAAACAAACGTACTTAATTTGCAAAGAAATGACAAGACTGCTGGCAGATTTACTTCGAGAAAGCAGCTTGTACCGGATGTGCTGCCGGACCGCCAAGCCCAGTCATAACGAGAAATCAAGTTTTGCCATACTAAGCATTAGGTGGCTACCCATAGCGTTAAAAGATAAGTTTAGTCGACAGATGCGCTACATCTAGAGCTATCGCTGTTACGAAGCCCTGTCGCTTATATAGGAACGCCTAAGTCTACTGTCACTCTCAAGGAAATGCCACAGTATTTGTAAAGTTTTTGCGGTGTAGGCTGTGGCGGCTATCCCCAACAATCGCTTGACTGCCTGAATTCCCATTGAGTGGCAATACGATTTTCTGCCCTAAGGTACTGTGCGTGTGAGTATCGCTCTTTTAAGCTGCAATTATTCAAGGATCACGCATAACCCTGTGATTCTCTGACTCTGAGACATCTGAATCTGAGTAATTTCAGAATTGGGGATGGGGCCAAAATTAAATTCAACTGCATCAGTTCTATTGCCGTCGCATCAGTTTGGAGGCTAAATCAATGGACGGAAACACATCAATCGAGGAAAAATTGCCAGTGCCACTTCCATCGAGCAATCGTTCGCTGTGGACTGGAATTTTGCTGACGGTTTTGGGCATTGTCGCGATCGCCCTGCCGGTGGTTTCATCGCTATTCATTGAAACTTGGGTCGCCTTGATTTTGCTCTCCAGCGGCGCGGCCAAGCTGGTTTATGCCTATCAAACTCGCGAACAGGGTAGCACTGTCTGGAAAGCATTGCTGGGCATCTTGTATGGCGCAGCAGGTGCCATGCTATTTATTTACCCGCGCTTTGGCGTGCTGACTCTGACGCTACTGCTGGGCAGCTTTCTGTTCACTGAAGGGGTTTTTGAGCTAATTTTGGCGCTGCAAGTGCGACCTCGCAAAGGCTGGATCTGGCTGCTGATTAACGCCCTGACGACTTTGGTACTGGGCGGCATGATTTGGCTGGAGTTTCCCTTCAATGCGCCCTGGGTGCTGGGAACACTCCTGGGCATCAGTATCTTATTTACTGGCATTACTCGACTAAGTCTATCTCTGAGCGATCGCAACTTGGCTGACAACAGCGGCGGTACATCGGTCTCAACTTAGTCTAAGGGGTACCTGCTCGCACGATGGCGCTGCATGATGATCAGGTACCCCGGTGACTGTAGCTACTACGTATACACGTCTCGAATGAAACGCCAATATCCTGCATTTACGCTTCTCTGCCTATCAGCTTCTGGGAAAAATTGCGATCGCAAAGTCTTCCAGAATTGGGAGATTTGAGGGACTGATTCGCTGGCAAGGTACAACAGAAAATTTACATGTAAGTAATAAGTGACTATTAAGTGAGGGAATCCCAACTACTAGCGAGGTGTAATCTAGTTAAACAGGGTTGTATTCAGAGATATCGTAATACGTTAATCGACTGTGACTCATCCCATTCTGGCTGACCGATGCTCGCCCTCATTAGCTACATATGAGGCGATTGCAAGTAAAATTTGTGAGCTTCTGATTAAACTGCAAACTGCCCATCCGGAATGGATTCAAGAGCGATTTCGCCACCTCTCGCTAGTCGACCATAAGCCTCAACTGGTTCGACAATTTTCAACTCATTTACAAAAGCCAGTCGATCAGGCTACGTTAATCGCCCACATTGACCATCTAGTTGCGCAACTGTTGGTGCCAGCAGCGGCAACTCCTAACCTTTACCAACAGTTGAATCAGTATTTGGCGGCTAAATTACCGCCTGAAAATTCTTCGCCACTTCAACAAGCTGTCGGTGCTGTGGTGAATGAGGACAAGGGCGATCGCACTCCAGAGAAGTTAGACCCTAGTCTACAAGCCATTTCAATTTTGTTGGTCGATGCAGAAAATATTGACCTTGATCAAACCGCTGAAGCCTGGTTGAACAAGCAGTGCCAATATCCATTGTCATTGAAGTTTGCGTTTGGCAATTGGAAAAAGCTCGGAAACCGAGACCAAGTTCTCCATCAGCGAGGCTATCATCTGATTCACGTTCCCAGCGGCAAGAATTTAGCCGATATCAAGATGACGGTGCTCGGCGCTTCTATGTCCGTGCATTTGCCTGCGGTTAAGGCCGCGATCGTCTGCTCTAACGATAGTGATTTGACCAACCTGCGTGACATCTTGAACTGTCAGTGCCTTGATGTTTCCTTGCTACAGCGACATGAATATACGCTGACGCTGACCGATTGCCGCACTCAGCAAAAAACTGCGTTCAACTTGCCTCGACCGGCTCAAATGCCTTCCGTCAAGCAGGGCATACAGTTTTGTCAAACCTGTGTAAAACCCACAGCTGAGACTGGTATATCGCTATCTCAGTTAGCATCGAGCTTTAGGAAAACGTTTCAATTTCCGCTCAGAGACTTTGTCAAACATCACGGTCTGGCTAAATCTCCCAAAGCGTGGTTTCAGACTGTAGTCACCTTTGAAGTCTTCGTCAAAAAGGTTGATTCCCAGACATATATTCGAATGCGATCGCCCAACAACACCACTCAAGCGACGAATGACAAATCTAGCAGTCAGCAAACTAAAGCATTTACGCCCGCAGGACTGAAAATCGTTTCAGTTGGTATTGTCAAACGACTGCTCAAAGAAACCGATAGTCAGAAGATTGGGGTGGGAGAGATTGCCAAAACCTTTCGTCAGCAACATGGCTGTGCCATGAAAGCGACTCTAAAGGAGCTAGATTTGCCGTCGAACCTGCCGAAGTTTTTACAGACCTGTGATGGTCTAGTATTGCAGCAATCGCACAACCATTGGTTGGTCACTTTGACGGAGCCGCCAAAACAGTAACTCATCTCAAGTTAACCCGGCTTTTTCTTGCTAACCTTTGGTGCCTCACTAGCCGCTGCGGCATAGTATTACACCCTGCTCGACATAAGCCACAGTGGCTCAATCAAGCAGGGTGCAAAGTCAAATGATTGATGTTGGTAGAGTTTCGCAATGGCAACATCCGTAGCAGCTAGCCCGGCTATGCTTCATCACCTGAACCGCTGAAAGACTGCAGCCTTTGCTGCTTGAGGCGGCGGCTGTCAAAAGTTGCTGGGCTGTTATTGGTCAGCCCAGCAGCCGAGGATTAGCCCAGAGCTTCCAGATAGTCACGGACGCGATTGCGGCGCTTGGGTTGACGCAGCTTTTGCAGGGCCTTCGATTCGATTTGGCGGACCCGCTCACGCGACAGCTCCAGCGTGCGACCAATCTCCGCCAGTGAGTAGGGCGTGCCGTCCTTTAGGCCGAAGCGCAGATGAATAACATCACGCTCACGCTCAGTCAGCTCTGACATCAACTGCTTGAGATCACGACGCAGCGATTCGCGCATCATCAATTCTTCAGGAGAAATGCTGTCGGTTTCCAAAAGTTCTCCTAGCTCGGTATCGCGCTCTTTACCGACTTTGGTGTCCAAAGAGACTGATCGCGGCACCCGGACCAACACTTCGCGCACCTGATCAGGCGTCATCTCTAGTTCGCGGGCCACGTCATCTAAGCTAGGGGTGTGACCCTTGTCTTGCGATAGCTTGCGCTGTGCCTTTTTAATCTTGTTGAGCTTTTCAGTAATGTGGACGGGCAGGCGAATCGTGCGGCTTTGGGTAGCGATCGCGCGGGTGATGCCTTGGCGAATCCACCAGTAAGCATAGGTGCTGAAACGATAGCCTTTCGTCGGGTCAAACTTTTCAACCGCACGCTCCAGACCCAGCGTCCCCTCTTGAATCAAATCCAGCAGCTCTAACCCGCGATTTTGATACTTTTTCGCAACTGATACCACCAAGCGTAAGTTGGCTTTAATCATGTGCTCTTTGGCACGAATACCTTCCCGAATCAGGTCATCCAATTCGGCAGTAGAAATCTCGGCCAGCTCAGCCCAGACTTTTTTGCCCTCAATCAAAGTGGGCTTGAGGTCGACCAAAGGCACCTCAGCAGTTTGTGCCCAGCGCTCTAAAGAAGGGCGATAACCTAGGTGAGACGTTAGGCGATCGCGAGTTCGCATTAGATGAGCATAGGTTTCCAGCACGCCACCGCTCTGTTCGCCAGTGCTATCTCGCAGCTCAATCAGCTCCATGTATTTCTGAACGTGCTGCGCTTCAGACACTTCTTCATCGCGCTGCAGCAACCGTACACGGCCAATTTCCTGCAGATAAAGACGCACTAAGTCAGTGGTGCGTCGGGTTTTCGTCTGGCTCACACCGACCGTAACACCGGCCATCAAATCATCGTCATCATCTGAAGACATCAAATCAGCATCATCTGGCGGCGTCACCTCGCTCAAATCCTGATTATCATCAAAGTCTTCATCTGTCAGAGGTTTGGCTGCAGTATCCGGTTGGCTGGTGGTATAAGTCATAGGACAAATAAAATAGTTCCAGGATGGCAACACATTGTGCTGTCAGCGCTACATAGGCTTAATATGCCCAAGTGCTTAGACTTAACATCAATATGGATGGTTCCAATTCCAGAATTGGATCGTCTCTAGAAAAGCGAAGTAAGCGTTAGGGCTTAGTTTAGAGAGCTGCAATGAATTACTTTGTGACCCGTATCAGGTTGGTAAGATAATCTACGTCACGTGATCCTGCGATTCCTGAACTTTACGGATATTCATAGTCATCTCTGTTAATCAAGTGACAATTTGTGTGAAGAGCGGCAGTGCCTCTTTGATTAATCGTTTCAGCCGTTCATGATGCGCTTGCTGGTCGGACCAAAGCTCGCCAACAGTCCCTGTTTTCGTCAAGATGATGAAGTGATCGAAATCATTATGAGGTGAGGGCATTGACGCAAACATGGCAGCAGGGAACCGCCTTGGTCGTCGGAGCCAGTCAGGGAATTGGGCTAGGTTTTGTTCAGCGGTTACTGGACGATCGCCGCATTAGCCGCATTTTTGCAACTTACCGCCGCCCTGAAACTGCCACTGACCTGTTGGCATTGCAAACTCACGACCAACTACAGTGCTTGCCCCTCAACGCCACTGAAGAAGGCGAAATTGCTCAGCTAGCCGCCAAAATACAGGCACAGAGCCGTCGTCTCGATTTGGCAGTGAACTGTGTTGGCGTCTTGCATCAGGAAAACATGCAGCCGGAAAAAAGTCTTCGCCAAATCGATGCTGACCAACTGCTGCAATATTTTCAGATCAACAGTGTTCCAGCCGTATTGTTAGCTAAACATTTACAAACGCTGCTGCGACAAGACAATCGAACAGTGTTTGCTAATTTATCTGCCAAGATCGGCAGCATTGAGGATAATCGCCTTGGTGGCTGGTACGGCTATCGCGCTTCGAAGGCTGCCCTCAATATGCTGCTTAAGACGACTGCGATCGAATATCGTCGTAAAAATCCGCAAACCATAGTGGTTGCCCTACATCCTGGTACAACTGACACCCGCCTATCGGCACCGTTCCAACGCAATGTGCCCCCAGAAAAACTATTTTCTGTCGATCGCACTGTCACTCAACTGTTGGCCATCATCGACAACTTGACTGAAGCAGACAACGGCACATTTTTTTCTTGGGACGGCAGCCGACTGCCCTGGTGAGTCTGCCTGCTGACACTGTACATCTGAGATAACTGACAAACTGGAGCAGCGTCTGATGGATTGATCAATCGCTGGAATCAGCGATCGCTAGCCGCAGCCCTAAACCCACAAACAAGCTGCCAGTCAGCCACTTTTGAATAGTCGCCACTCGCGGACTGCGGCGCAGGTTTTGCCCGGCAGTGGCGACCAAAGCGCCAATCGCCGCCAGCCATAGACTCGAAGAGGCCGCCACAATACTGCCCAAAAGCAAGGTTTGTAGTGCCATTGGCCCAGCAGCCGGGTCAATGAATTGCGGAATAAAGGCGAGGAAAAATAGCGCTGCTTTGGGATTCAGCAGGTTGGTGAGCACCGCTTGTCCAAAAATTTTGAGCAGGCTGGCCCGAGGTGCAGTGGGTAGCGCATGGGGGCGATCGCGACTCAAAATTGCCTGTAAGCCCAGATAAATCAGGTAAGCGGCCCCCACATATTTGACGATGTTGAAAGCGATCGCAGAGGTCATCAAGACTGCCGACAGACCGACCGCTGCCGCCGTTGTATGCCCCAAATTGCCGACAAAAATACCCACGGCGGAGACCATGCCGGCCAGTCGCCCCTGCTCCAAACTGCGACCCAGCACATAAAACGTATCCGGCCCTGGTGTGACTGTGATAATTGCCACCGCGGCAAGAAAGAGAGAGAAGCTAGTGGGATCGGTCATGGCGAAGTCCCCTAAAGATTTATTGGCTAGCCTAACGCTCTAGGCTCAATACTGTGGATGGCTCGCCCCATTGAGTCAGCGATCGCGATCGTCAATCAAGCAGTTGATGCTGAGTAACTGCAGAAATCTTTCATCCAATTTTCGGGAATTCTAAAGACTGCGCTGTATTTATGTATAAAGTTACAGAGCTCTCGACTGGGCTCTTGTGATTCTATGAGTCCTCTTCTCGACAAACTGCTGCACTTTGCTATCGGTTTAGCAGTGGGAACGCTCTTTTGGTGGCTACTAGAACGCTATTCTCGTGCCGCCGCTCGGACAATCAATCCCATTACGTTCTTAATCATGTTGGTTTGGGGCGCTAGTGGATTATTCTTTTTCTGCAAGTTGGGCATTCCTTTTTTCAGCCACACCTTTTTCTACATGGCGATCGCTGACTGGGATATTCCTCTTTACAAGGCGACAGGTCTCAAGTTCCTGATTCATCGAAGCTGGCTGTTTCATTCGGCCATCATTCCTGTTGGCCTGCTGAGTGTCTGGATCTGGCTCAGTCGTCAACCCTTCAAAACCTCACTCCAGCGCTGGTTCAGAAGCCTTTTACGGGATTGTGCCATGGGGCTTGCCGTTGGCATGAGCGCCCACTTGCTTTGGGATGCAATGCTATCTTCGACTCGTCGTGGCTTCTACATTCACGGCTTCAGTAGCTCTCTGTCATGGCTCTGGCTATTGGGAAACCTAGCGATTGGATTAGGTTTACCGCTAATCATTGCCAGGCAGTTTCAGAGCTGGGAACCACCTGTGCGCGCTCAATAGAGCGTAATTCTGTTGTAAACATATCATCTCAAAATGAGATTACTAATTCAATTACTTGGCTTAGCCTTGATGCTGCTGGGCATCTACTTTCTGGGTAAAAACATTTTCTTCACCACCAATGTCAGCCCTTACTGGTGGCGAGGCATTGCCGCCGATGCTTCGATCTTTTTTCTATTTGCGGGGATTTGTCTCCTAGTCTTTATGCCGCTTGGCCTCATGAAACAGCTTGGCTGGGTGTTTATAGCAGCAGGAATTCTCTGTATCTTTGTCAGCAGCCGCGCTATTCTCAGCCCCACCAGCCTCTGGCAATTTTTCGTCTCGATGGTGACGATGACATTTGGCTATCGGCTCTTTTCGACAGGACGCTTTCGGCTCTAGCTATGCCCCAGACACCAAGACGCCGCCCACCACAATCAAGCCCGCTCCCAGCAATAATTTGATGGGATCAGCGTCGCGCCACTCGGCAAACAGAACCAGCGCTAGTCCTGATGTCACCAGCGTATTCATGTTGTAAAGCGGCACCAATTTTGCCAAAGGAGCCTGATACTTCAGCAGGCCGAGGACGACACAGCCGGTGCCCAGCGCCCACAAGATGCCCTGCATCGCTGAAGAGACTGCCGCAGCGACGGAAGGAACCTGCCCCGGCAAAAAGAGGTTGAACAGTCCGCCCATGGCGCTGATGGCAATGCCGATAAAAAAGAGGTGACCGCCTACCGACATCCCTGCATTAGAGCTGGTTTTGGCAAATACACTGGAAACGCCGTAAAACAAGGCGGGCAAAAAGCCGCCCACAAGC
>JBCCJU010000131.1:0-16587 GCA_039027715.1 Cyanobacteria bacterium P01_C01_bin.120
CGGTAATGGTGAACAGTGTGGCGTTCTGATCAGGATCGACAACGTAGCCCTCACCTTCCAGCAGTTGGAACTCAAAAGTGGTAGTTTCCTCGACCAGATCGTTAATCATCGGCAACTGGATCGCAGCTTGATTTTCCAGCAGTCGAATACCAATGATGTTGTTTTCTTGGTCAAAGGGGGGCGCTAGACCTAAGCCTTCAAAGGCAGCTCCCTCGGCTTCACTGTCTGCCTGATCGGTAATGCCGAAAAGATTTTCAAGGAGAACCACGAGTCCCCCTTCAGGAATCTCACCGACGACCGTAAACTCTAGCCGCAGCAGCCGGTCTGCGGCACTGGCTTCCTCAGAAATCGTAGCGGGCACCGCCTCAAAGCTCACCACCGGTGGACCTGCCGGAGGTTCAGTGGGGGGCTCGGTGGGCGGTTCGGTGGGCGGTTCGGTGGGTGGTTCGGTGGGCGGCTCCGGTGCGCCAGGCAGTTGGGTCGCATCATCAGCAAAAAACACTGTGCTGCTGGCAGCGCCGGGATCGATGGTGTAATCGTCCACGCCGGTAATGCTGGTTACGTCCTCAGGAGCAATTTGGTCGGCGGTTACGAGCGAGAATACGGTTTCCACCAAGCCATCAAAAGTGGCGGGCAAAAACGTATCGGGTTCCTCATTGTCAAAAATGTTGAGGGTAATAGTGGCAAAGGTTGCTCCCGCACTAATTTCGAGGGCCAATCCCGAGTTATCGAAATTAGTTTGAGTAGAAAACAGATTGAGATTTTCAAACTGAGGATTAGAAATTGCCGCCGGTAAGTCTAATCGATTGAGAATTTGCTCAACGTCGCTATCAATGTAGACCTTTAGACCGCCGGGAGGGGCTGGCTCGTCCAGGTCAAAACGAACGGTTAAGGCAGTACCCTGATCTTCTACGAGGGCGTTGAGGTCACCGTCAAAAGTGGTAGACGTTGATAGACTTACTTGAACCATGGGGGAAGAACACTCCAATGAGTCGAATTTGTGCTGATCTGTGGAGATTAAGGCGATCGATGACGGGCGATCGCACTCTGAATCCGCAACGCCGGAATAGCGTTGACGGCGCCAGGACTAAACTAGAAAGTGCTCACTAGCGCCACTCAAACCACTCAATTCCCGCAAGAAAAAGAGCAGCTTAAAGGCGCACCAACAAAATGAACAATTGAAAGTTAGCGGCTTACGCCAGCCTCCAATCGACCAGTCACGTCAGTATGCTGCTGTACTAAAAATCACTGTCACTGCCTGCAGTAGACTCATGTGGCGGCAGCACCAAAACTTTCAGGTTCTTCTTATCAGATTCTCAGATTTCCTGCTCAGTACAACTTTATAATGAGATTCACTCTCAATAGTCCATAGAGATGGTATCACCCTACTCAAAAAAATAAACCGTCTTTTTATTAAGTTTCTCCGCAAATATCCGGAGGCAATATCGGCCTCAGCGCGAATTTAGTAGCGAAATTAACCGTATTGAATCGCTAAAAGACTTCACTCACCGGCTTTTTACTGATCTGTAGAGAAAAAATTGCACGGCAACCCTAGGTATGGAGTTTAGGATAACCATTGATAAAATTTATGGTTAACACTTTGTCCATAATTGTATTACAGGCCAGTCGCGCCAAGCGGTTTCAACAAATTTACTTAGATTGACTGTGTTTTGATACTGAGCGCTGCTGTGATGGTTAAAGGAAGTAGAGCTTTGTTCGTGCGTAGCAGAGTAAAGGCAGAAGGCGGCAGGACAGCCTTGCTGCGTTAGGAGCGGAGCTATCTAAAGATGGCCGAATCTAACTGCAATTTGCGGTACTTCAAAAGCCGGCCCTTCAGTGACAACAGGATGTCGCTGATATGTCATGAAGCGGGTACATCCTAGTTTTGTCGCCGGTTTCGTGGGATTTGCCTGGCAAGCGGAATATTCGCAATTATTGTAGTCTCGGAGATGAACGTCAGTGTGAGCATCTGGCTCACGCGCCCATGAAGCTTATTCATACTTTCAGCAACGCCCGTATTTTTAGTGCTGATTGATGCCGTGCCCTAAGCTTTTGCAAATTTTGCAAATCCCTAACCCATCATTTTCGACAGGTCCTATCGCCGTCGATTGTTGGGCTGCGTCACGGCGACGGAGCCGCTGCCTCAAGCCGTGAGTGAGGTGCTGATGCTTTTCGCCCAACGATTGGCCCATACCCATTCTCGATATCAGCTGTTAACCCTTTTACTCAGATAAGCTGGCTTCTGGTGAGTGGTCAGGCAGAATGGTTTCTACAGAGCGGAGTGTCCGAAATCCATAGCCGACCAGCCCAACCAGCAGCATTAGCGTTGCGCTTAGCGTATAGAGTAAGGCAATGCCAGCCCCTTCACCAGTGCCTAAGATGGGGCCAAAAATCGGTGACAGCCAGCCGTCAACCTGCATGGCAGGCTCAAAAACAAAATCGGCAAGGGGGCCAGCCAGCAAGGGGGCGATCGCCCCAATCATCAGTCCCACCATTTGGTCGGCCGCCAGGACCCGGCCCTGCAGCGGTGGCGGCACCTTGGCATACCAAATGGCGTTACTAGAGCTGTAGTAGAGCGGAATTAGCAGGGTGGCAGCAAAGTGGGCGGGGATCCAGACCCAAGCAGTTTGCCCAATACCCAGTCCAATTTTGCAAAGCCCTGTCCCCGCAAATCCCAACAGCATGCCGTGAATGCGCCGCTGAAATCCCCCTCTCCAACTGACTAGCAGCGCCCCCAAAACGCCTCCGACCCCAGCGGCAGTGGTGACGGCCCCTAATACCTGTTCGGCGCCGCCCGAACGCGCCAAAATCATCGGATTGTAAAGGGCTTTGCCAATATCGCTGGGCAGGGCAAAGCAGGAAAAGGCCAGCACCATCGCGACCAGCCCTGGCTTGCTGGCAATGTAGCGGAAGCCAAAAGTCAAATTTGACCAGTCCACATGAGGCTGAGCAGCGTCCGACTCATGCGAATTCGGAGGCGGAATGGTGGACGCCAGCAGAATCACAAAGGCCACCAAAAACGTGCCTAGATCAATCAGGATGATGCCCTGCAGGCCAATCACCGGGTACAGACTCCCGGCCAGAATGGGGGAAAAAATAGCGCCGCTGTAGTTTACTGCCGCCACCATACTTTCGGCGCGGGTGTAGTCTTTTTTGTCCACCAGCAGAGCAATTGAGGTGGAATAGGCCAGAGTTTGAATTTGACCGAAGCAGCCATAGGCCGCCACCGCTGTGTAAAGATGCCAAATTTGTAGACGATCGCTGCCGTACAGCAGCGCGATCGCAATCGTGCACAGCATGGCCACCACGTCGCCCAAAATCATCAGCTGTTTGCGAGGAAAGCGATCGACAATGATGCCGGCCAGCGGCGTCACCACAATGCGCGGCAGTTGCGAGAAAAACGCCACCAACGCCAGACTGGTTGCCGACCCCGTAATTTCCCAGACCCAAAAAATCAGGGCAAAGACAGTCATGTAGCTACCGATGGTGGAAACCAGTTGCCCGACCCAAATGCGAATGAATCTCTGCATGGGTTAAAACTCCCAGCCAATGGAGCCAACAATCGTGAAGGGGGCGCCGGGCACCACCCGAAACTGATCTCTGGCGCTCTCAAAGTAGCGAACGTCAAATATATTTTGAAAGTTAAGCTGGGCTCGAAACTGATCGCGGCGATAGAAAATGGCGGCGTCGGTGCGAGTATAAGCGGGAAGCGTAAACGGCACCCGAATATCGCCGTTGCGATCGCTCTGAAAGTAGACCCCCACGCCCACGCCCAGGCCGGCCAAACTGCCCGACTGAATCTCGTAGGAAGTCCACAAACTGGCGGCGTGCTCCGGCACGTTCAGCAAACGACGACCCACGGGAAACTCATTGTCTTCACTAATGCGGGCGTCGGTGTAGGCATAGTTGGCGATAATATTCCAGCCGGGCAGCAGTTCTCCCGCCAGGTCGAACTCAATCCCATCGCTGGCCTGTTCCCCCACCTGCACTTGAAATCCCGGGTTGCTGGGATCTTGGGTCAACACATTGGTGCGGCGCAACTGATAATATGCCAGGGTGGCGGAAAGGCGATCGTTAATGTCGGCCTTGATGCCCACTTCAAACTGATTGCCTCGCTCCGGGGTGAAAATTTCTCCCGTCTCGCCGCGGCCAATGACCGGATTAAACGATTCCGTGTAGCTGGCATAAAACGATAAGTCTTCAATGGGTTTGAACACGACGCCTATCCGAGGGCTAAAAGCGCTGTCAGAAGATTCGATGGGAGCGGGATCAGCGCGATTTACCGTGTCCACAAAAAACTGATCGGCAAAGTCCAATCGGCCTCCCAATAAAACAATCAGGTTGTCGGACAAGTTGAGCTGCGTTTGTCCATAAAGGCCAATGGTGCGACTACGAGTAAAGCTGTCAGTCCCAATTCTTTCATTGGAAAAGCCAAATAATGGATTGGTATTTTCTTCCGGAAAAAAGCGACTAGGATCGTAACTGGGTTCAAAGATATTAAAGGGTTCTGAATTTGGCGAAAGAAAGGGCAAAAACAACCGCTGTAGCACTAAATCTTCTTCGGTTTCCTGAGACCATTCGACGCCCAGCAGTAAAGTTTGATCAATGCCGGCGATGGCAAAATCGCCGACAAAATTAGTGTTTAAAGTATAGGCTTCGCGGTTACTAGGATTGTCAATAAAGACCCGATTAATCAGGCTGAAATCAGGCTGACCATCGACCTGAGCAAAGCCGATGCCCGCCACAAAGCTATCTTCTGCCGTATTTTGAAACGACCCTAAAAATTCATTCCTCACCCGCCAGCGATCGTTAATCTGATGATCGAGGCGATAGCTAATGCGTGAAATATTGCTTTCTGCACGACTAATATCCGGCTCGCCAGAATTTGTACGAATATCTAAAGTGCCGGCCCGCTCAATATCCTCATCAGGGATAATGCCGCCGCCGCTAATAATTTGCTCAGCCAAATCGTTGTCTTCTAAACCAATTGCTGAAATTGCTGGCAGTCCTACTGAGCTGCCGCGCGAACGATTGTAGAGATATTCAAAATCAATAATTAGGCTAGTTTGTTCAGTATCAATAACCTGTAATGATGGGGCAAAAAAGACAAATTCACTGTTTTCAAAATCCACAAAACTGCCGCGGTTTTCATAGGCGATATTTGTGCGATAGCTGCTGAATTCATCTAGTGGACCGGTGAAATCCAGTGCAGTGCCATAAAAGGCATAATTACCCGCACTCAATTCCACGTCATAGCGCGGTTCTCGCAGCGGCACTTCCGTCACTAAGTTAACAGTACCGCCCAAATTGCCGGCCCCAAACAGCACCGACGCTGGCCCTTTCAAAATTTCGATGCGCTCGATATTGCTGATACCTGACCCTAATCGCAGGGTGTCATCTCGCAGGCCATTTCGGAGAATATTGTCCGTCTCGAAGCCGCGAATAATGGGGGTAGTTGCGCGAGAACCGCTGGCGGTGCGCCCGACGCTGACGCCGCTGGCATTCCGGAGGGCATCGCCTAAACTAACGCTGCCCTGATCTTCGAGCACTTCTTCAGGAATAACCTGAATGCCCTGGGGCACATCGAGAATATCGGTATCGGTGCGGGTGCCAACGCTGGCGCTAGACACTTGATAGCGAGGCAGGGGTTCGGCGGCCACAATGATGCGCAGGTTGTTGCCAAACCGCAGGTCATCAGCATTCGTTGATTCATCGGGCGGCGTGGTGGCAATGTCTAGAATCAGAGATTCGGCGGCTCGCTCCAGATAGGCATTGGGGGCGGTTTCGGTGGCCGCGACAATGGTGATTTGCACAGTGTCGTCGGTGACTGCGGCGATCGCGAATGACGCCACCGAGGGCACAGGATTATCTTGCTGAAAGCGATCGCCGTCGGGCAGCGCCAGTTGCGCTCCCACGATGTCCACCAAGAGAGTATTTTGCTCCTGCACCTGAAAAACTTCCGGTACGGTCGGATCCGCCGCGACCAAAACCACTTGGAGACCATCTTCAATGGGAATCAGCTGAATTTGCGTGATCTGAGTGATGGGGGTAGCCGCAGCTTCTGGAGAGTTGGGCGTTTCCTGCTCCGTGGGTAAGGTTTCCGGTCCTAGATTTTCTGGGGCTGCGGGGCTGTTCTGCTCACTGGGAAGAGCTGGGGTTGACTGATTGCTTGGCAAATTTTCAGTCTCTTGGCGATTGAGCTCGACATCAGGCAGACTATTCTCGACGTTTGGAGCAGACTGACTATTTTGAGCTGGAGTGGGTGCATCCTGAACTGCCGGAATGTCTGCACTATTCTGAATGATTTCTGGATCTTCAGCAGTTTGGGCCAAGCTCGGCAAAACCATTAGCAACGGGAGACCAGCGGCGATCGCCAGGCTCATTAATCCGGTAACGTGACGCATTCAAATCCTTACGGTGAGAAACGATCTTCCTCGGTAGACCCTCAGCAAGCAGCATTTTAACGCCTATTGAGAATTGAAATCAATTATTGAAAATAGGACAACCATCGCATTTAATCGCACTTAATCACCGTTATGAGTCATGTAAGCTCGTGATTTTGAACGCTCTTGTCAAATTCAAGCGCCATCAGCTTCTGCCGACATGGGCAGCACAGCCAACCCACCCAAACGGCCACATGCGGCAGCAAACTTTGCACCTATTCCCCAGCCGCCTCGGCATTTGCCGGCTCGGTGCGCCTTTCTGGCACTGGGGTCGGTGGTGCCGGCGCGGGCTGGGGAGCTGGATTGGCTTGAGGAATTGAGGCCGGAGCAGCCGGAGCCGGACTCTCAGGCGCGACCGTACTAGGGCGATCGCCCGCAGCCGGAGGGGTTGACTCAGGGACGCGATCGCCAGCGGCGGGCGGCGTGTTGGTTTCGCTGGGCGAACTGACCGGCTCGGCACCGTCATCTGGCTCAGCATCGACCGGCTCTTCGCCAGCTGGAGCGGCGGGTGCTGGGTCTACATCAGCGGCGGGGGGCTCAACCGACTCGGCATCATCGGCAGCTGGAGCCGCCGTAGTCGGCGTTGTTCCAGCGGTGGCAGGCGATACCGGCACAATGGATTGCTGTACAGGCAGGGCAATCACTTCTCGCTGACCGGCAGCTTGCGCCGCTGCAAACTGGTCCGTTCCTTCAATCACAAAGGGCACTTCCACAGAAACCTGGCCACCCAAGCGATAGGGGTCGTCAAAGCGCCAATTCGCTTGGGCCTCCTCTAAGGCTGCCTGATCTAACGCATTACTGCCGCTGGAACGCTCAATGACGGCCCTAACGACATTGCCATTCCCATCAAAAATAACGTTGATAACCGGCTGTCCCTGGATTCGCTCACGCTGTTCTGAGAGCGGATAATCGGGCGTCGAGCAAGGATTGCAGGCCACCTGTCGAGCCGCTGGCGGTCGGGCGCGCGCCACCTCCTGCACGGGTTGTCGTTCGACCGGTGCTGGCTGCACATTGGGCGGACCAACGGGATCGGAGGGATCCCCTTCAGTGCTGCCATCGCCCCTCAGCAAACCAATACTTCCCGCGTTGCCAGCGGCGCCTTCGCCGCCTTCAACGCCATCTTCAGTCGCGATCGCGGATTCGGTTGGCACCGTCTCAATTGACTCCGCGGTGGGCGGTGTCGGAACAACGGAGTCTGAAGTGCGCAGCGGCGGGGCCGAATCTGCCGGGGCCGAGGCCGCCGGTTCATTTTCGATGGCTGCCTCGGAAGGGGGCGGCGGCGTCACGGGGGCTTCGGGTTCTGGTACCTCCTCTTCTACCAAAATGACTTCGATGGGCTCCTCAACCACATCCAGCTCCAGACCGCCAAAAACATTGTTGACAAACCGCAACAGCAGCGGCGCTGAGGATAAATGCACGCCTACTGCAGCGATCGCGGCGCCCAATAACACCCAGCGAAAAAATTTCAGTTCCTTGAGTCGCCCTTCCGAAGAGGACTGCGAAAATTTCATTAGCCGTCCACTTACATTAAAGTTTGCTAAAAATATTTTTTATCTTAGTGCATCGATCCCCGCAAACGCATAAAAACGGTGCCAGAGATGGTTAGCAACCAATCGCAACCAATCTCCCATTACTCACCAAAGCCCCAGCGCCCAAAAGCCCAGCGGAAAAAGTCATCAACTGAAAATTTTGGCGGTGCCGAATCAACGAACGTGCAAGTCTCTGATTGGGTGCCAAAGCGTCTTTAAGTATCAGGTGATACGTTTCAGGCGGTTCTAGCAGGCTGCATCGTCGTTAGCAGCAGAGCGGCGATCGCGGCAATTCCAGCACTCACCAAAAACGGGACGGCCACTCCCACCTGAGCGTAAAGCCAGCCTGCCAACAAGCTGGCGGGAAGCGCCGCGAGCCCAACAACCAAATAGAACGTACCGATTTCTGCTCCCCGTCGGGTCGGATGCACCAGATCCGCCACAAATGCCTTTTGTACCCCCCGTGTCAAAGTGGAATACAGTCCGTAAAACATAAATAAGGGCCAGATGACGGTAGCGCTGGGGGCGATCGCAAATCCCAAGTACACCAGTGCAAATACCAAATACCCACTCACTAGCAGAGGTCGCCGCCCCACGCGATCAGACAAATTGCCAGCCGCTAGCCCCAGCGCCATTTCCACCAAGTTAAACAGGGCATAAAGCAGCAGCACCTGACCGCCGGCAAACCCTAAATCCCGGGCTCGCAATAGCAAAAACGCATCAGACGAATTACCTAAGCCAAACAGCCCCACCACCAGCAAAAACCGCCGATAAGTCGGAGATAGTCCTTGAAAGGTAAATTGCGGTCGGGCGCGCTGCTCCTGACGCGGCGATCGCGGTTCCTTGACCAGAGCCAGCAGCACCAAAACGCTGAGCAGAGCGGGAATAAAGGCGATCGCAAAGACGCCGCGATAATTTTCTGGAAACTGCCAGAGCACCCAGAAACCGACCAGCGGCCCCACGATTTCTCCCACGGTTTCCAAGCTGTGGTGCAGACCAAATGCTCGCCCCCGCTGATGGGGGGCACAGTTTTCCGCAATCAGGGCATCGCGCGGCGCGGCGCGGAGTCCTTTGCCCACGCGATCGACGACTCGGGCCCCCAATACGTGACCCCACACGAAAGAAATTGCCAAGCATAGCTTTGCCAGTGCCCCTAGTCCATAACCCATAACGGCAAATGGCTTGCGCTGCCCCATGCGATCAGACAACCAACCCGAATATAGTTTGAGAATACTGGCAGTGCTTTCTGCAATACCCTCAACCACGCCGACCGTCCAGGCAGGAGCCCCCAATACCCCAGTCAAAAAGAGCGGCGTCACGGGATACACCATCTTGCTAGCAAAATCGCTCAGCAGGCTAACTAAGCCCAATGCTGACACCGTGCGATTAAGCTCCGTTGCTGGATGAGACGGTCTCATAATATGCCCCCAAATAGTTACCAGAACACAGCCTCAATGGCAGCGCTTTCTAAGTCCACGAACAAGGCCAACTTTCTGGCCATCTTTAGCGGGTATTAAACCTCATCCAGATTCAGATCTGTAGTTTTGCGCCTAACCAAACCTCACCGCCTGCGCCACCTCTCCTTACGAAGGAGAGGTTTAGGAAAATCCTGGTTTTACCCTTGAAGATAAAGTGCTCTAGGACTCCGGCTCCTCTCCTTTGAAAGGAGAGGTTGGGTGAGGTTGATCAAATCGCAAAAACTCAAGTTTTCAACTTGGACGGGGTTTAAACTGATTTAGGAATGAATAAAAAAGCTGGAAATCAATTGCTGAAAATCACTTTATGGTTGTATCACTTTCTGTAAATATAAATAACTAAATTATTTTGATTAATAGGAATTCTTTTCAATAAAGTCTAGAGTAGAGTGGCAGATTAGGTATCGCTGATGACGACTGTTTCCACGAGTCCGCAATCCAATCTTCTCACCCGTCTACTTTTTCAATCCACCGTTAGCACGAACCTCTGGTTTCAGGTACTCTGGCTGATAATGAGAGTCAGCGCTGGGGGCCTGATGATCCATAACGGTCTGGACAAGCTGGGGAATGTTCAAGGCTTTGCCGACAATGTTGTGACCTATATCGGGCTACCTTATCCCATCTTTTTTACCTACTGTGCTGCTTATACAGAAGTGATTGGAGCAATTTTATTAATCTTGGGGTTGCTGACTCGGCTGAATGCAGCGGCATTATTTTTTACGATGCTTGTCGCTATTTTCTTCCATATCAAGGGCAACGGGTTTAGGGTGACGCCGCTAGAAACAGCCGCGCTTTATGCTTCGTTTTATCTGTTCTTTTTGGTGAATGGTGGCGGTCAACTGGCGATCGATGCTTGGCTGTGGCAAAAGCTGAACCCGAGTTCTGACGCCTAACTGCTGGCAAATTGTTATGGTGCAGCTGTACGTCGCAAATGCCTTGCTGCTGATTGGCATCACTCTAAGCCCGATATTGTGGCTAATTGTGATGACTTGGTTTTTGTATGCAGCCCTAAGAGGTCTGTACCGTCAATTTATCCGCATTCGACAGCTACAGGCGATGCCGTGTCATCGCTGCGCCTATTTTTCTGACTGCGAGCAGCTGCAGTGTGCGGTTAATCCACACTCGGCTTTAACGGAAGCCGCCAAAGACTGTCCAGACTTCACGCCATCAAACTCGACCCCAGCAGTCATCTGGTCGTATCACCAATAATGCTTCAGAAAATCGTGAAATAAGAATAAATACCCTCCGGTTCTCAAACAAATCGGGAGCCTGACAGAGCCGAGAAATCCACCAGCGGCCGCTCTTTTCGGACGGTGACAGCTGCCCAAAATCTCCCAGTTTCGAGGGGTGCTACTCATTGTGCACTGGGAAGCCCAGCGATCTCGCTAGACAAACGCGATTCGGTGAACCTGAAACAGTTCAAGCCACAAAAAATGCAGTGTGCTACACTAACTTATTGAGAATTTATGTCAACAGTCGCCATCGTTTTTGGAGCTTCAAAGTGAAGCCAAATGTGGCACTTGTCCTTAAAGCCGGTTACTTGAGACTTATCCCTCCCCTCCATGTACGATTCCACTCTCAGCTTGCCACCGCTAAATTATGCTTCGATTCAGGCGTTCAGGCGTCGAGAGTATATGCCCCTTAGAGAAGGGGTCTTGTGGCAGATTCGGGTCGGCATCGTTCGACTATTGACCATTGGCGAAGAGGGGGCATTGATTACCCTTGGCTTTTGGGGAGCGGGCGATTTAGTTGGCCACCCCTTGGCTCGCATCCAGCCCTGCCAGATTGAGTGCCTCACCAATGTGGAAGCGATGCGTCTGGAAATCGGCCAGTGCGGCAATCTGCAGCAGGTGATGTTGACCCACATCGCCCAGATGCAGGAACTGATTCGCATTCGCCACGGACAAATTGCTAAACGACTGCAGCTGCTGCTGACTTGGCTGGCAACTAAATTTGGTAGCCCGACAGAGCAGGGGCATTTGATTAACTTGCGCTTGACCCATCAGCAAATTGCCGAAGCCATCGGCACGTCTCGGGTCACCGTCACCCGTTTGCTGTTAGAGCTGGAGCGCAACAACTGTATCGGCTATTCCGGGCAGCAGTGCATTATTCTTCACGACCACGGCTGGGAAATTCCCATCAGCGGTTACTAGAAGCTGTCGTCATTTGGCGACAAGTAATCTCCTCGGCTGGAGGTGATTCAGCCTCTATCTGGTTTGGCAAGAGCGATCGCAATTGTGCTCACCCTCAGAAGATTTTTCCATGAATAAAGTACTGCAGTCCGCCAGACCACAAGACTTTTTTATTCCAGTCTTATCCTCGCCTCGCCGCTGAAACTTCTCTATTGCCACTGGGCCATAGCTGCGCTTGGTACTGCCTAACCGGATGCAAATCGGCAGTTTTACCGGAGCGGAGCTGCGTCATTACCGTATGGCTCACCGCCACCCGCGCCCGGTGAGTATTGCTGAGGAAGTGGCCGTCTCGCTGCACTTGAATTTCAACCTCTGCCCACGTTCGCTTTTGCTCCAGCTTTTTTAGCAGCACTTGGGCTCGAATTGTGGGCACCCAGCGCAGCAGCCAACGTAACAGGCGATGCCGTAGCTTGCCGCCATCCTGCGCCAATATTCGCTCCCCTTTGGACCACTCCAGCCAGTCCCATCCCGCCTGCATCCACAGCTCTCGTTCAATCACCTGGCCCCAGCGCGACAGCCCGCCCCAACCGCGATAATACTGCCGCAGTGCCGTCACCTCGCCCTGCCGATGCACCAGCGTATCGAGGATTTCGGGTTCCAGATGGCCCCAAAATTGCCCCTGGGGAAAGTCAATTAGGGTGGGGGCAAAGTTGTGGCCGCCAAAGTGACCAATTTGCCAAACCTGCAGCTGCTCGTTTTTGGCATAGTTCTGCCGCAGGGTTTGAAACAGCGGCGTGCCGAATCGACCGCAGGCCACATCGTAATGGGTATGGGTGCAGACAAACAGGCTGCGAACGGCGGGTTGGCGATCGCTCTCAAATTCCGGCTGCTGCTGCGGCTGAAACAGCAGTGCTTCCACTAACTGCGGCAGTTGCGCTTCAGCCACACAATATTGATCGGCCTCGTACTGGGCGAACAGCCGACCGGGACGCCGGTAGCTGATGACGTGGCGATGGCCTGGTCGGGAATAGTCGCGGTCAGGGGCGATCGCCAGAATCCGCAATTGCTGCCATAGGCGAGGCTGCTTTTCCAAGGTTTGAAACAATGCCAACAAGGCGGGTGATTCCTGCTGCCACGGATTTTTGGCCCACGGACGCGGCACCTCAATCATCAGCCACCGATCAGCCGCGATCGCGGTGCCGATGGGATCTTCGCCATTCGCCCGCGACACTACGGAGCAGTATTGGCAAGCTTCAGTGGGGGAAATTAAAGTAGACCCGGATGGCGACATGGGCAAATTGCTCAGTTAGTAGACCAGGGCTCAGCGCCCGCCTTGCAGTCTAACGATCTGGGTGCCGTTTTGCAGACAGCCTACTTTCAGCGAATAAACTCAACAGTACTCAGATTATTTATGCACTTATGACAGCATTTTCTCGCGATCGCGTCTCCTAACACTACAGCTTCGGCAAGAACCAAAGCACGAACGTGCGATCACAACCCCTTTGATGCACAACATCCACCTGACTTTCCATCTAACTCTCACCACTCAGACATTGGGATACTGAAGCTGAGTGAGTAGAGTCGGCAAGTCGGCGATCACAGCTTTCACTTTAAGCGCAGTCACAGGGATACGCTGAGCTTCGATGTAAGCCTCCACGCCCTCGAACAGCCCTGTTTTTCCCTACGCCCGACAAGCTCGTCCGCACGAAGATGTCCTAGATTTTCGTCAGCTTGGCGATGCCTACGCTGGCCTGGCTGATGCTGAAGCGATCGGCGATAACAGCAAGCCGTGAGGCAGTTCCATTATTTGTACACTTAAGGTCCAATAATCTGAGTCATAGGCGATCAACAAACGTTTGTAATCACCTTTACTGCTAACCGATCACACTGAGCCGAGCCGGTGCATTGGGATTGTTAGACATCAATTTGATTCGATTGTATATATTGAAGAAACTCCGGTGACTTCGATAATTCTTGTAAAGTTTTAAAATTATCACCAATTGTCTCTATCATCCAGCCTAGTTCTTCGAGATGAGCTAATAGTCGAGGATTTTGTTCGTCCAAAAGAACAATGAGTTTTTGGTAGTCCTCTACGCAACTGGGATCAAGGAGTGCCAAATCTTGATGAATCAATTTGTTTCGCTCAACTACTATATCTAAAAGAGCACGTTTCTGAGATTTCAGGAAATTTGGATCATTATAAGTGGCCTTGAAGGAGACAGAAAATTCGGAATCAGAAGAATTTGTTGTGGCTTTGACCTGGCTACTATCTACTAAAACATTCTTATGAAATTTCTGAACCAACCTACCTAAAGTCTCTTTACTAAGTTTGTTTTTATTTTTATGAAACTGTTCAAAAAAAGTTTCCTTCGTTCCCTCAAATTGGCTAACTGAAAGTAAATACTTCAAGACTGCTTCGATTTTTGAGAAATTGACTATGTTTCTCCCAAGCTTCCTAAGTGCTTCAGCTCTGATAGTCTCAATATCCACATCATCTATTGGCTCGTTCATAGAAATTCTTGATTGAAGTAAAAGGACAAGTTGGCTCTTACAGCAAAGGAACAATAAGTCGACAAGCGCAACCTGTAAAGAGTGAAGCCTAACGGTTGGCTTGAGCGGTTCTGAGTAATCCTTGCCATGAACCAAGACATTTCCATAATCCGCTCCAAGCGAATTGTTAAGTGTCATCCGTGTTTTCTTCTTGAGAAAGCTTCCATGCTTCAAAGTCACGAACTCGTAAATCGAATACTTGTTCAAATTTCTCAGGATCGAAGTATCTGATAATCATTTCATTGCACTTAAAGAAGAGTGAAATAAGATTGCTCCAAACCTCTAAATTTATATCGCCATCAATACGCCAAAGTTTAATTTTCCGATAACTTTTGAATTCCCTCGGCATAAAAGAGGTTTTCCTGCTTGGATAACTATCCGTAAGATACACCTTAACAGCTCCATCCAAGTGACGAAACGCCTTCAGTTGGATATCACGTTCACTGTGCACATATCGATTAAAGTAATATTGGTCGAATGTGTAGTTGTCACTTGAGATTTCCTCAATCTCAAATGTTTTAATGCCATCACTGTAGCTCCAATTAAATTCAGTGCGATCAAGACTACAAGTCTGCTCAAATAATGAGTTCTTATTCCGCTCCACAACAGTTAAACCCGTGTAGTTTCGATCATCCAGTTTGTTTTTATCAAATGGTAATCCGCGCCATCCATCCATCTCAATCAGCTGAGCATAAAACTCTTTTGACATGATTCGACGATGATCTATTCCAATTCTAAATTGATTGGAATTCCTAGTATATGAATAGTAGGCGATAAACAAACCTAAAAAGTCAAAATTTGGATTGGATGTATATCCACGTCTCAAAAGTTGATGGTAGTGAAGAATATGGTCTTTATACTGGATACCACCATCAAATAGAACAAAGTCAGAATCTATGTAAAGTAAGCCATCTTTATCTATTTTGCTGGCTAATTCAGGGTAAATTTTGAGTACTTCACTCTCATCTAAATTTTGATTAATTGCTCCCCTGAAAGAGAAGTATCTACGCTGAACTTCTGAGCATATACAATATAAAGCAAATCTCTTCCTCTGTTCATCGGTTTCAATTTTGCTGCTAACAAACATTTTGAAACCGGAGGGTAAGCAGTTAAATAAGTTTTCAATTTCACTTGCTTCGCATACTGCGAGATATTCACAAGCTTCATCTATCAACTCTACCAAGAGAGGAGTTACAGGATGATGTTTTTGTTGAACCTCGGGTATGTATTTTGGAAGGAAAATTGGAGCGATATTGTAATGCCTAGTTTGCTTAATAAATGCTTCTAGCTTTTTATGGCTTAGCGGCAATGTTTGTAAAATCATTACTTTAATAAGTCAAATACTTTAGCAATGCCCCTATATTAGCTAGATTTTTCTGATCAGGGCACTGAAAAAAGACATCTAACTATTGTTTAGACTGCTTTGCCTCTCTCTACTCTGTATAACATTCTGAGCAAAGTGTTTAGCCAGAATCCAAGTTGAATATCACTCCTTACAGAGGAGTTATGCAGAAATATTGCAGCATAACTCCTCAAAATAAGGTGTTATGCCGATCTTGCTCGGGCCATATCGCTAAATTGAGGCGTTATCCAGATCAAAGTCTTGATAACACCCCAAAACCGGTATTTAGCCAGAACACGGTCTGCATGATCTGCCTGCTGCCGGATCTTACGCTGATAGCTTCAGCCAGTCTTCACCATCAGTAAAGAAAGCAGAAATGTAGTTTTAATACGTCAGTTTTGCTATCTCTTCCCGCCGCACCATAGATTTTCAACCTCGAAAGTTTCTTGACTATGTGCGTGATTTCATTTGCATGAAGAACTACTCTTATCGCGCAGAACAAAGCTATATGTAGTGGTTCGCCATCTCGGTAAGGGAGTTTAGCGGCGCTGATTCAAAGAAAATTTCGATTCTTTAAAACCGATTGGGAGTGACTGGTGTATCGATACCAGAACTACGTTCACTCACCTGTTTTTTTGGAGAATCACCATGAACGCTTTCCTCGTTAACTTAGTCAACTCGATTATCAGCGACCTGTTTGAGAACGCCCCTGGAATTCAAGATCTTGGCGACATCTTTATTGGTGGAGCTGGTAATGATCAGCTACAAGGCGGCGACCAAGACGATCTCTTTTTCGCTGGTCCCGGCGACGATGCGATCGCAGCCGGAGCCGGTAATGATTTAATTTTCGCCGGGTTCGGCGATGATGTTGTCGTTGGTCAAACGGGTGGCGATGTCGCCTTTTTAGGAGCTGGGGATGACCGCTTCATTTGGAACAACGGCGACGGCAGCGACTTTATCAACGGCGGCGCCGGCTTCGATGTTACCGAGGTCAACGGGGCCGACGGCGCAGGCGACGAATTTGACCTGGCAGAGGTAGACGGTCAAGCCATCTTCAACCGTCTCAACTTAGGATTATTCACCCTGACCAATGAGAACATTGAGCAGTTCGAAATC
>JBCCJU010000132.1:0-16282 GCA_039027715.1 Cyanobacteria bacterium P01_C01_bin.120
AGAAATCGATGGGTCGTCGTCGATAACAAGTATGCGGGGCATGATTCACACCACTCTCTGTGACTCAAGCGTATTGCATTACGGCTTGAAAAGCATTAATAAAAATCGTTTACAACTGAAAATATTCTTTAACAGTATTATAAGCTACCCAGGATTGACCATAGTCATTGGTCAATAGTTGTATATGTTTATTTTTCGTGAATTAAGAGCGATCGCGGCTGCACTTATCAAATAGTCAATTAACCGGCGCTAAATCAACTCGCTGGGGTCAGATAAACGCCCTGTTCTCCGCCATGGCTTAGATCACTGTCAGCAGTTCTACGACGACAGCAGCTCTTCCAGGTATTGGTAAAGAGCATCGTCGCTGTGGCCAGTCAGTCGTTGAGTTTTGAGATCGACTAAAGCGGTTGCTAGGGGTTCTGCTCGCTTTTTGTAATCCCGGTGCCCAGCGAGCAAATCGAGAAAGGCATTACGTTCGATCGCATCGCGACTCACATTCTCGGCTAGGGGCGAATCGAAAGCCCGCTCCTCCACATCGCATTTCAAGAGAAAAATCAGCGCGTTACTGAGCGCCTGCAAATCCTTCTGTAGCTGTTTGGTATCTAGTTCAAGGCGATCAAAGCCAACCTGGCCCTCAATCCGTAACTCAACAATCGGCTGCTGATCGGGAATCAGTTTTTGATTGGCGATCGCGTCTGATATTGCCGCAGTGGCCATTGCCGTCACATCAGTTTCGCTCTCCTCGCCGGTCGTTTTGATCTGCAGCCGCACCACCGAGCGCTGCCGATAGCCTTGCTGCAGCTCCGCTCGGACGCCATCGGGGGGTCACTTCGACCAGATAGACGCCTCGCTTAAAACTACCTTCTTCTACATTATTCGCCTCTAAAGAACCTGGATTGAATACCCAGTTGTCTTCGCTGTAGTTCTTGTGAATATGTCCCAGCGCCAGATAGTCAACTCCAGCTTCCTTCAGCGGCAGCAGTTCTGCATAGCGCAGGGCACCACTGTAGCGGGCGATTTGTCCCTCCAAACCATGGTGAAACATGAGCACCGTTGTCTCGGGACCAGGAGGCAAGGTGGGAATAGTCGTCGCAATCTGCTCGATCGCCCGCGCTGCCGCCGCTCCATACCAAGCGGACCCCATCACTCTGACGCCACAGGGCAGGTCAATGTAGCCACCTTTTTTCTGGGTTTCATCCCAAGGAGAATACAGGGGCTCACCGGCGGCCAGGTTTCCCGGTTCCAACAGCCGCAACAGGCCCCATTGAGACAGGTATTTAAGCCAGCTTGTGGAAGTGCCGTAGGGCGTGTTGTCGTGGTTGCCCTCGATAGCCAGCACCGGAATATTCGCCGCCTGCAGCTGCTGAAAACAAAGCTGAGCCTGATTCAAAATGGCCGGCTGAATGACGCGATGTTCGAACAAGTCGCCAGCGATAATGACAAAATCCACCGCTTCAGCGATCGCATATTTCTGAATGACATCGGACAGGGCAAAGAAAAAATCTTTTGTGCGCTCCGGGCTGTTGTAGCGATCGAACCCCAGGTGAATGTCGGCCAAGTGGAGAAAACGCGCCATCTTAAATTTCTCGTTAGCAAAGTTGTTCTTAGTTTAGTCGGCAGTTGCCTGGAGCGTATTAGTTCTGGGTTCTGGGTTGCTTGTTGCCTGCTCAACAGCCGTCATTCCATCACCGTACAGGCAACAGTGGCGACGCCACACACTGAGATACCACAGCGGCGCAATTCCGTAGCGGCATTTTGCACGGTGGTGCCAGTGGTGTAAATATCATCGAGCAGCAGCACGGACCGACGTGGCCGCCGTCGCTGAAAAGCCGGACCCAGGGCAAAGGCACCGGAAAGATTTTGCTGCCGAGCCGTGAGTCCAAGCGTGAATTGGGGAGCGGTGTTGCGCTGCCGGAGCAATCCTTGGCTGGCCAATGGTAGTCCCGTTTTGAGGCAAAATGCCCGCGCGATTAGGACAGCTTGATTAAAGCCACGCTGCCGCTGCTTTGCCGCAAACATGGGAATCGGCACGACGATTGGTGCTTTCCCCGTCAATGGCGACTGCCGCCAAACTTGCCCCAGTGCCTGCCCCAGCGGTTCTGCGAGCTCGGGATGATTTTCATATTTCAGTGTTGCGATCGCCCGCTTTAATGGTCCCTGATAGGGTCTCCAGGCCAAGACAGACAGGGCTGTTGGGGTTGCCTGTCGCGGCGGCAAGGGAGCGCCGCGCTGAATTTGCTGCCAGCAAGTGGGGCAGAGCGATTGCGGAGCAGGGCGATCGCACAGTGGACAAGGCCGTTGCAAAAACAAATTAGCGGCGGCTTTAACAAGGACATCAAAGTGACTGATATATTCCATCGGAGCATTTCGCCTCTAAACCGCTGACTGTGGCGCCTTTCATTGTCTTGGCAAATTAAACTCAAGTCCTAGGGTAAAAATGATGAGGCCAGCACCCCCAAGTGCTAGTCTTAATTGCCCATCGTCAGCATTTTTGCGGACTGATGCGAGTTAGCATGACATCACATCGTCACCAGTTAACTTATTGTCAATCGCACTGTTGCCTTACCTCGAGAGATGGATTTTCTGCCGTTTCCATGTCCTCACTGCTTCCACTCCATGCTTTAGCTGCGGCCCACCCCCGTCAGATTGGGGAAACGGCTTACTTGCTTTATCAGCTGCAGCAGAGCGGACAGACGGTGCCGCAGAGCTGGGTGATTCCGGCAGCCTATTTTCAGCAAATTTTGCAGCGGTTGGTAGCGCGTGATCCCCTATATGCTGATTGGCCCCAACTACTCTGGCAAGCGGCCCACACGACTGGATATTCGCTACAGCATTTAGCTAAACGGCTCTATTATCCGCTGCTGAATCTGCCGCTTGATTTTCCCTGGTCAGATTTGTTAGACCAGTTGGATGCTCCAGTGGTACGGCTGATGCCGTCGCTGTGGTGTAGCGGTGAGGCGACAATTTCGCCTTGGGCGCAGATGCTAGAGTCTTGCATCTGCTGGGCAGAACCCGAAGCCCTGGACACCGCGCTGAAGCAGCTGTGGATGTCGGCTTTGAACGCGAAGAGTCTGACCTACTGGGGACGCTGGCGAGATACTCAGTTCCCTACTGCCGCCAGCTATCCAGCCCAGGTTGAATTGGCGGTGCTAGTGCAGGTCGTCGAAACCGCTAAGTTTTCGGGCACGTTGACGATACAGGAAAGTCAGGTGGAGATCGCCACTGTTGAAGGCTTACCCTGCGTACTGGCTGAATCTTGCCCCGCCACCTTTACGGGGCCGCTACCGCGCCTGCCTCATTTTCCCTGGCGGTCTGGCCATCAGGAACAGCGCTATGCTCCCCGTTCGGAGACTAATACGACTCGGCCATTGAGCGAAAATTGTCTGCAAAAAGAGCCGCGCCTGCCCCTTGATGTGACCGTGCCAGACCCGCTGGAGCAGCAGCTGTGGGCCTTGGCCCGATGGTTCAAAGATTGGTCGAAGCAGCCCCTGCGTATTGAATGGAGTCTGGCCAATCGCGACAGCACGCTGCAAGTGCTGCAGCTTGATGAATGGCCGCTGCATCCCTTCGTGGCGCCGGCGATCGCCCCGCCGCATACAGGGACAACCGTGGTGACTGCCCAAGGCGCGTCCCCCGGCAAAGCTCAAGGTCGTGTCCTGATTCTGTCGCCAGAGCAGCCCTTGCCGGTCACCGCGCGGCAGCAAATCATCGTCGCCTCAGAGGTGGCACCCGAATGGCTACCGCTGCTGAAAACCGCCGCTGGAGTGATTTCTGAGCAGGGCGGGTTAACCTGTCATGCCGCTGTGCTCGCCCGTGAGTTAGGGCTGCCCGCCATCGTCGGAGTAAAGGATGCTACCCACCACTTTCGGGGGGGAGACGCGCTGGAAATTGATGGCGATCGCGGCCTCATCACTCCCCTACCGGTTCTAACCAGTGCGTCGCCGTCGCTAGTTCTGCCCAAAATGGCTTGGCAGCCAACGGACACCGAAATCTGGGTCAACTTGAGTCAACCTGACACCGCCGCTGCCATTGCACAATTGCCGGTTGCTGGCGTTGGCCTCCTGCGCTCAGAATGGCTAATGCTGCCCGTGCTGGAGCAGCAACATCCCTATCAGTGGATGGCTCTGGGCCAAAAGGAAGTGTTAATTGATCGGCTGATGAAGCAACTGCGGCCCCTATTGGCAGCGTTTGCCCCTCGACCAGTCCGCTATCGCACGCTCGATATTCGCACCAGTGAGTTTGCTCAGCTCACCGGAGCGCCCCCAGTGGAGCCCAATCCCATGCTGGGCATTCGGGGGACGTTTAGCTACCAGCATCAACCAGCCTTTTTTACCCTGGAGTTGGAATTACTAAAACGACTGCAGGATGAGGGATACCATAATCTACAGCTGCTGCTGCCGTTTGTGCGTACCGTGGAAGAGGTTACGGCTTGCCGAGCGCAGATTGCCAATATTGGTCTGTCTGACCATCCTGACTTTGCCCTGTGGATGATGGCAGAAGTGCCCTCTGTGCTGTTTCTGCTGCCGCAATTTATTGCCGCCGGCATCGAAGGAATCGCCATTGGCACTCACGATTTGACCCAGCTAATACTAGGTATTGATCGCGACCAGGCAATTTTCACAGCGCCTTACAATGAGTCCCACGTTGCCGTACAGCAGGCGATCGCCCAGCTGATTCAGGCTGCTCGCCAGGCGAGCATTGACTGCTGCCTTTGTGGAGTTTCACCGGTTCACCATCCGCAGGCGGTGGCGGCGGCGGTGCAGCAGCAGGTAACCGGAATTTCAGTGGATATGACCGCTTTAGAACTGACAGTACAGCTGGTTCAAAAGGCCGAAGCTCGTGAGTAGCCGCAATTGACTTATGGTGGCCGATTACCGATTTTAGATGTGGTTAGGAAGTTGCTTGAAAATAGCGTACTTAGTCGTTGGAGTTAGGCACTGCTAAACCCTTACAGCCATTTTGTGCTCCAGGTAGGTTATTTCAGTGCAGATCTCTTATTCTTAATTGCTGTGATCCGCACGCAGTCGTGCTTTTACTGCTGCCTGCTGCCTAAGGGATATACAAATTCATAACCTCCCCATCACACTCTCTGCCCCAACCACCCTGCCACCCAACCACTCTGCCACCAGTCAGGTACTTTGTTTACACGCAAAGCCCTAAGTCGTGGACTGCCGCTGTTTTTGGATGGTGGGTAGATAAGACGCGATCGCCTCCTGGCCAACCTGACAGGCCTGCTCATCTACCGCCAGCAAATCATCACCGTAGATGACTTGACCGATGGCGACACTATCGCCTTTATCGGGGCGCCAGTCGCGGCTCACGAATTTTTGGTCACAGTCCACGACGGCCCCATCGAACCGGTGACCAATGGTGGCATAAACGTCTTGCAACACCGCCGGCACCGATGGCCGGTGCAATTGGCCGCGAGAACTAGTACTGCGAGCCTTATATTTGGCACGGGGAAACAAGCCATAGAGGTTTTTGAGGGAGGCGGAAATCAGAGCTTCCCCTTTTAACGTGGTGCGCTTAAACGCTCCAACAGAGATGCGGCAGTCCACACTTTGCAACAGCTTGGGCGCCCACATCGTTTGGAACCGCACCGGCGACGCTGCTGAATTGGGATATTCCATCAGCTCTAAAGTGTCGGCATCTAGCAGCTGCATGCCCTCGTCTAGCAGCTCATATATTCCTAACTTGCCCATGATGTCGGAAAACGCCACCTTGGAGCAAACCCCTTCTACAATCAAAATTTCAGCATTAGGACTGGCCTGTCGCAGCCCTTTCAGCACCTTACCCAAGACCGCCATACTTACCGTCGCGGGTGGCCCCACCGGATATCCTAAATTGGGCTTAACCAGAATCGACTTGACCTGGTTGGCGGCGGCTGGCGGCGTATAAATAAATTCTGTAGTGGGGACGGTGTTGACGGTGACGGCGGTAGCTGACATGAAATCGAGAAAGTAGAGTGGTCGAACAGCTCTGAGACTGCCTACTTCTGGATAACAAATTCGAGGACAGTCTGCCTGGAGAAGCATCTGGCAAGATGATGTGTCCTACGGGTCCAAATCTTGCCGCTGATTGAGAATGGCAGTCACCTGTGACCAGAGAGTGGAGTCATTTTGGTAAAGTCCCAGGGCTTCTAAAGCACCGGCTGCGTCTTTTGGAGAAGCATCGGTCAGTAACTGCAGCAGCCACTGAATAGCGGCATCGCGTCGCAGCATGGCGATCGCCAGCAGGCCCGTCTGACGCAGTTCGGCGTGGGTGGTGTGTTGCCACCAGTCCTGCAGCAGGGGCAATGCCTCGGGCAAGCGAGACTCGCCCAGCACCAGGGCAACGACTTCCGCCGTTTCAATCGCCTCGCGGGCATCTGATTCGCGCCGCCCTGCCTTTAGACAAGCTGCAGCCAGAGGCAAGCCATAGGGCAAGGAAAGCTGCAGCAGAGCCGCGACACATTCCCCCAGCACGGTAGGCGTATCGCCGACCTTAATGCGCAGCCGCAGTAAACCGATGCCAGCAGCCTGACCACTGTAGGCGATCGCCCGCGCCGCCCCAATCCTCGCTTCCGACTCGGCATCGGCCAGCAAATCTGCCAGCTCTATCATCACATCGACATAGTTCAGACGCACCAGGCCTAGGGCGCAAAGTCCCCGCAGTTTGGGCGCCGTATCAACTTTGCCGCCCCAAACGAGCTCTTGCTGCACGTGGCGAACCCCTGACAGAAAGACCGCCTCGTTTTGGGACGCCAACCGATACAGGCAATCCGCGATCGCGGCCTTGGCTCGACAGCCCGGATCGCGATCTGCTGCTTTTGACATCAGCCAATGAAATCGCTCAGTCAGCGGCGACACGAAGGCAGAAATTTCAAACTTGGCCACCAGATCGGCTGCTTGAGCGATCGCTACACTGTGGCGACTGGCGATCGCTTCCTGTAAAGTCGCCAAACCTAACTCCGATGTCGGCTCAGCTTTAATTTCATTCAACTTGGCCGTCAGCGCTGCCAGCTTTTGAGATTTAGGCATAACTGAAATTTTGTGGAGATTGACGATGAGAAATTTCGATGGGCGATCGTATTGTAAGTCGCTTAAAGCCAACGCCATCCCACAGTTGCGAGAGACTAAAAATCCATCGTCTTTCAGCCGCGTCGCGTCTAACCATCAGGAGTACGCCTGACAAACGCGGAAAATAAAAGGCTGTAAGCCAGCAGCATTGCCAGCAAGATGGCTCCAGAGCGCGTCACGGTCAAAAATATCGTCTGATAAAGATTGGGCGAAACTAGGTAAGCAGGAATGGCCACGCCAATGGGAACTGCGAGAATCAGGCCGGCCGCTAAAAGCTTCCCTTTAGGCGCTATGGCCGCCTGATAAACCGTGGGAGTTACGCGGTTAAGGGTCAGCAGCGACAGTCCTGCTAGCAGCGGCAACCCGACTAAAGTGCTGCCATGCTGCAGAATTTTGTACGTCGGTATCTGCCATACGCCGATCGCTAGGTCGGCATTCAGTGATGGCAGCAGTTGCGTTCCCCACTGCCCTCGGTGCGTGAAGGCATCCCAAATCTGATGGGTGTAAGCGCCGATGACGATCGCGATCGCCACAGCGGCAAAATAACGTAGTTCAGCAATTTCAAGCGTTGACCTTGGCCCAGGGGTTGTGGAAGACACCCGAGCCCCTATCCATGCCGGCAATAGGGCAATCAGCGGGCGTCGCATCACCCGTTCAAACAAGAAGAATGCCGCAATGCCCAGCGGCAAGCAGACGGTGACTACCCCCCAGGGAGAATGCGTTTGGGCGTAGGTAACGATGGGAAAAAACAAAGGCGCATCGGGAATCATTGCCCCAATGGCAAATGCCGAAAAGGGAAAGGCCCGCCGCAGCGGCCAAGCTGGCAGAACGGCCAATACATGGGTGGGAGTAAAGGGCACAAGACCTCACTTTCAATATTCATGGAATATTCCTGTTGCAGCGACGTATGGCTCCATGAACCTGACTAATTTTAAGACTTTGCTTGTGGAGACGTTAGCGAAGAGCGCTGCTCCGATTCTGCCAGGATTTGTTTCAAATAGCGCACCCAGTTGTTGGGTTTTGGCACTGCCAGACTCTTACAGCCATTTTGTGCTTTAGGTAAGTTTTAAGCGCAAATCCCCAGGCCAGCATGAGCTACGAGCTACTGACGTCAAGTCCAAATCTGCTGGGTGAGACGTTTTAGCCCAAGGCGAGCGAATTAGACACAGACTTGCTCACAAAATACCTTACTCTTGAAGCCACCCAAGCCCTCTGGACAGACAGAGTCTGTTTGATCTGAAAGACTATTTCACCAACGCCAAGCACCCATGGACCCATGCACCCATGTACTCAACCACCCAACCACTCATCTACCCCTGCTGCCTTCGAGATAACCGGCTCACGGTAACGTAGGCGATGATGATCATGGTGAAGGAGAACAGCGTTGTCAGCGTGCCCAGGGCATAGAGAGCTGGAGAAGTAACATTGGTGGTCATGCCGAAGATTTCCAGGGGCAGAGTGTTGTACTGACCCGACACAAGGGACGTCCGAGTAAATTCGTCATACGAAAGGGTGAAGGTCAGCAGGCTGACGCCGATAACGCTGGGCAAAATCAGCGGCAGCACGATTTCCCAGAAAGTCTTGGGGTCATTCGCACCCAAATCCTTAGCGGCTTCTTCATAGGAAGGATTGAAGCGATTGAAGATGCCCAGCATAATCAAGAAGGCAATGGGCAGCGTCCAGGTTAGATGGGCTCCCAGTCCGGACGTGACCCAACTGGTGGACCAGCCTAAGATTTGGAACATCACGCCCAAGCCCAGCGAAATCAAAATGCTGGGCACAATGAGGGCGGCGATCGTCAGATAAAACAAAATGGTGGAGCCTTTGAACTTTTGGCGAAAGGCCATGGCCGCCAGCGTGGCCATGCCGGCGGCAAGCGCCGTGACGATCGCCCCCAACACAATTGATCGCTGAAATGGCTCCACAAAGTTGCCCACCCGCTGCTCTTGAAACACCTGTCCCAGCCAGTAAAAGCCAAAGCTACGAATCGGAAAGGTAAGCGTGCCGTCGGGTCCCTGTAGCGACAGGATGAAAATGGTGATCATCGGGCCGTAGAGGAACAGCACAAACAGGCCAAAAAAGGCGGCCAGCAGATAAAACGAAAGCGATCGCGGTTTCATGGTCGGGAACCTCTAAGGGCTTGGCGGGTAAATAAAGTACCTGACTGGTGGCAGAGTGGCAGGGTAGTTGGGTGGCAGGGTGGTTGGGTAAGAGAGTGTGATAGGGGAGCTATTAATTTGCCCATCTCTAATCTCTACCGGACTACAGTTCTTGGCGAATATTGACGACGCGCAGAATCGAAAAGACGACCAGCAGCGTGACCACCAGCAGCACAATGGCATTGGCTGCCGCCAGGGGATATTGCAGGCTGCCGATCTGGGTCTGAATTAGTTTGCCAATGGAGGCCGCTTGTCCTCCCCCCATCAGGCGGACGGTGATAAACTCGCCCATCACCAGCGTGACGACAAAAATGGAGCCGATGGCAATGCCCGGCGCCGACAGCGGCAGCACAATCTCCTTAAACACGTTGAAGCCGGACGCGCCCATGTCTTCAGCCGCCGTAATCAAGGTGCGATCGATGCGCATCAGGCTGTTGAAAATCGGCGCAATCATAAAAATGATGTAGAGGTGCACCATGCCCAACACGACGGCAAAGTCTGAGTAAAGCAAAAACTCCAGCGGCGCATCAATCAGCCCGATGCCCATCAGCAACTGATTGACCAAGCCTTCTTTGCCCAGCAGCGGCACCCAAGAGATCATGCGAATAATATTCGAGGTCCAGAAGGGAATGGTGCAGATTAGAAACAGCAGCACCTGCCATTTCAGCTTAGGGACGTGAAAGGACAGGAAATAGGCGACGGGATAGCCAATCAGCAGCGTTGCCAGCCACACCAGCGCGACAAACTTAAACGTGTTGAGATACGTTCTCAGGGTGACATTTGACGTAAAAATGCCAACGTAGTTGTCCAGCGTAAAGGCTGGCGTCATCGAGTAGCCGTTGAATTCCCAAAAGCTGACCACCCCAATCAGCACGATGGGAAACACCAGGAATAGCCCCAGGGCGATCGCCTGCGGCATTGCCAATAAATAGGGTTTCAGCGTTGACCAAGTTTTTGACATAGCAGTTTATTCATCTCCTCTGCGAGAGGCCAGAAACCTAACTTCTTTAACGGAAGCTAAGCCTGGCAACGATGTTCACTAGGGCTGAAACCCTGGCTGTCAAAGCATCAAAGAGCTATTGACAAAAGTTCTTAGAAAGCGGGTAGAGGCGGCAGCGGTTCACCCAACCAAGTCTGAGACAAGTCATCTAACTCGCCGCCCAAACGCTTGTGATAAACGAAGGTGTTGACCCACTGCAGGAGATCTACTTCGCCACGCCGTAGCCCAATGTGCGCTGGTGACTCCTTGATAATGAATTTTCCTTCAATATTCTGATCGGGGTTGTTCTTGGATAACTCTGAGGCCACAACATTACCGGTGGCAATCAGATCTACTTGGCCAGAAATTAGAGAAGATGCGGTCAGGCTGTTGTCGGCAAATCGTTCAATTTCCACATCATCGCCGACGGCATCGCTGATTTCCAGATCTTCAAGGGTACCTTGGGTGACGCCAACCTTATAACCACCCAGGTCTTCAAAGCTGGCAACATCCGCAATGTCGGCAGAGCCATAAAGTCCCGAGAAAAAGGGCGCATAGGGGATTGAGAAGAAAATGGATTTTGCCCGTTCCGGGTTAGCGCCCATGCTGGAAATCACCAAGTCGGCTTTGTCTGTTTGCAAAAAGGGAATCCGGTTGTCGCTGGTAACCGGAACCAACTCCAATTCCACCCCCAAATCTTCGGCGATTAATTGGGCCACATCAATGTCGTAGCCTTCCAACTCACCACTCGCATCGACTGAGCCAAAGGGAGCAAAATCTTGGGGCACTGCAATGCGGATCGTGCCGGCTTCAATAATGCTGTCCAGACTTGAAACTGAGGCCGTGCTATCTTGCGCGGTGACCTGCGGTGCCTCGCCGCCGTTCATACAGGCGACCGCAAGCAGTGAGAAGACGCAGGCAAAGCTGGCAATCAAGAAATTTTTCACCCATTTTGGCCAAGCAAATTGATTCATATCTTTCATCCTTACAGTTCAAACAATGCAACGGAGGCGAATTCAGCCCTGCCGTGATGAGTTCCGCTAGTAGGCCAGGGACTTTTCTAAGCGCCGACTAAACACGGAAATCGGAAAGCAGATGGCAAAGTAAATCACCGCCGTAATTAAATAGACAAAAAAGGGCTCAAAAGTGACGTTAGTGATATTGGTTGCCGATCGCGCCAGCTCTACAAAGCCAATGGCCGACGCCAAGGAGGTGCCCTTAATCACCTGAGCCAAAAAGCCCACGGTGGGTGCAATGGAGAGCCGTACCGCTTGAGGTAAAATCACCAGCCCCAGCTGTTGAAAATAGTTAAAGCTCATGGCCCGAGCGGCGTCCCACTGGCCGACTGCAATGGATTCTACGGCCCCCCGCCAAATATCGCTGAGAAACGCACTGGTAAACGTGGTCAATGCCAGCGTTGCCGAAGCCCAAGGACTCAGTTCAATGCCCAGGATGCTCAACCCGAAAAAGGCCAGCAAAAACTGAATCAGCAAGGGCGTGCCCTGAATAATTTCACTTACCCAGCGACTGGCGTACCGCAGAGGCGCCAAAGGTGAAATTCGCAGCAGCATCAGGAAAAATCCAGCGATGCCGCCACAGACGAAGGCCACCACAGACAGCAATAGGGTCCAGCGGGCGGCCCAGATCAGCGCCCAGATAATATCGATGTAGCTGAAATCTCGCATGGGTAGTGGGGCAAATTAACGCGACTTAAAGATAGCGGGTGAATTGAAATAAGCGGCGATGCAGCAGTTGAGCTGCTAGCTTGAACAGCAGCGTCAGCAGGACATAGATAATAGCGATCGCCACGAACACTTCAAAATCTCGGAAGGTGCGCGATCGCAAAAAGTTGCCCATAAAGGTCAACTCCTCTGCCGAAATTTGGGACACTACACTGGACAACAGCATCAAGAGGACAATTTGACTGGTCAGCGCCGGGTAGATGTTAGCGATCGCTGGCCGCAGCACTACCAAGCGAAAAATTTGGAAGGGATTCAGCCCTAGAGACTTCCCCGCTTCAATCTGACCGGAGCCAATAGATTCAATGCCGGCTCGAATAATTTCCGTGGCGTAAGCGCCAAAGTTAACTGTCAACGCCAGCAGTGCCGCCTGCTCATTGCCCAGAGATGGCCCCAGGCTAGAGATGCCAAAAAAGATGAACAGCAGCTGCACCAGGAACGGCGTATTGCGAATCGCCTCGACATAGACAGTGGCCAGCGATCGCAGGGCAGAATTGCCGGAAATCCGACAGAGGGCACCGCCAACGCCCACCAGCAGCCCCAACGCTGTCGCCGCCACCGAAAGCTGTAGGGTCAGCCACACGCCCTCCAGCAGCAGCGGCCAGTTATCCCAAATCACTTGAAATTGGAACCGATAAGCCATGGTCAAGCAAATCTCTACGGTAGGGGCCAAGCCAACCGAGCCGGCCCAGACTTTAACCTCAACAGCTAGTGGTGGCCACTAGGTCAGTCCACTTACCCCAACGCAATTCGCTTACGAAGCGATAAACTCATTCCACTTCTGCACCAGATAGGTGTTCTCTTCCATGGTGGAGTTCCAGCAGACGATATTGCCGAAGCGCTCCTTGAAAGAGCCGCCATCGCGGACCGTGCCCGACTTCGCCAACGTTTTGCCAAAGGGATCAACCATATCTTCAGAGGCCGGCTGACCTTCATACCAGAAACCCCATTCCGCCGCTGACATATACTGCTTAGCGTTTTCTGGTGCGGCACTGTAGTAGCCCTGGCGACCCAAGAAAGCCCCAACCCAGCCTTCCAGCATCCAGTTGAGATATTCGTAAGCCGCATCAAGCTCAATGCCCTCCAGATTCTTGGAAAGGCCCACACCGCCGCCCCAGCCGCGGTAGCCTTCCGCTAGGGGCGCATAGATGCATTCAATACCCTTGGACTGGACCGCCGTGACCGCTGGCGACCACATGGATTGGAGAATTACCTCACCAGAGGACATCAGGTTCACCGATTCATCGAAGGTTTTCCAAAAGGCGCGGAACTGACCAGCCGCTTTCTGCTCCTTGAGAATCTCGATGATTTGATCAATTTCGGCCCGGGTCATATTGCCCTTGTCGGCGAAGGTCATTAATCCCAGGGATTCGGCCACCATCGCCGCATCCATAATGCCGATTTGGGGGATATCGAGAATGGAAGTTTTGCCGCGGAATTCCTCATTGAAAAGTTCCCCCCATGTTTCAATCTGACGGCCCACTAAATCGGGGCGATACCCCAAGGTGTCGGCGTTGTATTGGAAGGGAATCAGAGTCGCAGAATCCGTAGGCGTATCAGAAAATTCAGCGGCGTCAGGGCCACTCAGATACATGACTTTGTAGGGAGCCGTGCCCTGAGACGCTTCCACGGGCATGCCTTCAAACTCACCGGTGGTAAAGAAAGAGACAATTTTGTCCCAGGCGGTAATTTTGTTGATATCAATCGCCTGCAGGTTACCGGAAGGTACCACTAAAGGCAGGCTGAAATATTCACCGTCGAAAATGTCGTACTGATCGGGCTGGGTAATGGCGATTTGATTGTTTTCTTCAGTGCTGAGGGCTCGCATTTCCAGCTTGAAGCCCAAATCTTCCTGGGCCTTATCGCGAATCTCATTGATTTGGGAGACGCCAGTGCCGATTAACCGCAGGGTCACGTCTTTGATTTGATTGGTATTGACTTCGGGACCCGTAGCCGGATTGTTGGGTGTGCCCTCAGGGGCGCCACTGCAGCGGGCGGCGGCGATCGCGGCGCCTGCTGCCAATCCAGTGCGAAGCACATAACGACGAGAAATATTCGACATAGGTTTCTTCTCCTTGCAAAATTTTATTGATTTAAGGGCAGGTTAAGCCAAATTGTCAACGGCGTCTCAATAGGGCAAAAAAACGCAATCATCAATCGACCATCGCAGGGTCACCACTTGCCCTTCGCTCAGGCCAGACTGGGACCAATCCATCGTGCGGACTTTGTACAGTAATTCTTGGCCAGTGGCTTCCGCTAGCAGCGACACACGGGTGACATAGCCCGTCAGCTCGACATCCACAATTCGCGCAGTCAGGTAATTTGCCTGGGCGGCTGAGGTGGCCACTGCGTCATCGGAAACGATGGTTAATAAATCAGGCCGCACCGAACAGGCGGCGGTTTGTCCTAGGGGCACTGCCTGCCCGCGACTGAGAATGGAGCCCAGACCGGCAACTTCCAGTTCAATCAGCTCTTTGCCATCCGCTTGGGAAACAGCGCTGGTGACCTGACCCACGAAAATGTTGTTGTCGCCGATAAACTTGGCCACAAATTGTGAAGCGGGCGTCTCAAACAGTTCACTTGGGGTTGCGACCTGATCGATGTGGCCGTGATCCATCACCACAATTTGGTCAGAGAGGGCGAAGGCCTCTTCGACATGGTGGGTAACTTGAATAAAGGTGAGGCCAAACTGCTTTTGAATACTGCGCAACTCACTGCGCATGCGCACCCGCAGGTTCTCATCCAAAGCGCTGAGAGGCTCGTCGAGCATGAGTACTTGGGGTCGCGTAACCAGGGCCCGGGCCAGGGCAATGCGCTGCTGTTGACCACCGCTGAGCTGATCGGGCTGGCGATCGCCCAGATGGCTCAAGCCCACCAGTTCCAGAATTTCACCGACTCGCTGCTGTCGCTCGGCGTGGCTGACTTTCCGCATGCGCAGGCCAAATTCCACGTTTTGCCACACGGTTTTGTGGGGAAACAGGGCATAGTTTTGAAACATCATGGCGGTGTTGCGCTGGGCCGGGGGCAGAGCGTTGACCCGGCGATCGCCGATGTAAATATCGCCTTTGGTAATCGACTCGTGCCCTGCAATCATCCGCAGCGTGGTGGTTTTGCCACAGCCGCTAGGGCCCAGCAGACAGCAATAAGAACCGGCAGGCACGTCGAGAAATAAATTTTCCACTGCGGTGAATTGGCCATACTGCTTGGTCACCGCCTTTAATGACACGCCAGCGGCACTGCGGGAAACTACTCGCTGAAGATCGTCTGACGTCGCCGGCGAGGCGACCTTGGCGGGTGTCATATTTTGGGTGTCTAGCGCCATTGGCCTAACTCACTCCAGGGCTAATTAGCTAAAGAGTATAGAATCACCGTTCAACGTCTCATAGCCAAAGCATATGAATCTGTAACATTGGCAGCAAGGCCGCTGAAATTTGCGGTGAAATTTCCTTTTATGGCAGTCTATGGCTGAAACTGCTGGGTATAGAGGTAAGCATAGCGATCGCCCTTGGCCAGCAGTTCTTCATGAGTGCCTGACTCCACCACCTGTCCCTGCTCCAGTACCAGGATACGGTCGGCGTTGCGGACGGTGGCGAGGCGATGGGCAATGATAAATGCCGTGCGATCGCCCATCAGTCGCTCCAGGGCTTCCTGCACTAGCTTTTCCGATTCAGAATCGAGGGCAGAAGTGGCTTCGTCGAGGATCAAAATACGGGGATTGAGCAGCACCGCGCGGGCGATCGCAATTCTCTGGCGCTGTCCCCCCGACAAGTTGACGCCCCGTTCCCCCACCCAGGCGTAATAGCCCTGGGAAAACTGACTAATAAAGCTATGGGCGTTAGCGGCTTTGGCGGCGGCCTCCACTGCTGGCAGGTCAAACTCTTTCTGGCCAAAGGCGATATTTTCCGCAATGGTGCCTGAGAACAGCATGGTTTCTTGGGGCACGATGCCAATCTGTCGCCGCAGGCTTTTCAGCGTCACGGCGGCGATATCTTCGCCATCAATCAGAATTTGCCCGGACTGCGGCTCATAAAACCGGGGCAGCAGGTTGACTAAGGTAGTTTTACCCGCCCCTGAAGAGCCGACGAGGGCAATTTTTTCACCCGGTGTGGCCAGGAAGTTAATGCCGCGCAAAACCGATTCACCCGGCTGATACTGAAACATAACGTCGCGATATTCCACTTTGCCCGTGACCGCCGGCAGGGCGTGGGCGTCCGGCGCTTCTTCTACTCCAGGGGCGATCGCCTTCAGCTCAAACACCCGGTCTACCGAAGCTTCCGCTTCTTTAAACAGGTTGTAATTTTCCGTGGTGTGGGTAATCGGGTCAATCAGCAGCAGCCCCGCCGTCAC
>JBCCJU010000133.1:0-16043 GCA_039027715.1 Cyanobacteria bacterium P01_C01_bin.120
GATGGAAAGATGCAAAAGCCTGACGAAGAACTTTGAACGGACGCTGGTCAATGCCAAGGCTCAAATGGACTTTTGCTTTGCCAGGCTAATGCTCAAGCGGCTTGCAGCCGATGCCTAAGATCTTAAATGGGTTCTATAGAAAAGCTGACAACTAGCCAGTTATAGCAAAAGGATGAAGGATAAAGGAAGGCGAAAGGCAGAGATGAAAGCATTGCTGCGCCAGGCTTGTACCAACTAGAGAGCACCGAACTTAATTACGATTTGCCACATCACCTTTGAGTATGAGAATACAAACAAACTCAAATCAATATCGGCCATTAAGGAACTGAAGCAGCGCTACGAAAAGCTGATGGGCGGCATAATTTTGCCCCAATGGATAAGGTGATTTTGCTCGCCATTAATTGCTGATCAGAGAACATGAGCATACCTATCAAGCTGCATCCGAAAACCATCGTCGTGCGGCTTCAGCAATCATCAACCGACGCTGGCTTATGGGATGTGCAAATTAATTACATCCCAATTACACTCTCTTACCCTGCCACCCAACTACCCTGCCACCCCACCACCTTGTTTCCAATCAGGCACTTTATCTACTCGCAAAACCCTATGTGCTCATATGATATTTAGCCGCATCGGCAACCGTGTCTGACGGGTCCCGGCTCAGTTGCTCAAGTGCGGCTTTGGCTTCTGAAGTGTCGAATTGTCCCAGGGATTGAGCCAAGCGATGGCGGACTTGCCAGTCATCAGCGTCGAGATAGGACAGCAGCAGCGGTATGGCCCGGGGATCGCCTAGTTCTCCGAGAGCGCCGATCGCCGCAGTCGAGACTAACGAAATGTCTGATTTAATTGCTCGCGCCAGCAGGTCAAATCCTCGGGTGTCCCCCATTTCTCCCAACGCGGCGACAATGCTGAACTTTAGCAACCATTCAGTGGTAGCATCATAAACCGTCTGTAAATCATCAAATGCCTCTGTCAGTTTGAGTCCGCCCAGAGCATCAGCAGCAGCAGCTTGCACATCAACCTCCGGATCATTCAGCAGAGCCTGACGCAGCAGGTCTAAAGTCTGTTGACGATCGCAGTCCCCCAAGCTGTCCATTTGACTAACGGCGGCATAGCGCACTCGCACATTGGCATCGTGACAAGCCTGCACAATCAGTGGATACGCTGCCGCCGGATCGAGTTCTCGGGCTTGATTGACCCCGCTTAAACGCTCGCCGAGATTAGACGACTCAATCATTTGTTTGATGCTGTCGGGAGTGGGGCTCATAGCATTGTTCTCGTCACAAAGTAGACTGCAGCTTAAACTGATTTCTGGCAGTTCCCCATGCTGGCGGTATCCTATTGGCATTGCATGGCTGGTCGAGAAACCGCCCTAAAACTGTCCCTGAACTTGGCATTCTTTGTCTGAGGGGTCCGAGGAAGATTTGGAGGAAAAATCAACAGCAGCTTCAGACAAAACAGAGAATTGCTGGATGAACAGCAGTAAATAAATTTAAATGCGATCGCGGTTGGTATCCACGACCACACTTTTATTATCCTGCCATGTCGGTGGACATATCTTGATAGCTTTTTGCCATTGCCCGCACAATATCCCCTTGGGTTAAGATTCCGACTAATTCATCCGCCTCATTCAATACCGGCAGTCGAGTCACCTTTTTTTGACGCATCAGTTGCGCCGCCTCTTTCAAAGAAGCATTGGGACGGATAGTTGGCACCTTGTCATGACCCATGACTTCTGCCACCGTCTGACCTAAAGCTTTGTGAACTTCTTCGTTGTAGCGGGCAGGGTTTTCTAGATAAATCACGCTGTCCAGCAGCGTAATGTAAATCGGCAACTGCGCTCCCGTCACTTGCCACATCAAATCAGACTCTGACAGGATACCGGTTAGCTGTCCTTCTGCCGTCACCACTGGCAGGCCACTGATATGGTGGGTGGCCAAAAGTTGAATAGCCTCTGGCAAGGGAGTTTCAGGGGCGACAATGAACATGTCACGGGTCATCAAATCAGCAACCGTTTCGGCCATCTCAATTTCTCCGCAGTCAAGGGCAAGGCTGGCCGGAAAGGAGATCATAGGAGCATAAACCACGATCGCCGCTCAGCGAAAAAGGCTTTTTGCAGCAGCATGCGGGAAGCATACTGGTTGATCCCTGGGTGCTACAGCCAGATTTACCCTCTTATTTTAGGAAAGACTTTCCAGGAACCCGCTGGCCGTCATAGGTCGTTACAGTACTGCGCCAAGATGTCGATACAGTAAGCGATCGCCCCCAGATGAGCAATCTCGTACCCGTGGGTGTTTTGGGTCGGAAAACAGAGGCAAGCCGCCTTGGGCACGTGACCAGAGGCCATGGCAATCGAGCCATCGCTGCCAAATCCAGTCATAATGGCCCGCTGAATTGGTCGCTGACGAGCTTGAGCGGCCTGGACCAACTGCTGATTTAGAGCCTCATCATAGAGTCCATACTTATCTTGAGAAAGCAGCACCGGCACGGCGCCTGGTTCGAGGGGATATTCTTCCGACAGCGGACAAATTTCTAGAGCAATTAAGGCATTTAGCTGATGACGATGGCTGAAATAAAGCGCTCCCACCGCCCCCACCTCTTCCTTGGCAGAAAACACTAGATAAACGGTTTTAGTGGGCGTGTCAATCCATTCGGCCAAGGCTAATAAAATTGCCACCGATGCCTTGTTATCGAGCGTGTAGCTAGCAATGTAATTACCCAACCGATAGGGCTGTTTACGATGTTTGCCAACTACCATGCGGGTGCCAGGACGAATACCAGCGTCAGCCAAGTCATCCGGCGATCGCTTAGTTTCTACCCAAGCGGCTTCCCACGTTACCGCCTCACCCTCTTGCTGCTGTTTTTGGATTGATTCATGGGAAACGTGGCGTGAGCCAAAGGATAAAATGCCGGAAACCGTTTCGTGATCCCCTAAAAAGTCCACCACGCCTTCGCCATAAATCCAGGGATAGGTCCCGCCTAGTCGCCGTACCAAAATGCGACCATCTCTTTTAATGTCCTTAACGATGCCGCCGATTTCATCTTTGTGGGCCGTAATCGCGATCGCCCCTGTCCCACTGCCCGGAATGCAGGCCACGACGTTGTCGGCATCGTCCTGCCAATGCTTGATCCCCAATGCCGTCAGCCGTTCAAATAAATATTCATTGATTTCGTGCTCTGCGCCACTTGGAGAATGACACATCACTAATTCGACGATGGTCTCATACAGCGCATCATAGGTTTCGATTTGGCTCATGTTTAGTTAAAGGGCTGGGCCACTGGGCGTCACTATTCAAAATGGTATCTTCCCGCTTCGATTTGTCACTGGCACATTTGAAGGGCAAAGGGGCAGAAAGCTGACCGTCAAAAACCAGAATCCAAAAATTGCCTGTAACAACTCCGTAAAAACCATTCGGTCTTTTCAATAACCTGAGCCATTATGAGAAAGATTCATCGCGTATAGGTTTTGGGGCATATGGGCTTATTCGACAGCGTATTTAAAGAAGAAAAACCGGAAAATCAAGCCGAGCTAAAACCTGAAGAAGCGTTTGCGGCCGTAGCGCTAGTTGCGATCGCTGCTGACGGCTATCTTTCTGATCAAGAGGGGCGCGACATGACTCATATGCTGGAGCGTATGCATCTTTTTCAGAGCTATTCGCATGATGTTATGCATCGCATGTTCGACAAACTATTATCGATGCTGAAGCTACAAGGGCCTAGCACCTTAATTGATCTAGCTAAAATCAAACTGCCGCAAGAGCTGAGAGAAACTGCATTTGCGATCGCAACCGACCTAGTGCTGTCGGACGGCACTGTTACATCGCAAGAGCAAGCGTTTTTGGATGATTTGTACCGAATTCTAGAAATTCCAGGCGATACCGCCCTGCAAATTGTGCAGGTAATGACCATTAAAAATCGTGGTTAGCCATAAGTTTTTGCCACAAAACACTGACTGCAGCCCAACTAATTTGAAATATTTTATACAGTCTCAGTAGTATTAAAAATACTGACGAGAGACGCGAAAGCGCTGTCATTATTTCAAGAGGCTTACCTTCTGAATGTGGGGCAATCGGCTGTTTAGTTAGAACAGCTCAGATTACTAGAAACCTTTTGCAGTCAGCTCCTTAAAGCTACGGTCTACATTCTATAGAACCTCACTCCTCCTACAGGATGTCCACATTCCGCATACTCTCTTTTGGCGGCTAGGCCTTTCATCCTGTATTCAGCATTTTTCTACAGTAGTAAAATATTGAAAAGCCGCTCCATTCACAGGCTAAAAGATGAAAACGCAATCAGTTTAGAATTTTTGTCTATTTTTGGCGTATTTTAATCATGTTTCTCCCTAAGTATTTTTGCCTTCAACTGACGATGTACCTTAAGTTATTTACTTTTAGTGAATCAAAACGACAAGAATTTCGCTCCTCAAAATGTTAGTGATAAAAGCCGTCTGGGTAACTTGTAAACAGTCTTTAACAGGTCAAGTTTATGGACAGACGCTTCTTTCTTCAGGCTGGGGCAAGCCTAGCTTTGACGACCGCTATTCAGAGCTGCACCGCCGCGTCTAAAACCAACAGCACCGGCCCAAAGATTAGTCAGCCATTGCTAAAGAAAATCAAAGAAAAAGGCTATCTATTAGTTGCCACTGAGGATGATTATCCTCCTTTTGAGTTTTTGGTCAATGGTGAGCCGACAGGATTTGACCATGAACTGCTCAATCGCTTAAGACAGCAGGTTGAGTTTGAGATTCGGCAAGAAATTTTACCTTGGCAGGGGCTGCTGCCAGGAGTCGCAGAAGGAAAATATGACGCGGCTGTGACTGCTGCCATCATTACGGACGAGCGCGTCAAAATCCTCGATTTCACCATGCCAATCACTGAATCCACAATTGCCTACGTCAAGCGCAAGGATGACGCTTCCATTCAGTCAATCGCCGATCTGTCCGGCAAGTCGCTCGGCGCTCAAGCCGGGGGCGCATCATTAGATGCAGTCTCTGACGTAGAAGCGACTTTAACCGCCCAGGGCGGTACATTGGGCGAAATTAGGCAATATGGAAACTTTACCGAAGCCTACCAGGATCTGTTGTCAGGACAGGTGGATGCGGTGCTCAACAATATCGTGTCTTTGTCAGTCTTGGCGAATGAAAAACCCGCCATCTTTACGCTCGGTGAGCGGGTCAGCCCCAAGGCATATGCAGCCTGGGCCGTTCAGCGGGGCAATCAGGAACTGCTCGATTTTCTCAATCAATTTCTGATGGAGATGCGTGAAACCGGAGAAATGCAGCAGCTACAGGCCCAGTGGTTAAAAATTCAGTTTGATGATTTGCCGACTGAGCCGCTGCTGCCTGGCGATCGCCCAATTCAACGATAACTTTTCCACAGTCGTGCTCTGCTCACATCGCACAACCTCTTTTCACCCCAGCAACCCTCATGAATCTTTGGCAGAAAGTCTCTAGGCATCGCAGCCTGCTTATGCGTTTGCTGATCGGTGGCACCACGCTAATGGTTAGCCTAGGGGCATATTATAGCTATCGCGCCGTGCGCAGCGTCATGCTCGAAAGCCTTGAAAATAATGCCCTAAAAGAGTTAGAGCAGGGTGGCGAAGCAATCGATAGCTGGTTGAGTCGGCTTAAGGTTCACCTTGAGACGCTGTCCAGCACCGAAGTGATTGAGGCCATGAAGTGGCAAACTGCAGAGCCTTACCTAAAATCAGAGGTGCTGCGATTTAGCGACATTTACGCCGTAGAAATTGCCCAATCAGATGGCCGCAGTCGCACTCTTGGCGGTGGCGCCGGGAATGTCGCCAATCAATCCTATTTTCAGAAAGCGATGACGGGGCAAACGACAATTGGTGACCCGACCCTATCGGATAACGAGTTGCCCATTGTGAATGTGTCAACTCCAATTCAGCGATCGCTCGATCTAGTGAGTACTCCTGTAGGCGTGATTCGCAGTTCGGTTCGGCTGGACCGCGTCGGCTACGTGATTGACAGCGTGCAATATGGCGACAACAGCTTCGCCTTCCTGCTGGATTCCCAAGGCAACGTCATTGCCCAGCCCCAGACTCAGCTCCTGGCCGAGCCTGACCGCTCCGACTCCATGATTGCGCGGGCGAAAGAAACTGAACTAGGGCCGATGGTTCAAAAGATCGCCAATCACCAGCGCGGCATTGATTTAGTAGATATTCAGGGCATGTCTTACTACGTTGCCTATTCCCCCTTGCAAGAAGCAGATTGGTCAATCGGACTGGTTATTCCTAAAGCGAATATTGAGTCTCAGCTTCGCGCTCTAGACACCATCGCCTTTATCGTTCTGGGGCTCGCTGCCACAATGATTGTTGTACTTTGGCAGGTGCAGTCTTTTGAACAAAAACAACTTAAAAAAGCGAATGATACCTTAGAAAAACGAGTTCAAGAACGCACGTCGGAACTCTCAACTACGCTAGAAAAACTACAGCAGTCACAAATTCATCTGGTGCAAAGTGAAAAGATGTCGGCGTTGGGAAGTTTAGTGGCTGGCGTGGCCCATGAAATTAATAATCCAGTCAATTTTATTCACGGCAATCTCTCTCATCTCAAACAGTATTCTGAAGATTTAGTGGGGTTTATCACCTGCTTTCAACAGCACTATCCTGAGCCCGTAGCTGAAGTTCAAGCAGAAGCTGAGTCAATTGATTTGGAGTTTCTGCAGACGGATATCTTTAACGTTTTATCCTCGATGAAAATGGGCACTGATCGCATTCGACAGATTGTGCTGTCTTTGCGTAATTTCTCCCGCGTTGACGAAGCAGAATGTAAAGACGTCAATATTCACGAAGGCATTGACAGCACACTTTTAATCCTGCAGCATCGACTCAAAGTTCAAGTAAACCGACCCGAAATTGAGATTATTAAAAACTACGTCGATTTGCCACCCATACAGTGTTATCCGGGAGCGCTCAATCAGGTATTTATGAATATTATTGCTAACGCCATAGACGCCCTAGAGGAAAGTTATACAAAAGAAGCCCAGACAAAATTTATCGATCAGCCAGCAGCAATCACTATCTCAACGGATGTGGTCGATCAAACCTGGATAAATATTGCGATCGCCGATAATGGCCCCGGCATTCCTGACAAAATTCGTCAACGAATTTTTGAGCCTTTCTTCACTACCAAAGCAGTCGGTAAAGGCACCGGCATGGGTATGTCAATTAGCCACCAAATTATTACCCAAAAGCATCATGGTCACCTGTATTGTCATTCGCAAATGGGTAAGGGAACAACGTTTGTTATCCAGTTGCCGTTGGCTCAGGCGCTATCCGTGGCGGCTTGACGTATCCAACAAAAGGCAAACTGAACACTCTATTAATAAAACAGGATAGGTGAGTCAGTAATTGCATCACACCTAGCTACTGTAGATATTGCCTGACCAGACAAGAAAATTTTCCCTAGCGGCAGAGCACCCGGCGCATATGTTCCATATTGCCGGGCAAGTCCTGACGCATGCCCTGCTCAATCAAAAAGCTGGGCACGGGAATCAGCGGCGTGGCCTGCACCGAATACGTCAATAGCGTGCCTTTTTGCCAGTCCTGCAGAGTGAGGTCAGCACCAAAATCTTTGAAGGTGCCCTTTTCGAGACGGAACCGCAAGCTGTGGTAAGGGTCTTCGTAAACTGTGAGGTAAATCTCAACTTCGGCAGCGATCGCCAAAAAAGTTTTTCGACCCACTTGATACAGCCGATGGGCGCCAGCATTGGAAGCACGCACTTCACTACGACTGATATTGGGAAAAAACTCTACCCAGCGAGAATACTGCGTTAGCTGCGCCCAAATATTAGCTCGCAGCGCTTTGACATACATCTTAGCGGTGACGGCTCCCCCCATCAGACCGTGAGGAGAGGTTTCAATCAAAACTCGCCCCTGCTGTAACGCCTTTACTTCACGTTCGGAGTGCGATCGCGTTTGTGATCCAAATAAAAAAGCGGGTCGGGTGGACGGAGAAAGTACTGTAGCGCTGCTGACCATGACCTCAGCTCCAAAACAATAGAGTGCGTTTTCCTGATTGAGGGAAAAAATATACCTGCAGATGTGATTGTAGTATCCCCTAGGCGTCATAAAAGTTAGCAGAAGCAGGGGACGGTAAGAGTGAAGTTTCTAACAAGTTTGATCAAAAAATAATTGGCTTCCGTAAATTTAAGCCTAAGAAACTGAAAAATCAAACTCAGTACTTTTACGATTCTTGCGTAATTTCGCGGGATTTTTTGGCATTAGGCGATCGCAGACATAGCCATCGGCCACGAGCGTATCCTGTCATCCCAATCTTGGGCCTTTGACCGAAAGCGACGTTCTGTCAAGTGCGATCGCTGTTCATACGGCTCTGACAAGCGGCATCGGTTAGAGCCGAATTAAGCATTAACTTGACCATCGTGTCAATGTAATCTTCTTTAGATAAAGGCATAATGTCTCGACCTTGCAAAATATACTGCGTCAGACACATATAGATAGCTGAGCCGAGAATGATTTGAGCGATTGCTTGAGAATCGGCAAATCCAAATTCTGGATGAGTTTCCAGATATTTCCGCATTATTTCCAGCCCTGGCTTACTCAAGTAGGTAATAAACGTTCTTGCCAGCTCAGGGAAGCGGCCCGACTCGCCAATGACCAAACGGACAAAGTCGTGATAATCTTCGTCTTCAGCAATGGTATCGACCATCAAGTTTAAAAGTCTCGGCAGAGATTCAGCCGGTTTGGCGCTGAAGATTTCGGAATTACACTTAAGCTGAAACCGCTCGCGGGCAATTTTTTGCACTAGTGCACGAAATAACCCCTCTTTATCTTGAAAGTGGTTGTACACCGTCGGCTTAGAAACGCCTGCCGTTGCAGCTACCCGATCCATACTAGTGCCAGCATAGCCATGCGCTAAGAACTCTTGCAGCGCGCCATTCAAAATCTGAGTAGCCTTATCAGTCTTGTTCAAAGCAACGAGCACGGAACAGCAAACACATTATGATTCATATTGATTCTATTCGCTGACTAATCATGGCGCAGTCGTTGATACTTTTGGCTGCATTCAGAAACTGTTCACCAACGTCCTCATACTTCAAAGCTGGCACAATTTGATTCACAGAAGGAGTTGTCGTCACTTCTGGTTGCCAGCCATTAAGCCCCAAAACATTCTCTTGCTTATTCACAGCACCGTGACTAAACTCATGGAACGCTCAAAGCTCTTCGAGTCACACTGGTAAAACCAGTGGCTTAGTGGCTTACCTCAGATATTTAGCTACTTCAAGAGTGAACGACACAGTTGCATCAGCTTCATTGAAAGTGCCGATAGTGACATCGTAGGTACCTGTCAGTTCATCAGGCGTGTCTCCAAAGGGAAAGGAGGCGCTACCGCTTTTGTCATCTGTCATGCCCACGAGGTTTAGAGCAATGCCACCAAAGGCTGTCTCAATATTCTCGAGGCGGTAACCGATAATTTCGTCAGCGCTTTCTCCCTCCAAAGTAATGGTTTCTGTAGGTGCGAATGTATTATTACAGGTTCCCTCCGGCAATACGTTATTAAGTGGATTAGAAACCAACAGCACTATTGATCCGGCCGCAGTGCTAAGAAAGACATTGAGATACTCGACCATCAACTCAGCCTCGTTGTCGCCATCGGAGTCGGAGCTGTGCGCAATGCGCGAACCCGTTCCGATGATGCGGACGGCAACCCCCCGTCGTCGCCGTCCGCGACGACGGGGGGCTCGATCAGCTTACTGATGTCAGGCGTTCGGTAGAATCGAGAAGGCGATGGTCTGGACGCCGAGTTGGTCGCCGGAGGTGCCGTTCCCGGCGAAGGACGTCGCGACCAGGGTATAGTCCCCAGGAGTAAGCGACCCCCCTTGCCATACGATGTCATAGGGCGAGACGTTCTCGATTTTTGTGTCGACAACGTTTCCGCCAGCATCTTCGATTTCTAGCAGTGCCGATCCAATCGTTCCGTCCGTGACCGTGCCGGTGAACTCAATCGACCCGCCCAGAGCGCCGAGCTCATAGCTGTCGCCGCCCTCCAGAAGAGGGTCGATCTCGTTCTTGCTATTGTCGAGAACGGCAAAGCTCAGGGCCGGACCGCCACCGCCGGGATTGTCCGACGGGTCGTCAGTTACAGTGATGGCATAGCTCTGGCTGTCGCTGAGCAGACCATCGGACACCGACACCTGGATGTTATAGACGTTGTTGCCGCCCGCGTCGGCCGGATTCTCGAAGTCCGGCGCCGCGTTGAAGGTGACTTCGCCAGTAGCGCTGTTAATCCCGAACAGATCCGCGTCGGCCCCGCCGGAGATACTGTAAGTCAGCGGGTCCCCGTTGAGATCGGTGGCGTCGACGTCGAGGGCCACGGTCGTGCCTTCCTGCACGCTCGCCGTCGCTCCGCCAGTGATCTCCGGCGCCGCGTTGCCAGGGCCACCGCCGCTGCCAGGACCACCGCCGCCGTTGGTGAAGTCATAGGTAATCAGCAGTTCGGCTGGCACACCGCCTGATGTCTCGAAGGCATCGGCGACGCGCGCCCCCTCTACTCCCTGGATGAGGAAAGCAAAGGCTCCGCCGTCCACACCGTCCACACCGATCACGCCGTTGAATATGCTGGCGAGGTTCGGTGTGTCGTATGTCTCACCGTCGATCCAGGCCGGAACGCTATTCCAGACAACGACCGGGCTATAATTCCGGCCAGTCGCGGTCGGTAAGTTGGCCGTGTTGAACGGTGCGGCGGTTTCGCTGTCCTGCAGAGCGATGGTGAAGCTCGCTGCGCCGGTGCTGTCCTCCTGCGCTGTGAACCGGATCACCGCGTCAGTCACTGTCGCACCGTCGGGGATGTCGATCCCGGTGAAGCGTAGCGCCGCCCATTGCTGCTGACCCGAGTTGAAGCCTAGCTCAAAATCGGCAGAGGTACCGCCGCCGAACTGCTCCCAGTCGTCTGCACTGCTAGCGATGGACGCCGAAATCTCGCTGCCCGTGGGCTGTTCTACGACATCGACAACGAAGGTGTCAGTCGCCGAGCCGCCATCGTCGTCGGTGGCCGTGACCGTCACCGTGTAGCTGCCGAGGCCGATCCCACTGCCTAGCGTGATCTCGCCGCTGTCGGGGTTGATCGAGGCTTGACCGGCAGGGATGCCGCCAAAATTTGCCGTGAAGCCCAGCGTATCGCCATCGAGATCCTGGAAGGCATCGGCAGCGGTGATTATGGTGTCGTTACCGAGGACGAGTTGCACGTCGTCGATTGGGTCGACCACGGTTGGCACGGTGTCGCCAGTCGGGACGAAGGTCGAATTGGCCGACGAAGCCCCTGGCGTCGAGCCGCCACTCTTGGCTAGCCAGAAACTATCCACGTGGAAGCCCTGGCTACGACCGGCGATCTGAATAGTGTAGAAGCCAGGCTCAGCGATATTGATCTGTGCCTGCGGATTTCCCGGGACGCCGTCATAGTTGGACGCCGTGCCCCAGTTGCCGTTATTCGGTCCACCAAAGATCTTGATGTAGCCGTTGTTGACTGGCTCCGGTTCCTGTGTGGCAGAGACGTTCGTCAGGAACGCCTCGATGTCTCCGTTGCCGGGCTCGGCGGCGGGCTTGAAGTTCAGCCAGAGATCGTTCTGTTGGTCACCAGCCGCCTCGCCATCGCGCGACACGCGGAACTGGAAGTTGAAGTTTCCGGTTTCGCCCTCGGGCACGAAGATGGTGTATTCCAGCACTTCACTCTGGATCACATTGTTCAGCGCCGTGCTGGTGTCGGAGCCATAGAGATAGTAGCCATCGCCAGTGAAGCCGCTCTGGTTGCCGTCACCGTCCGCTGTGCTCACAAAGTTCCACTTGCCGCCTGGGTTCTGACCACCGTTGGCGACGTTGGCATCCTCAATCTCCATCTTGAAATAGGCGGCATTTCCGGTGCCCACGAGCTCGAAGTACCCCTCCACCGGATCAACCGAACCGCCATCGACCGGGCCACCCTGGTTTTTCAGCACGATTGGTGCAGTAGCCGGGCCCTTGGCGAACTTGGTCTGTGGGTCGATCGCCGCCGCAACGAAGGTGATGTCGGCGATATTGTCGCCAGCAAAAGCACCCGCTACGGCATCGTTATAGTCAAACTGCCCGCCGATATCGATTGAGCCGCTCCCCGGAATGACCACGTCGATGGTCTGACTGTCGAAGGCATTGTTGGCGTTGAAGTCGTCATCCGCTAGCCGCGCCTCGACCAGTTGCGCGACCCCGCCAGTCGTGTTGGTGACCGGGTTAAAGCCCTTCGTCATCGTGACACGCACTGTCTCTCCCGGATCGCCCGTGACGATGACCGTCGGGACACTGCTGCCATAGGTCCCTAAGGCACCTTCGCTGGTTCCGTTGACTGTAAGGCCGATAATCTCGGGCGCGGGCGCGCCTTGATCGGCCAGGGCCTGAGCGCCCGAGACGCTGCCGTCACTGGTCAGCACGCCGGTCGCGGTGGTGCCGTCATCGAACAGCACCGCGAAGGTCGAGCCGATCATCTCGAGACCGCTGACGCCGCCCACATCCCAGCCGAGAATCGCGCCGTTGTCGACAATTGATTTCGGCAGGCCGGCGATGGAGTTCGGGTCCATGTCGCCGGAAAAGCCAACGGTCTCGCCATTGCCGAAATCGGTGAACTTCAGCAGAGCGCCTTTGAAGCCGCCATTACTGGCGACGCCGGTGCCAGTGGTATTCGGCAGCGGGTCGGCACCTGGCAGAACATAACCTGTGCCAGTAGTGAAGGCGCCGGTTCCGCCCTGAGTATTAATAGTGAGTGCCTTGCCAACCGAATCACCGCCCGCCCCGTCTGGATCAAACACAATATCGGGATAGAGCGCGTCGCCCACCTCAACCACGATAGCAGCGATGTTTTTGCCGCCGGTGTTCACCACCTGGAAACTATTGTTGCCAAAGTTCGAGGACTGGATCCCGTTGTTGCCCTCCATAATACGGAGCTCGGCGGAGCCGACTACGCCGGTGCCGTAGGTGGCGTCGGTCGTCACGTCGGTGAGCCCGGCGAGCACCGCGATCGCGTCGCCGCCGGTGCCGGTACCACCGCCGATGTCGAGCGTGATTGATTGGCTGGTCGCGGTGCTGACGTTGCCGAGTGTGTCTGCGATCGCACCGTCCTGCAGCGTCACATCAACAGCCGCGTCGTCTTGCCAGCCGTCCACCGGTGCTGCAACGGTGTAAGTCGCTACGCCGTTTGAGAAGCCGTCAAAGGAGACCGCACCACCGCCGCTGACGAGCAAGTCCGCGTCGCCCAGTGAGGCTGTGTCAACGCCGGTATCGTCATCGAGCGTCACCGCGACGAGAAGCGGCGCATTGGCATCGACCGGGTTAGTTAGCGCGATCGCTGCCGTCGGCCCCTCGGTGTCTGGTGCTGGGTCGCCAATCCGGACGACCTCAATGGCGTTGACAATCGGGTTCTGGGCGCCGTCGACCAGATCCTGTAGGAGACCGATGTTGAGCACGCCATCACTCGCGTCAACCGAAATTTCGGCCGAGAGCACACCAAGGTTGCCGCCCGGGCCAAAATCCGTACCGGGATCGATGTTGTCGAAGGCAACTGGCACCGCGCCTTCTAGCGAAGCGTCGAAGATCCGGAAACCGCCTGTCTGACCGCCGGCAAAGAGCTCGGCGATGTAGAGGTTAACCCGGAAGGTGCCTGGCCCGCCAATATCGTCAACGGGAATGTCGTAAGAGAACGGAGCATTGCTTGATCGCGCTGTGTCGAGCACTGCCTCCGGCACGCCGGTCGGAATCAGCGTCGGATCGCCGTCATAGCCGTCAAAGGCGTCGCCGCGAGAGTCCGTAGTGCTGAGGTAGGAAATCCCCGTGCCTGCATTGGTACCGTCGCCGTCGGCCAGCCAGTCCGGCCCGCCGTCGATCGCCACCACCTGTGGCCCGAAGGCGTTGATGCGCAGCACAACCTGCTCGCCCGTCGGATCGTCAGCGTCAGTCACAGCGACGGAAACTGCCGCCGATGCCTCAATATCGGTGCCGAGCGCCGGATCATCGAGCGTCACGGAGACGTCGAGTGAGGGGTTAGCGGCGAAATCGAGCGCCACCCCGGCAACGAGATGTAGTTCCTGCATCCCATTGTTATCGACGATCTCGAACAGCGCCGCATCATCGCCAATGAGAGCAAGGTTATTGATGCCAATCCCGTCGTCGGTCACCGTGATGTCGGCGACCTTGGTAGACGCAGCGACGTCGGCATCCTCCGAGATCTCTGTCAGTACCGGGGTCACCGTCAGTGTCGGCGGTGCGTTGTCCGGCACCTCAACCGTCAACGTGAATGTGCTTGTCGCCGGTAGGTTCGGATTGTTTTGAGCGTCGGTGGCAGAGACTGTAATCTCATACTCGCCCCCCGCCGGTGGCTCACCGGTAATCGCACCCGTGGCGGAATCGACAGTCACCCAGTCGGGTCCGGCTACCTTGGCGTAGGTCAGCGGATCGTCCTCGGAATCCGAGAAGGCCGTGCTAGCATCGAGGTCGATCAGACCCAGCCCCTGGACCGTAATGTCCGGAATGCCTCCTCCAGCCTCAGTGGGCGCAAAGTTGGCCGCGCCGCTGCCGACAGGGATCAGCTCGAAGTAATCGGTGCGCAGAAATTCGCCGGCATCCGACTGGCCCGCGAACTTGAGCACCCCATTGGGCGAGTAGGCCAGACCGGAGAAGATTAGCGTGCGCAGGTTCTGGACCTGGGCCGCGTTGCCGCCGCCGTCCTGATCGAAGCTCCAGTTGCCGAGCTCTACGAAACCGTTCCCGCTGCCATCGTCGTAGGACAGCGTCGCCGACGAGACACCGTCACTCTCATCGAAAAATGTGACGCTGACGTCGTAGTCACCTGATAGACCGTCGATCTGGTTGAGGGCATAGGTCGCTTCGCCCGCGGAATTGGCCAGCAGACGGATGCGTGATCCAGCCTCTTCAAAAAAGCCGTTGACTAGCTCAAAGTCCTCCGCTTCGATGCGCACGGTATCACGACCATCGCCCACATCGCCGGTGACGTTGATGAGGAAGCTGTCGGAAACATCCTCCTCTCCGTCGGAGGCGGTGACCGTTACCTGGTAGGAACCCGGCGCTGCGCTGTCGGCCACTGTTCCGCCGAAGATACCATTCAAGAAGGTGATGCCGGGAAGATTGGTCGCCCCATCTGGCCCGACAATCGCGACGGTGTAGGCAAGCTCGTCTCCAAGATTAGGATCCGAGAAGTTACCGGTGACATCAAGTGCCAAGGCCTCGCCCAGTTCCAGGGTCTGGTTGGCAATTTCCGCGTCAACCACTGGCGCTTCGTTGACCTCAGTGACGGTTAGAGCAAAGGACACTGGAACGCTGTCAAGGGCGCCATCGTTGGCGGTGACGGTAATCTGATACTCACCCTGAACGCTCGGCGCACCACCGAAGATACCGGTAGCCGGATCGAAGCTGACGCCGATCGGCAAATTTCCGTCGAGCGTGCCGTCTAAGGTCGTCGTTGCAACCGTGAAGGTGAGGGCGTCTTCCTCGTTGTCGGCAAAGAGGGCGCCAGCGTCAAAGGCGAATTCGGCGGCCGCCGTCGCGCTCTGGTCAGCCAGGCCGAACGGTGCGAAGGGCGCCGTGTTATCCGGTCCGCCGCCATCACCGTCAACGGGCACGAGTTGGATCCAGTCAGTGCGGGCGAATTCGCCGGCGTCGGTGGTGGCCGCAATTACCAGCTGACCATTCTCGCCCACCGTGACGTTAGTGAACGTCTTGGTGCGAAAGCTCGAGGTTTGTGCAGCGTTGCCGCTGGTCGCATCGTCGTCGAGCGTGAAGCTGCCGATCGCAACGCCGTCAACGGAGACCGTGATATTGCTTTCGCCGTCGTTCTCGTCAAAATGGCCGATCGTCAAGTTATAAACGCCCGGTACCGCGCCCTTGGCGGCGAGATCGTAGGTTGCCGAGCCGCTGGCGCCGCCGCTGGGCAGGAAGGCTACCTCGTCTTCTTCCGCCGCGTTCTGGGTCTGCACGCCGTAGCCGACGCTGGCATCGAAATCCTCCGCCTGGAAGCGGATGGTGGTCGC
>JBCCJU010000134.1:0-16008 GCA_039027715.1 Cyanobacteria bacterium P01_C01_bin.120
ACTCGGCTAGTCATGCTGCTCGATATCGCTTATCTCATTACGGTGATCTTGGGCGTGCAGTACTGAGCCAAAAAATTCCTCAAAAGTTATCAGTTGAGAGAGAGTGTAAGTCATCGTTTACCTGCTAATCGCTGTAGCGCTTTAAGTAACCTTAATCCAGACTCCTGGCAGGGCGTGAGATGCATTGCTGCCGGCGATCGCATTAGGGATGACAAACTTTGCTGCGATTAGGCACATCACTCAACATTGCTACCAGTCTCAAAGATCTGAGCCGCCGTTAACGCCAAAGTCGGAAATATAGGGGACAGAATGCGATCGCTGCCTCGAAACGGTTGCAGTTCATATTCGCTATTGACTCTAAATTTTGCTAAAGACATCAACCTTCGACTCGAAAAAGTGGAGCTATCAGTCGCAATTAGCGCCGAAGGCGAGTCTAAACTGTGCCGTGAAAGGAAAGCGGTTGGCAAAGATGTCAGCACCCAGCCAGCACTGCATATTTTTTGTCTTAAGAACTTCCTGGCAGCAATCTCCTCTAAAATTCTAATAACGGACACTTCCGCTGCGCTCACAGCATTTTCAAAATTTTAATTTTACGATTTTAGTCATGGCTAAGTCTGCCCCCGCCGTTCTTAAAACTGTGTCCGTGAGTTTGCCTTTTGGCATTGGCTCTGCTACCTGGGAATCTGACCCGACTGAGCAAAATGCAGCTTGGGAACTTTATATCGAGCTAGTGACCCGCACCGCAGTACAGTCCTTAACTGTAGAGCAGGGCACCATGCGGGAAGCGATGAATTCCCTTTACAGTCTATTTGGCTCAACACGGGAGATTTTGCGCAAATATGGCCCTAAGGTAGGAGCCTCGCGCGCATCGGTCGGGGGCATTGCGATCGCCGTGCTCAACCAAGGTCTGCGTCCCTTTCTGTCAAAATGGCACCCGCAATTGCAGGCTTGGGAAGCGCAAAATACGAGGGGACTCAGCCCGCAGGAACACGAAAAAGCTTGGAATGAGGAACCCACCCTCCGCGCTGAGCTAGAAAACCTGCGGCAAGAACTCGCCACCTACGCCCAGGCTCTGGCAGTCATCTCTGGAGTCGAGGAGTGAAGACGACGCCTTATTTTGAGCAAAAGTTGAAGGAACGACCAGAAATCAAACGTGAGTGGTGCGATTGCGTGCTCGCCAATTCGTTAAAACAGATGGCTCAACCGAATGGCCGGATGAGTACCTGAGTGGTTATCCCGGAATTTGGCGATCGCGTGCTCGGGGTGATTGTGCTAGAAGATGGAGAAACGCTGCACAACGCCTACTTCGACCGCAACTGCCGCAACCGTTTACGCCAAGGTTTAGAACCGTGAGAATTCAATATTTTCCTGAAACCGACACGCTCTCTATTCGCCTCAACGATACGCCGAGTATTGAGTCAGAGGAAATCGCCCCAGATGTTGTGATTGATTTTGATGAGGCGGGCGGTGTGGTGGGTGTCGAGATTGATTTTGCCTCTACCAAAGTTGATCTGGCAAATTTAGATTTGAAAGGATTACTGATTCCAGAAGTGGCGGCACAATAAGGGAAGGTAAATACAGCTAGACCTTGATTCAGACATTTGGCGGTGAAGGCAGTGCTCCGTAGAGTCGCGAAAGCATGAGTTTTATTTTTATCAGCTATAGCCGGAAAGACCAAGCCTATGTTGATCGGTTGGTGCAGGCTCTGACGCAGCGGAATCTCCCAGTGTGGCTGGATAACGAAATCAACCACGGCCAAGCCTGGAACCGAGTCATTAGAGAGCAACTCGACCAATGCCAGGTCTTTTTGCTGGTAATGTCGCCCCGCGCTGAGCAGTCCCCCTGGGTGCGCAACGAAATGCTCTATGCCATCAACAAACGGAAGGCCATCTTTCCACTACTGCTGGAGGGTGAACACTGGTTTGATGTGCTGGGCTGGCAAGGGGCCGACGTCACTGACGGCAAGCTGCCGGAAACCCGCTTTTTTGATGCCCTGCGAAAGTATTTTCCGATGCCAGTGGATACGGCAGGCTCTTTACCCGTGAAAACGGTGGTGGAAGAAAAAATTCCACCTGCCCCGGCAACTCCGGTTAGGACCGCCAAACAGCCAACACCCGCGACTCAAGCAGTGGAGCTGAAATCGGAAAAAGGCGTTGACTATCGAGAACTGCAACGGCTGCTGAAAGCGAAAAAATGGCGCGAGGCTGACCGTGAAACCTGGCACCGCATGTTAGAAGCGGTAGGTCGCAACAAGAACGACTGGATTCGGTCTGAAGAGTTGCGGACCTTTCCCTGTGCTGACCTAAAAACCATCGACGCACTGTGGAAATGGCACAGTGGCGGCAAGTTTGGCTTTAGCGTGCAAAGGGATATCTGGCAGCAATGCGGTAGCCCCATCAGCATCGGCCAAGACTGGGATCGGTTTTGCGTTAAAGTAGGCTGGCAAGACGAAACCGCATCCCAATACTTGGACTACAGTGAATTAAAAGCTAACCCCGATTTTTCACCCACCGGAGAATTTCCTGGGTCGTTGATTTGGGATGTTTGCGTTTGCGTTTGACTTCGTGGGTGCGTTTTGATGGTTCTCTTCTCTCGCATCCAGACTTGTAAACTGTAGCAGATAAGCGCTTCAGCCGATCTAAAAGACGTATTGCAGATAGCCTCTACACGGAAGAATAGGTGTTTCGGCGATCTGTTACCTGGCACCTGCGCTACGTCGTATCGGTGAACTGCAAGACGGCAATTTCGGGGTTCAGGCAGTTTGCCAACACAAATTTTTTGGCGACTGCTTCAATCTCATCTATCGGCATCTCCCACGCCTTCCAGAGGTTTTGTTGACCGAGGCTGACTTTTTTTACCTTCATTCTTTGCCGTAGGGCAGCCAGCTTTTGACTACCCCAGCGGCGTTTTTTCTCTGGTTTGGGCTTCGGCTTATATTTCTTGCACAGCTTGCGATAAGCCTGCACGCACAAATCGAGCGTTGCGCCCAGTGTCAAAAAGGCTGGATGCCACTGAGTCAAGCCGTCTTGGGTTAGGCGATCATAGATGCCGTAGTTGCTGAAGTCGTAAAAAAATCCTGGCTGCATGTTGGCCGCCTTAGGGTTGGCGTGAATATAACGCAGGGTGTTCAGAGCACGACGAGTGTCTGAGTTAGCGAAGGCCGTACTGTGATATCGCTTCTCCCAAAAGTGTCCGGTGCGATTCAGCAGTTGGTTAAAGCTCATCGCCGTATACCAGTTGAGCCAGTGCATAAGTTTGGGTAAATCTTCTGGCTGCTGCGGCTCCAACAGATAATGTACGTGATTGCTCATAATGCACAGAGCGTAGAGCTTGAAGTCATACTTTGCTTGGCATTGCTTGAGTGCGAACAGCAACAGCTCTTTGCACTCAAACCGAGTTAGCCGAAAGTCTCGATTATTACAGCGGGTGGTGACGTGGTAACAAACGTCAGACCTTAGATCGCGTGGTTGCCGTGGCATAAAACGACCACCTCAGAGCAACATTTAAACTGCCATGCGTTGTCGTCTCTTTGCCTTGCGCAAACTTAAGACGACCAAAGGCGTAGCCCAGAAATTATCGGGGTATCACATCATCCAGCCTTAAAGCCAGGTTGGGCAATGTTGGAGAGATGATTTCCTGACCTAGCCGAAACGTGTTTTTCACATAGTCCTCATTGACGAGCTGACACACTGTGAACGTGGGCTGCTTGGGCCGCCCAATAAACGCTACGCCGCCCAATCCGCGAAAATCGACAATCCAATATTCAGGAATACCCATCAGCGCATACTCTTCGACCTTGCGGGCATAGTCGGTTTCCCAGTTCGTGCTGACGACCTCGACCACGAGCTTGACTGAACTGCCCCGCGTGATGACGGGCTCCCGCTCCCACAGTGGCTCATCCCGTAATGCCGACTCATCCAACACCGTGACATCAGGCCGTCTCGCAGTGGTTTGGTCGCTAAAGGGCGGCAAAATGCACGTCCGTGGAATCAGCCAGGATGCGCCTATTTGCTCAATAGCCAGATTCAGTTTACTCGCCACCTTGCCCGCCGTGGCTTCGTGAGGGCCAGTCGGTGACCTGTCGATGAGTTCTCCATCAGCCAACTCAAAGGCGGGCTCATCACGATACTGAGCCAAAAATTCCTCAAAGGTTAGCAGTTGAGAGGGGGCGTAGGTCATTGCTTACCTAGCTGGTCGTCATAGCAGCTTTAGGTGATATTAATCCAGACTCCTAAAAGGGCGTGAGGAGACGTCGCTGCCGCGATCGCATTAATGACAAAATTTGCCGGGATTAGGCGCGTCACTCAACCCTGCCACTGGCTTCAAAGACCTGAGCTGCGGTTAACTCCAAAGCTGGAAATGTGGGGGACAGAATGCGATCGCTCCCGCGAAACGGTTGCAGTTCATATTCACTGTCCACCAATGTACAAACCGTCAGCGTCGGCTGTTTGGGGTTGCCGATGTAGCGCCGTCCCCCCAAGCCCAGATAATCTACAATCCAGTATTCTTGAATGCCTAGAGCTTCGTAAGCGGCCATTTTGACTAAGTAATCGTCCCGCCAATTCGTAGAAACAACTTCTACAGCCAACTTAATGGCTGGCCCTGAAGTGATGATCGACTCTCGTTCCCAGCGAGATTCAGTTGTCACTCGCTCCTCATCCAAAACAATCACATCTGGCTCATTGTAGTGGACCCCAAAAACTGGACAGGTAGCTAAGCTCTGAATCACTCAGAAAAATTGGGAGTCAATTCGTGAGCAGAAAACGGAAACACTACAGCGCTCGATTCAAGGCAAAAGTGGCGCTCGAAGCGGTTCGAGGGGAAAAGACATCGGCGGCATTAGCCAGTCAGTACGAAATCCATTCAACGCTAATCAATGGCTGGAAACGTCAGCTCCAAGAGGAAGCCAGCAGTCTGTTTGACGGCGGGAAATCAGCCAGTAAGGCCGAGTCAGACACTGAAGCTCAGATCGCCGAGCTGTATCGCCAGATTGGTCAGCTGACAGTGGAACGTGATTTTTTAGCCAAGCAGTGCGCACAATCGGGACTGCCGAGCCCAAAGCCCTGGTAAATGAGCAGCATCCGAGTTTGAGTCTGGTACGTCAGTGTCAACTGCTGGGTATCAGTCGTTCGAGTCTATACTACCAACCGGTAGGCCCGTCAGAAGAAGACCTAACCCTGCTGCGCCTCATTGATGAGCAATATCTGAAAACGCCGTTCTACGGCAGCAGACGGATGATGGTGCATTTGCGTCAGCTGGGCTACTCAGTGAATCGTAAGCGGGTGCAACGACTGATGCGTCAGCTCGGTCTACAAGCGGTCTATCCCAAGCCCAAACTGAGCCAACCCCATCCAGGCCACAAGGTGTATCCCTATTTGTTACGCGGGGTTGAGATTGAGCGTGTCAATCAAGTCTGGAGTACCGATATCACTTATCTGCCGGTGCTCAGAGGGCATTTCTATCTGGTAGCTGTGATGGACTGGTTTAGCCGAAAAGTACTGAGTTGGCGGATTTCGAACACGATGGACGGTCAGTTTTGCATTGCAGCTTTGGAGGATGCTCTAGCGACGTTTACCCGACCCTCGATCTTCAATTCTGACCAAGGCGCTCAATTTACGGCCAATGCCTTCACTGACTGTCTGAGGCAGGCTGAGGTTGAGATCAGTATGGATGGGCGAGGACGCTGTCATGACAACATCTTTATCGAGCGGCTGTGGCGGTCGGTGAAATGGGAGCTGATCTATCTCAAGACGTTTGATGATGGGCGGCAGTTGTCCCGTGAGGTGACGGACTGGTTTCACTGGTACAACCGACAGAGACCGCATCAGTCGCTCAATTATCGGACACCGGATGAAATTTATTTTGAAGGAGGGAGCTGAATGTGATTTGAGCTGTGATACGCTTTGAGACAAGAACAGATTTATTGACCTTTCAGAGCTTAACTGCCCTACAAAACTGTTCAGGCTATGGGGTCCACTTCACATAGCCCGTATCATTCGAGATCCTAATCAAACATTCCTTGGGCACAAAGTATTTTTGCTGCGCTGACCGTATAACTGCGCCCAGCTCATAAGCTAAATTCCCAGCAACGCGAGAGTGTTGGCCCCGAGGTTTTGGCATTTCGATCACGACTCCACGCCGTAGTTCATAGCACTGCTCTGATGCTTCGGGATACCACTTCACAAATTCATCAAAGGTAAGAAGCTTCTTGTCAGATAGGGCGATCATGAGCGGTCCTGGCTTTGAGATTTTGAAGGACGAATTGATGGAGCAAATGAGTAATGACTGGCAATACGAATGAGTCCGTTTGAGTGGCGATCGCCGGTGTCTAAATTCGGCTGGGGGCAACACTCCGTTGACGGATTTGGTCTACAATCCTCGCGACCTCATCCGCATCGAGATATTCTGCTAACACTTGTTGGGCCGTTTCCAACGTTTGATCGGCTCGTAATTGTGACAAATCACTTCTCAATCCTTGCCCCACATAAAGCTTGATCAGGCCCTCTAAAGACATATCCTTCTTGGCGGCAATCCTGCTCAGGGCATCCAGCGTCTCAACGGGCACTGAAACCGCAATCGCCTCTGAGGGGCGAGGGGTGATTTTCAGCTCAAATTCTTCGCCAGGACTGTTCATATAAATATCGCTCTGAGCGAGTTGCAACTCTTGCCGAAATCATGCGCAGCGCTGGGCTTCTTTCTACATAAACCACCAGCAGCAATCGGGAGGCTAAAAGGTATCCCAAGATAAAACTACGGTTCTCGCTTTTTCTTGACGCCTCACCGATTTGATAAAACGGATCTAAAAAAGCCTCCGCAGCTTCTTCAAAACGAACGCCATGTTTTTGGACGTTGCTTTCAGCCTTATTAGCATCCCACTCAAATTCGATGCCTTCGAGGCGAAAGGTCACAGTCATATGCTCAAATCATAGCGAAAAGGGGCAGGCACATGCCTAACCCTTTCAGTCGCGCCAGGGGACGGTTTCCTGCGAGGAAACCGTCCCCTCTAATGTCTACTCGATGCCTTCGATGCGGTCTTCGACTTCCTGGTACAGCTCTTGCAGCTGCTCCAGGTTTTCATCGCTGGTTTCCCAGTAGCCGCGCCCGTTCACCTCCAGCAGGGTCGAAACCATGCGGCGGAAGGAGTTCGGGTTCAGATCCATGAGGCGCTTGAACATCTCAGCAGCGTTTACCAGCTTTGTAGCCATATCCCTTAAATACGGAACCATAAGGGGCTTTTTCAGCAAAGACCAAATATTCTTTGTAATCCGGATAGAATTCTAGAAATATAGTTGCCTCCTCTGGTGACATCATGTCAAAGTTATTTTCAAATTCTTCAACAGAATCACAATATGTCAGCTCGTACTTTGCAAGTATTTTTTCAAGCTCTATATACTTCTTGTAGTTTTTTTCGGCAGCCTTTGCTTTCCAAAAGAGCTTGATTCCATTCAGGAAAATTGTTTTATCATCCATTCAAACAAGGCTCCTCAACTTAACTTTCCTCTAATAAAAAGCAAACTCAATAGATCCAGAATCACGGTTTTGGTAAGCACGTATATTTCCGTCTCGCTCGTATGCCTTCCCACTATTATCCTTTACGTAAAGAGAACATTTACCAGCAGGAACCCCGTTTTCAAAATAGCCATCGTAATTCAATAGCCCCAAAGCGGATCGGTAGTACAGTTGGCCAAAAGAGTGAGGACGAATGCTTCCTCCACTTTTTAACATTGTTCCGTAGTAAACCAATCCGGTAGAATCACTAAGCTCTTGCCAAGAGCATATTGCTTGACTTGAATTTGGATTCAACACATGAAAATCTTTTATGCTGTCATTTGCACATATGTAAAAAACCTTGTTAAATCTTTTCATGGCCGATGGAGGCATGTCATCAGATGAGAAGCTGCTGAATGAGGTTTGAATTTCTTTACTTACCTGCAAGCAAAAGCTTCTCAGTTCCTCCGCTGTGTGCTTATTACTAGATTCTCTTGCATTCCGATAGATTTCGTCAAAAATACCCATTTTTTCAAATTATTGACACTACTCGACTTTTCGCTCCAAAAAAGAGCAAGCAAAATTTTATCTGCCTTTATTACATCGAATTCACGGAGATTTCAGTTTTTTGCAAAACGTTTTTCCCTGAGCTAGAGATTTAGAAAAGGAGGCAGACGCTAGCCCGCCCCTTAGATTCAGTCTATCGAAGTTTACTCGACGCCTTCGATGCGGTCTTCGACTTCCTGGTACAGCTCTTGCAGCCGCTCCAGGTTTTCGTCGCTGGTTTCCCAGTAGCCGCGCCCGTTCACTTCCAGCAGGGTCGAGACCATGCGGCGGAAGGAGTTGGGGTTCAGATCCATGAGGCGCTTGCACATCTCCGGGTCCTTGATGAAGGTGGTGTTGGTGTCTTCGTAGACCCAGTTATCCACCGCGTCGGCTGTGGCCGACCAGCCCATCGTGTTCACCAAGCGCTTCGAGAGTTCCCGCACGCCTTCGTAGCCGTGGGAGAGCATGCCCTCGTACCACTTGGGATTCAGCAGCTTGGTGCGGGAATCTAAGCGGACGGTTTCCGACAAGGTGCGGACTTGGGCGTTCGCGGTTGTGGTGTCGGCCACGTAGGAGGCGGGCTTGGTGCCGTCGCCTCGCAGACTGGCCACCACCTTGGTGGGATCGGAGTCGAAGTAGTGGGACACGTCCGTCAGCGAGATTTCGGAAGAGTCGAGATTTTGGAAGGTGACTTCCGCCTTTTTCAGCGAGGACTCAAACAGGTCGCGGGAGTTGTCCATCACGCCGGGATTGTCGGAGTTGAAGGCAAAGGACTTGCGCTTCAGGTACATTTCCTGGAGTTCGCTTTCCTCATCCCAACTGCTGTTTTCCACCGCCAGGTTGACGTTGGAGGCATAGGAGCCAGAGGCGTTGGAGAAGATGCGGGTGGCGGCAGTACGCAGGTCACAGTCCATTTCCGCCATTTGCTCTAGGGCATGCTTGCGGACGAAGTTCATTTCCAGCGGCTCGTCGGCTTCAGCGGCCATTTTCACGGCCCGATCCAACAGCGCCATTTGGTTAATGAACAGGTCGCGGAAGACGCCGGAGCAGTTCACCACAATATCCACGCGGGGCCGCCCGAGTTCTTCCAGGGAAATTAGCTCCAGCTTGTTCACCCGACCGAGGGCGTCGGGCACGGGCTTAACGCCGACGAACCAGAGCATCTGCGCCAGAGATTCACCGTAGGTCTTGATATTGTCGGTGCCCCAGAGAACGGTGGCAATGGTTTCGGGATAGCGGCCATTGTTTTCCTGCCGTTGACGCTCTAATAAGCGATCGACCACGATTTTGGCAGACTGCACCGCCGCCAGCGTGGGAATCGCTTGGGGGTCGAGGGCGTGCAGGTTTTTGCCGGTGGGCAGCACGTCGGGGTTCCGAATCGGGTCGCCACCAGGACCAGGAAGCACATATTCGCCTTCCAATCCCTTGAGCAACGCCCCCAGTTCGTTGTCGGCGCACACCTGCTCCAGACAGAATTCCAGGAATTCCATCAGGGGCTTGACGGTTTCACCTTCGACTTTGGTATAGCCAGCATCATGCAGGGCTTTGACCCAGGACTCCTCTTGGCGACCAAGATTGAGGAAGTTTAAACGTGAGGCCATCGAGACGCGACCGTCAGCATCTACTTGCTCATTTACCAAAGCCCCGACGGCATCGCGCACGGCTTGATTAATGTCGTAGAGGAGTTGAACGTCGTTGAGCAAGCCTTTGTCGCTGTTGGCATAGATTTCGTCGATGTCGCGGCCAATGCTGTCGGCGATCGCCCGCTGCAGGCTCATAATGCCTTCTTCTTCGCGATCCAGTCCGGCAATATTGACCAGAGTAGCAATCGCTTCCTCCGCCGACGGCGGCTTGCCAATGACGTGCAGGCCACAGGGCAGCAGTCGCGACTCAATTTCCATCAGCCTGATGTAAATCTTGCCCACCAAACTGCTGCGATCGTCTGCAGATAGCTCGCTGGCATCCACGTCGGGAAGAGCCACATCTTTATCGAGGTTGCAGATCCGGGCGGTTTCGACGATCGCATTCACAATCTGCACCGCCCGGCCACTGTCTTTTTGCGACTGGTAGGAGCCGATCAGCTCGCTCAGTTCTTTCAACCCCTTGTAAAGCCCGGCATTTTCAGCTGGCGGCGTCAGGTAGCTGATGGTTTCGGCATAGCCCCGGCGCTTGGCGATCGTCGCTTCGGAGGGATTGTTCGCCGCGTAGTAATAGAGGTTCGGCGTGGTGCCAATCAGGCTGTCGGGATAGCACAGACCTGACATGCCCATTTGCTTACCCGGCATAAACTCTAGCGAGCCGTGGGTGCCAAAGTGCAGCACCGCATCTGCGCCCCAGATTTGCTCTAGATAGGTGTAGTAAGCGGCAAACCCATGATGGGGGCTGGCAGAGCGAGAGAACAGCAGCCGCATCGGGTCGCCCTCGTAGCCAAAGGTGGGCTGCACGCCGATGAACACGTTACCAAACGCCTTGCCGTACACCAGCAGGTTTTGGCCGTCGGTATTCAAGTTTCCGGGCGGCGGTCCCCAGTTTTCTTCTAGGCGAGTGGAATAGGGGGTGAGCTGCTCGTACTCCGGCACGGACATGCGGTAGGCGACGTTGAGTTCGGGGCTGGCGTATTGGGCCTGGGCGTCATGGATCACCTCCTGCATCAGCGCTGCCGGCGATTCGGGTAGCTCCGGGATGTCATAGCCGTTGCCCTTCATGGCTTCCAGCACTTTGTAGATGGAGCCAAATACGTCCAGGTAGGCGGCAGTGCCCACATTCCCCTTATCGGGCGGGAAGCTGAAGACGGTAATGGCCAGCTTTTTGTCCATCCGGGACTTGCGGCGCAGGTTGCCCCACTTGATGGCCCGCTGGGCAATGGAACTGATGCGATCGGGCAGCGTGATGGCGCGTCCCGTCATGCCATCGCGACCGGAGAGCACGATGGGCTCGATCGCCCCATCCAGTTCCGGAATTGCCATCTGCAGCGCCACCTGAATCGGGTGCAGCCCCAAATCGCTTTCTTCCCATTCCTCTGTCGTCTGGAAAACTAGCGGCAGCGCCACCATGTAGGGCCGATTCAGGCGCTTCAGGGTTTCGATCGCTTTGGGATGATCCTGCCGGGCCGGGCCGCCCACCAGGGCAAAGCCCGTTAAAGAGACGACCGAATCAACAATGGGGCGATCGCTATCCAACGGATCGAAGAAATATTCATTTACCGGCTTCGAGAAGTCCAGACCGCCAGAAAATACCGGAATCACCCGGGCGCCGAGATACTCCAGTTCCTGCACCATGGCCGCATAGTGGGCTTCGTCACCGGTCACCAAGTGGGTGCGCTGCAGCACCAAGCCGACACAGGGCGCCGAAGGTCGCAGCAGCACCTCTGGCAAATCCTGCCGCGACTCATACCAGTTCAAGTACTCTTTCAAGTCCTCGAACATCTGGGTGGCCATCGGGTGCCAGATGCCCACATCGGGAAATGTCACCGGGTCAGCATAGTCTAAGCTGTCGGCCTGGGGAGCACCGGCAATTTCCTTGTCGGTAAACACATAGCGGTCGGCCAGCATCAGCATAAAGTTTTCGAGATTCTCTGCAGACCCCCCCAGCCAATACTGAAAGCTCAGCATAAAGCTCCGCGCATCCTGGGCCTTTTCCACCGGCAGGTATTTCAAGACGGAAGGCAACGTTCGCAGCAGCTTCAGCATGGCATCTTCAAAGCCGCCACCCTGCTTCTTGCGGCGCTTTTTCATAAATTCGCCGATGACGCTCTTGGATTGGCCCAACTGCGCCATTGAGAAGCTGCCCAGCTTGTTCAGCCGCATTACCTGCGGCATCGACGGGAAGACGACCGCGGCATCAAGGCGATCGCGATGGGGCTTCACGGCCTCCACCACCTTGTCCGCCAAGTCTTCGATAAAAATTAGCGACGCCACAAAAATATTGGCTTCGGCAATGTCTCGCTGAAAAGCCTCGTAGTTCTCCTGATTGCGCAGCTCTTCAATCAAGTAGCCGCTGACTTCAAAGGCGACCTCGGCGTTATTAGCATTAATCGAACGAATAGCCGAAGACAGAGCGCTCTGATACTGAGGCTCTAGAACCACATAGACCACCTTGACCAGCGATCGTCCGTTCAGATCGTCGGGCTCAACATGTCGCACAGTGGGCTTAACGTGGGTGAACATGCAGCGATGACTCCTTTCCTTATTAACGATCTAATCCAACTACCTTGGTCAGCCAGCCAGGAAGCGTTAAGCACTCGAAATTGCGTCGAGAATGCGGCACTCCCCGTCGATTAACGGCCTCAATTAACAACTTTAAGTCGCCAAGAATTATCGAAGCAAAAAAGTATTTACAAAAGCCGACAATTCATGTATGAGTTCGCACCAACAGACCGAGAAAGGTTTACAAACCTAATATTCTTTTAGCAAAAAATCCTTGCCGTATAAGGCACACAGAGGCGCACTTAACAATTCTCAACGCCATCCGCGAGTGAAACTCAATTTAATTGAAGTTTTGTAGAGTCATAGAAAACGTCTATTTTCTTCATAAAAAATAAGAGCCTTCAGCCTTTAACCTCAGCAAACTTATCAAGTGAAATTAATGTCACTTAAGTGCTTAAGTTTGCAAATTTGTCAATGCTTTTGGTATGGGTGAGTGGCTAATGAGAAATGCTGTCAACGCGACACCTGCAGCTCGGTTACGTTCCACAGATGATGAGGCCGCACGATGCCGGAATAGTTAACGTTTTCAATGGTGTTGCGCACAGCCCCAAAATTTAGCTTGTTCACTAAATAGAGATAGGGCAAATATTCCTGCGTTAGTCGCTGACTTTCTTTGTACAGTTCAAAGCGTTCCTGCTCGTCGATAGTCTGGGCCGCACGCACGTAGATGTCAGAGATCTGCCTCTCCCAGTCTGCCGCCTCCCAACCTTCGAGGGGCTCTTGCCCTGGCAGCGCCTGCTGGTTAAAGGAGTGCAGCGTGCCGTCTAGTCGCCAAATGGTGGAACCACCGTGGGGTTCAAGGCCAGCGGTGAAGCCGATAATGTGAGCCTCCCAGTCAAGACTATCGCCCAGTTTGGTCACCAGCGCGTTAAAACTGATCGGCTGAAAATCGACCTGAATGCCAATTCTGCTCAAGTCTTGTTTAATTTGCGCTCCCGTGGCTTCGCGCTCGACATTGCCCGCATTGGTGATGAGGGTGAAGCGGACGCGATTGCCCTCGGCATCTAGCAATCTGCCATCGGACGCGAACTGAAAACCGTCTTCTTCCAAGAGCGATCGCGCCTGCTCTAAGTTGTATTCATAGGTACGAATGCCGTCTTCTGGTCCTGCATAGTAGGGACTCTGCACCGCGATCGGCGATGTCTGCGGTTCACCGAGCCCCTGATAGACATTGTTGACCATTGTCGGGCGATCAATCGCGTAGGACACTGCCCGGCGAAAATTGACGGAGTTGAACCACTTCGACTTGATGGGATCAACCAGTGGCTGACCGTTGCGGCTGGCTTTATTCAAGTTGAATGACATAAACAGGGTCCCCAAATCGGGGCCGCCGTCATAAACTGTAAAATTGCCGCGCTCAGCCTCCCGCTTCAGTAACGGAAAATTCTTGGTGGAAATTCTTTCAATAACATCCAAGCCACCCGAACGAAATGACAGTAGTTCATTGTCCCTGGACTCGATAACCTGCCCAATAAGCTCCTGCACGTAAGGTCGCTGTTCGCCTTGTTCGCCTTGATACCAGTAATAAGGATTTTTTTCAAACACGACTCGCTGGCCAGGAATGTACTCTTTCAATCGATAGGCGCCGTTGCAAACAAGCTCTTCCACCGGAGTGCCAGTTGTCCAGGTCGATAGAAACAGGGGATTGCCATCCGCGTCGACATTATCAACACTGTCTTTTAGCGCATGGGCTGGCAGCAGTCCGGTACCCGAAGTCCGCAAAAAGGGCGCAAACGGCTCCGGCAGCGTAAATCGCACTCGCCGTTCATCGAGCTGCTCGATTTCGGGCAGCAGTCCTTCTGAACCAATGCGGAAAACATCGCGCGACGGAGCGGGAATCGCCTCGTTAAAAATGACGTCGTGAAACGTAAAGAATACATCATCAGCGGTTATGGGCTCACCATCAGACCATTGCAGTCCCTCTCGGAGGGTGAAGGTGTAGGTCAGGCCGTCATCAGAAATGTCCCAAGATTCGGCTAGCCAGGGAATGGTCTCGCCTGTTTCGCCATCCAGACTGACCATGCCTTCAACCGTGTAGAGAAAGATGTTGGGATATTCCTGACTGAGAGTGGGGTTGAAGGTTTTAGGGTCACCCAGCGTGCTGTAGATAATGCGGGAGGAGGTGGTTTCGGCAGTTGTAAACCGGGACGGATCGCAGCCGGTAAAAGCGATCGCGCCCACAAACACGAGCAACAGCAGCAAGCCTCGTTGCCCTAACCGCCGCACACTGCTATTGAACCGTGCAAACAATGTCTCAAAACCCACCATAGTGCCTGCCGCTAATTTTTCTTTTTGAGCATTCTGCAGTTAAGGCTGAGCCAGCAACTGCGATTGTTGCGCTTTCCTAGAGATCGTACAAGACCCATTCAAAAATGAGAGGGAAAAAAGCAAAAATCATCGAGGGTCATGCCCGGAGGCTTTTAAACAGTTGACAAGTAGGACAGCACATTTATTTGTAAGCTTATTTGTAAGCTGGGTTAACGTTGCGACCTCCTGTGATCATAGGTTTTGAGCCTTAACCGCAACCTATCCATCACTCCATCACCTCAGAAAAGCGATCTAGCTCGATCTGTGCATCCTGCTAAGCAGACGATAATGTAAGGTCTTGAATGGCCGTTGTTTATTTGCTTAAGCGATGCAATTTCCTCTGTTGCTGGTTGAAGCCGCTCTGGAAGATCCCTTTATTGAAGAGGGGCTCCGAAAGTTTTTGCTAGTGCTGTCTGTCTCTTTGGGGGTGGCGACCCTGTCGCGGGCCCTGAGCTGGCTGCGCAGTATTCCTTACACGCTGTTGCTGTTGCTAGTGGGGTTGGGACTGGCCACCATTGATGTGCGACTGATTAATCTGTCGCCCGAACTGATTTTATTTATTTTTTTGCCGCCGCTACTGTTCGAGGCAGCCTGGAATATCAAATGGTCAAACCTGAAGAAAGACTGGCTGCCCATTAGTTTGTTTGCCATTATTGGCGTCGTCATCTGCGTGGGGGGACTGTTTCTGGGGCTGCGGCAGTTTGCGGGAGCGTCTTTGGCCACGGCGCTGCTGGTGGGAGCCGGTTTGTCAGCAACCGATCCGGTTTCCGTGGTGGCCCTGTTCCGCGAATTAGGGGTGGATAAACGGCTCACCACCCTAATGGAAGGGGAAAGCCTGTTCAACGACGGCGTGGCGGTGGTGGCCTACAATCTGCTGCTGGGCATTGCCTTGGGCGTTGAGCAGTTTGATATTCCCGTCACGGTGTCGCGCTTTTTGGTGTTTGTGGGGATTGGCCTCAGCATTGGCGGCCTGATTGGGTTTGGTATTTCTTATTTGACGCAGCGCTTTGACCTGCCGCTAGTGGAGCAGTCGCTGACGCTGGTGTCAGCCTATGGCACCTATCTGGTGGCAGAGCAGTTGGGCGGCTCTGGCGTCATTGCGGTGGTAACGACAGGCCTGATTTTGGGCAACTTTGGCTCGCGCATTGGCATGAGCCCCCGAACGCGACTGTCAGTGTCGGAATTTTGGGATTTTGTGGCGTTTTTCGTCAACTCTATCGTGTTTTTACTCATCGGCGACCAGGTGATTTTTGATGGTTTGATTAAAAACCTCAATACGATTCTGATTGCGATCGCCGTCATGAGCCTCGCCCGCGCGGTCAGTATTTTTGGCCTCAGCACCATCAGTAACTGGTGGGACGATTCGGATATTACCCGACCTGAACAAGTGGTGCTCTGGTGGGGCGGCCTGCGGGGGTCGGTGTCAGTGGCCCTGGCGTTGAGCGTGCCGGAGTCGCTGGCA
>JBCCJU010000135.1:0-15908 GCA_039027715.1 Cyanobacteria bacterium P01_C01_bin.120
CCCCGCAGGCCATGAAACAACTCGAACAGAAACTGCATCGATTGCCAGGGCTAGAAAAGTGGTTTGTCGAAATTGTACCGACGCCTGCGCCTGCCTAGCTAGTGGATGTCTTTTTTCTTGGAGTACTCTAAGTCATCTTGGTCGTCGTAGGCCCGGCTTTCAGCTCGGGCCGGTTTAGGGATTCCAGGTGTCCTGGGCGAGAAAGGCGCGATCGCGCTCCAATGGGGCCACTGGCTCGGTTAGCTCAAACTCACCTGCGGTAATCCAGTCTTTGAGTTCGGCAGCGACCTGGCGCGAGAGATAAATGCTGGCTAGAGGAGCCGTGCGCACTTTTTGGCCATTTAACGTAATCTGGCCGGATTTGAGTTGGGCATAGCTGACCAAGCCAAAGGTAGGCCGCACTCGGCGGGGAATTGAAAAATCCATTACGGGCGCAACTAGATCCTGGTCCTGCACAGCACAGTAATTGGCAATCTCCTCACTTACCAGGGGAATGGCCACGCCGACTCCCAACATTAACGACGGACCATAGCCTTTGAAATAGCAGCCCCGCACCCACTTGGACTGCATCTGTTTGGCGTCGCCAATCAGCGCTACGGTGGCGGCAGGCCCAATTGGAGTCTGGTTGGGCAGTCGCTTTTGTAGGGGAAAGTGCTGCGTGCCCTCCCAAGCCACATAGCCAATACCGCCGCCAAGAAAGATGCGGCTGCCGATGCCGATGACATGCAAGTTGGGGTCATTCATCAAAGGGGACAGGGCCCCGGGATTGGCGTAAACGGCGTTGCCCAGGTTGGGCTGCAGGGGGCCGAGATAGGTGGCCAAGGGGCGATCGCCGCCATTTACGCCGACAATAAAATTTTGATAGAGGTTGCGCGGATTGAACAGATAGAACTGGTTAATGGTTTCCCGGGTAATGGTGGTGTTGAGGCTGCCGCGCGGATAGCAGTCCGTCACCTGCCCCGTGGCCTGAAGCGGTACCGGCTTACCGGCCACGAGATCAGCAATCACGTGGCCGCCGCCCCGTTCTCGCTGGGGCATCACGTCCCCGGGGCTAGCGGCGGCGGCGGGTTGGCTAGCTCCCAAATAGAGATCTACTGCGCCAAAACCCGCGTAAGCGGGCACGCCATCCAGGCGACAGTCGCGAATGTTGATGGGCGGATCGGTATGGCCGATGTTGAGAATAGCACCAGAGGCCTCCATCGGTTCAAAGGTGCCGGTAGTCACCACATCGACTGCGGCAAAGGCCGATGCAACACCGTCGGCGGCGGCCCGGGCTTTGAACGCTTCCGCCGTTTCGACGACAACAGTTTGACGACGAATTTTGTCATTAATCGCTGCCAGCGGGCGGAGAGTCGGCATGGTTTGCAATCCACAGTTGCCCAGCCAGAATAGCCCCGACAATTACAGCGGGCAAGAGCACGATCGCTAAGCTGACTGCCGACGTGTTAGGAATGGACAGGTTCGGCGCGATGGTCTTAAAAGCTAGGGCGATCGCCCACGCCACACCAACCACCTTAGTGACAAATCCTACCTGATCCCAAATCATTGATGCGGTTCTTCCTAGGAGCGTCGAATATTCAGACAGCACCATTCTTGCCGGCGCCACAGCGTTGCCACCACCCAACCATGCTGCTCTAGGGTATCGGCCACCAGTTTGGACTGTTCCAGCAAAATGCCGCTGAGAATCCCCCAGCTTTGGGCATGGGTAATTTCGTTGAGCTGGGGAATCAGGTCAATAATCACTTCTGCCAAAATGTTGCAGGTGACGCCATCCACTGGCTGGTCAAGGGTCTTCGCCAGGGCATCTAAGCTCCCCTGCTGCACCTCAATGTGAGCGGCCGTGAGATGATTGAGGGCCGCGTTTTCAGCCGTCGCCCGCACCGCTAAGGGATCAATATCCACGGCATAGGCATGTTTGGCCCCCAGCAGCAGCGCGGCAATAGAAAGAATGCCGGAACCACAGCCAATATCAGCCACGATGGTCGCGTCAGCGGCTTGATTGACGCGCATTTCTAGCGATTCTAAACAGAGTTGAGTGGTGGCGTGGGCGCCGGTGCCGAAAGCTGCCCCTGGATCGAGCTGCAGCACCAGGCGATCATGGTTTTTGGGTTTCGCCATCCAAGCCGGATTGATGATAAAGCGATCGCCAATTTCTTGAGGCGACCAATGATCTTTCCAGCTCTTGGACCAGTCTTCGGCGTCAATTAGCCGCCACGTGGTCTGGGGCACGGCCAGTCTAGCGCAAATAGCGTCCTGCTTAATCCGCAGAGCGATCGCCGCTAAGTCCAGCAGTGCCAAATCATCCTGCGGAAAATAAGCCTGTACCTGTCGATAGTGCGTCCGTCGTTGACTGGCCGTGCCGTGCCCGCCAAAAGTTTCAAACCGCCAGAAAACGGTATCTTCCAGGGCCGGCTCGCACAACACCTGAATTTCCCACCAGCTATTAACCAAAGCAGTTGATTATCCTTAAACAGCAGATGCGATCGCCTCAAAGGCTCACTGTATAAGCATCACGAATGCCAGGAACCTTTGTGATTTCTTCTAAAATACCCTCCGGCAGCGGATCATCGATACTTAAGACCATGACCGCGTCGCCTCGCACAATTTTGCGACCAACTTGCATGCTGGCGATATTTACATTAAAGCTGCCCAATAACGAACCAATCTTACCAATAATGCCTGGCATATCTCGGTGCAGCGTAAACAGCATGTACTTGGTTGGAGGTACGTTGATGGGAAATTCGTCAATGTCGGTGACGCGAATTTCGCTGCCACCCAGCAGCACCCCACTGACGGAATGCTCTCCCAGCGAGCCCACTGCCGTCAGTCGCAGCGAGCCGGTGTAGTCCTTAATATCCGTGTCCCGGGTTTCAATCACGTGAATCCCCCGTTCCTTCGCTTCGATATTGGCGTTCACATAATTCACGCGCTCCTGCAGGGCATGGAAGAGTAGCCCTTTCAACGCTGCGATGACTACTGGTTGGCTATCCTGCTGCGCCAGTTCACCCTGCATCTGCACATTCAGCGATTCCACTCGCCCGCCGGCCAACTGCCCCACCAGATTGCCTAGGGTTTCGGCCAACTGCAGATAAGGGCGCATGCGCTCCATCACCTCGGCCCGCAGCCCGGGAATATTCACTGCCGATCGCGCCGGCAGCCCCAACAGCACGTCACGAATTTGCTCTGCGACATCCGTGGCCACGTTGATCTGCGCTTCCGCAGTCGAGGCGCCCAAGTGCGGCGTGAGGATGACTTTGCGATCCAGGGCTCTCAAAGGAGACGCGGCATCTAAGGGTTCTTCCGCATAGACGTCCAAGGCGGCTCCCCCAATTTCGTCGCGGGTCAACGCATCGGCCAGCGCCACTTCATCAATAATGCCGCCGCGAGCACAATTGATCAGCCGGGCTGTAGGCTTCATCGCTGCCAGGGTTTTGGCATTAATTAAGTTGGCTGTTTCTGGCGTTTTGGGCAAATGTAGCGTGATGTAATCGGCCTCGCGGAATAGCAGATCCAGATCAACCAAGCGACAGCCTAGCTTCTCCGCCCGCTCTGTGGAAATAAAGGGATCGTAAGCCAGCAGCTTCATACCCATAGCGCGAGCGACAGTGGCCACGTGAGAGCCAATTTTACCCAGCCCTACAACTCCTAAGGTCTTTTTATAAACTTCGACTCCTGTAAAGGCTTTGCGATTCCAGTCGCCAGCTTTGACCGACTGATCGGCCACGGGGATATAACGCGATAGCGACAGCATCATCGCCAAGGCATGTTCGGCGGCAGCAATGGTATTGCCTTCTGGCGAATTGACCACGACAATGCCGCGTCGGGTCGCCGCCGGCACGTCCACATTGTCAACGCCAACTCCGGCACGGCCAATGATTTTGAGATTGTCGCCCGCTTCGATAACTTCTTTGGTGACTTTGGTGCCCGAGCGAATCATCAGGGCATCGTAGTCTCCCACTATCTTGACCAGTTCTGCTGGCGGCAGCTTTGTTTGGATATCAACTTGGGCAACTTGCGACAGGATGTCGATACCGGCCTGATCAATCGGGTCAGAAACAAGAACCTTGGGCATGGTGAGTCAGAAGTAAAAAGGGGCGCCGTTACATGGAAAGTGAAATCTGAGGAGGAATGCCAAACTGGCGCACAAACTTTACCTCAAAAATTTTCCAGATGTCATTCTACTGTATGACCGCAGCCCCCACACGGGCAATCTGCGCAGACCAGCAATCCTCAACCATCTTGCTCTCGCCACGTCCTGTTGCAGCTATTTTTAACCAGCTCGCTTAAAAAGCCCGTGCTCTTTCTGAGAGCTGTTTACATAGGCCGCTAATTGAAATGCGAGCAGATTGTTAAGCTGCATGTTTCAAACTTTTTCTAAGCACATCGTTGACTAATTGATTAATGTCAACACCTTGTCGTTGGGCCTGTTGATATAAAACTTGCATCAGATCGTCATCAATCTGAATCTCAAAATACCGTTGACGCAATTCTGTCTCTGATTGCACAGTCTCGAAATCATCTAAATAGTCAGTTGTATCGTGATGTTCCCAAAATCGTGCTGCTGCTTCATAGCTAGCGAATTCTTCAGGAATTGGTTCAGATGCTTTGGTTTTGTCGCTCATAGTATCTCCGCTCTGATTCAGTCATATCCCTTGCTGAAATCGGCAATGCCGAAGTTTGGTTCTTGCGAATGAAAAAGACAATCAAATATCTACCGGCGTTAGTTTGACCATAAGCAGCGTATAAATCTTCTCCCTTGATTTGTCCTCTTTGTGCCTTGCGAATATATGGATGTAAAAATAAAATTTGTTCTACCTCATCGGTCCTGACACTGTGTTTAACTGCAAATTTTTCAATGAATTGTTCTTTCCAAAGAATTTCATATAGCTGCATTTGGGATTGAGTGGTGCATTTTCCAAAAGCCAATCATGATAAGAATAAAGGTTCTTTGTAAATTCAATTCTGTTAATGTACCTCTAGGTGGATGACCATTGCCTCAATAGCTCTTGTCGCTCGGCCTCTGGCAAGAAGGATTGCTTTAGTTCAGGTGGTAGACCAAGGGTTAAGGGCATCATCCTTGCAGGTCGCTCATTCCCAATTCTATCGGCAATCTTTTGAGCTGAGGAACGGGGCTATGAATCGCCAAAGGTCTCAAAAAGCTTCACCAGCACCACGTTAGAGAATAAAAAACCTTCTGGGTCAGTGAATTTGATGGTGGACACTTGCCCCTCATCCATCTTCACCCAGCCCTGCCGCTGATACGGCTGCACACACCGTCGGAGTTGGGCCACCTGGTCAGCCCCAAATTCCTGAGTTAATACGGTTAAAGGAATGCCCTCGGCGAGTCGCAGCCCCATCATCAGCCGGTCCAGCCAGCGATCGCTCTCTGACACCGGCTCGACTGCCAGCTCCCCGCCTGCTGCTTCATATGTGGGCAGCCAGTCGTAATAGTCACGGGTGGTGCGAGGTCGCTGAAAGCGGCGGCCTTGGGTATAACTGGCGGCTCCCATGCCAAAGCCGTAGCAGGGACGATTTTCCCAATAGACGCGGTTGTGCTGGCATTGGTAGCCCGGTTTGGCATAGTTGGAGATTTCGTAGTGGTCGTAGCCCGCTCGGGTCAACGTTGCTTGAGCCAGGCGGTACATTTCGCTGGTTTGCTCGTCGGTAGGCAGGGGCGCGGCTCCAGCCCTGTAGCGGCGGTGGAATACGGTGTCGGGCTCCACCGTCAGGTCATAGATAGAGAGGTGCTGGGGAGCGAAGGCGATCGCGGTTTCTAAGGCCGTTTGCCAATCAGCGATCACCTGATGCGGCAGTCCTGAAATCAGATCCAGGCTCCAGGCGGGCATGGCGACAGCCAGCAAATCCTCCACGGCCTGATGCACGTCGGCCAGACGATGGGTGCGACCGCACGCCTCCAACTGCTGGTCAGTGAACGACTGTACCCCTAAGCTAATCCGGTTGATGCCTCGCTGCCGCAGGGCCTGCAAAGTGGTGCGGGTAAACGTGCCAGGATCCATTTCTAAAGAAATTTCGGCGTCAGCGGCGATGCCAAACTGCTGATCCAGCGTGGTCAAGATTTGGTTGATTTGAGCGATCGCCAATAACGACGGCGTGCCGCCCCCAAAGAAGACGGTTTGCAAGGCTTCGCCGCCGCTAGGCGTAGCTTGAATCTCGCGGCAAAGGGCGTCTACATAGATTTGCATGCGCGGCGAGGTTTCGCCCCTGGCGCGATCACCGGCCACCGTGATGGGAAAGTCGCAGTAAAAACAGCGACGACGACAAAACGGAATATGAATGTAGGCCGCCTGCGACGCGCTATCGGTATGACCGGCCGAACATGATGCCGTCTGGCTTTGCAAAGCCGAATTCAATGCCATCTTCACTGGTTGTTTAACGAATCATTTTGATGGTATCGCTTCTGTGGCGGCAACTGAGTGTAGGTTCCCGCTGCTGCTGCCTTGTCTTGTCGGTCCCGACCTGCCATCTTCCGAAAGACTACAGAGATGATTTTTAATGATTGAGTTTTATGGTCAAGACCGAGCGAGATGTGCTGAAATGATTGACGTATGACGATGGGCGATCGCAATGGCATTTTTTCAGAAATATAGATTGCAGGCGGGAGCAATGCGGCGGAGTTGTGCCCTCCTCACGGCCCTATTGCTGGGGCTGTCGGCGTTACTGGGCTGGCCGGCGATTGTCCAAGCGCGAGCCGCAACGCCGACGGCTGACATTCAGCCTTACCTCGACCGGGTGGCCGAGCAGGTAAGCGAGTTCACCCTTGACAACGGCATGAAATGGATTGTGCTGGAGCGCCATCAGGCTCCAGTTGCGTCTTTTATGCTGTACGCCGACGTAGGAGCGGTAAATGAAGTCGATGGCCAAACCGGTATCGCTCACTATCTGGAGCACCTGGCCTTTAAGGGCACTGAGCAAATTGGGACTACTGATTATGCTGCCGAGCAAGCCGCGATCGCCAAAATGGATGCCGTCTTTGACGAAATCCTGGTGGCTCAGCAAGCCGATCAACCGGACAAAGTCGCTGAGCTCGAAGCCGAGCTTGAGGTGCTTCGCCAAGAAGCCGCCCAATATGTAGAGCAAAACAAGTACGGGCAAATTATTGAGCAGGCCGGTGGCGTAGGCTTGAACGCGACAACGGGTGCTGACGCCACCCGCTATTTCTATAGCCTGCCCTCCAACCGCCTGGAACTCTGGATGTCGTTAGAGTCAGAACGCTTTTTGGAGCCGGTTTTCCGCGAATTTTACGAGGAAAAAGAAGTCATTCTCGAAGAACGCCGCATGCGAGTCGATAATTCACCCATCGGCAAATTTATCGAAGTCTTTCTGGAAGAAGCCTTCGATGTGCATCCCTATCGCCGTCCTATCATCGGCTATCAAGACGACCTTTTTATTGCCACCCGTGAGTCGGTGCGGGAGTTTTTTGACGCCTATTACGGCCCCAACAATTTGATTGGCGTGGTGGTGGGCGATGTGGAAGCTGACCAGGTGCAGGCCATGGCTGATGCCTACTTTGGTCGCTTTGAGGCTCGCAGTCTGCCAGCCGAAGTCACGATTGAGGAACCGCCGCAGACGGCGCCCAAATCGTTCACGTTAGAGCTGCCAACCGAGCCGTGGTATTTGGAGGGTTATCATCGCCCCAGCTTGACCGACCCGGACCATGCCATCTATGGCATGATCGAGGCCATCTTGTTGCAGGGCCGCACCTCTCGCCTTTATAAGCAGATGGTCGAAGAAGAGCAGATTGCTTTGGATGTTGGTGGGTTTAGTGGTTTTCCTGGAGATAAATATCCCAATATGATGGTGCTCTATGGCATCACCGCTCCTAACATCACTCCAGAACAAATTGCTGATGCCATTCACCAACAGTTGGAGCGCCTCAAAACCGAACCGGTGTCTGCCGAAGAGCTCGATCGCGTTAAAACCCAGGCCCGCGCTAGCCTGCTGCGAAGGCTAGACTCTAACTCTGGGATGGCGTCGTTATTGGCTGAGTACGAAGCTAAAACTGGCTCTTGGCGCAATATTTTTACCGAACTCGGAGAAATTGAAGCCGTGGTTGCTGAGGATATTCAGCGGGTTGCCCAGACCACTTTTCAGCCAGAAAATCGCACTGCCGGCAAGTTAATCTCAGCCGCTGCCCCATAGGCGATCGCGGTCGCTTTTTGTCTTTAAGTTATCCATTGTTTATCGTGATTGCTCCTATGCGTGGAACTCTTGCTGCCATTACTGCCCGTCCTTTGCGCTGGTTGCCGCTGGCGCTGGGAATCATCAGTCTCGCCACGGTCATAGTTCTGGGCCTGCCACCGGCACCAGCGGTGGCCATCACCGCCCGTCATTACACAGAATTAGAGTTTCCGCCACTTCGGGATATTCAAATTCCTGACTATGAACGCTATGAGCTAGCCAATGGGCTAGTGGTGTATTTGATGGAGGATCATGAACTACCGCTGGTGAGCGGCAGCGCCACGTTTCGGACCGGCGAGCGGTTGGTGCCCGCTGAACAAACGGGGCTGGGCGAGATTATGGGCGATGCCATGCGGTTGGGAGGCACAGCTACGTATCCAGCGGACGCCTTAAATTTAGCTCTGGAACAGCGCGCTGCATCGGTAGAAACGTCGGTGGACGTGGATTCTGGCTCCGCCAGTTTTAGTACGCTAACTGAAGATTTGACCGAGATTTTTACCCTATTTGCAGATGTCGTGCAGCGCCCTGCCTTTGCTCAAGATCGTCTGGATTTCTTGAAAAATCAGTACCGCGGCGCCATTCAGCGACGGAATGATAACCCCGATGACATTGCTGCTCGCGAGTTTCGCAAGCTGGTGTATGGCGATCGCAGTCCCTATGCCCGCACCTATGAATACGCGACCCTGGACAATATTTCGCGGGAAGATATCTTGGCGTTTTACGACGCCTCCGTACGGCCCGATCAAACTATTTTGGCGATCGCTGGGGATATCGATCCGCAGCAAATGAAGGCACTGATCGCCGAGCAGTTTGGTGACTGGCAAGCGGCTGCCACTGCCACTACCCTGCCTGCGGCACCATTAGCTGAACAGGCCCAAGCAGGGGTGTTTTTGGTTGATCAACCTCAGCTCTCTCAAAGCTACGTGCAGGTCGGCCATATCGGTGGCCAGCGGAGCGAGCCTGATTATGTGGAGCTGGCAGTGATGAATGAAGTGCTCAATGGCTTTGGCGGTCGCTTGTTCAACGAAGTGCGATCGCGTCAAGGCCTAGCCTATGTGGTCTATGCGTTTTGGGCCGCACGCTATGACTATGACGGCATCTTTATTGGCGGTGGACAGACGCGATCGGACACTACCGTACCGTTCATTGAGTCGGTTGAGAAAGAAATTGCCCGCATTCGCCAGGCACCCATTGCAGAGGAGGAGTTGGCCCGGGCCCAGGATTCGGTGCTCAACAGCTTTGTCTTCAATTTCCAGAATCCAGAACAAACCCTGTCTCGGTTAGTGCGTTATGAATACTACGGCTATCCCGAAGATTTTGTGTTTCAGTTTCGGGAAAAGGTGGCCAATACATCGGCGGAAGCCATTCAAGCTGCGGCTCAAGCGCATCTCAAACCCGAAGACTTGGTGATTCTCGTCGTGGGCAATGCGGCGGAAATCAATCCCCCCCTCACTGTTCTCACCCCTGACCAAACAGTTACCCAGTTGGACATTACGATTCCAACTCCCGAAGCCTGAACTCGAACTTGTTGTCAGAGCTCAAAAAGTTAAGAATGTGACAGCCGCTGCTGACCTTGAACCGCTGGTCAGTTAAAGTTTTGGCCGAGTAGCGATCGCGCCATCAGGGAGTGAGAGTTTCTGTAAAATACGGGAATTCTGAAATTATGTTCTTTACTAGCTGAATAATCTATATGAGAATCTTAATCACAGGTGGTGCTGGATTTATCGGCTCTCACTTAATTGACCGTCTTATGCAGGGTGGGCACGACGTTATCTGCCTAGATAATTTTTTCACTGGGCATAAGCGCAATATTCAGCATTGGTTCGGCAATCCCAACTTTGAAATTATTCGCCACGACATCACCGAGCCGATTCGGTTAGAAGTTGATCAGATTTATCACTTGGCTTGTCCAGCTTCCCCCGTTCATTATCAGTACAACCCAGTCAAAACGATCAAGACTAATGTGTTAGGTACGCTCAACATGTTGGGGCTGGCTAAGCGCATCAAAGCACGGTTTCTGCTAGCGTCAACGTCTGAGGTGTACGGTGATCCTGAAGTTCATCCCCAATCAGAAGAATATCGCGGCAATGTTAATACCATTGGCATTCGCAGCTGCTACGACGAAGGTAAGCGAGTCGCTGAAACCCTCGCATTTGACTACCACCGGCAGAATAACGTCGATATTCGAGTTGCCCGCATTTTTAATACCTATGGACCTCGCATGTTGGAAAATGACGGGCGAGTGGTCAGTAACTTTGTGGGCCAGGCGCTCAAGGGTATTCCCCTAACTGTCTATGGTGACGGCTCTCAAACCCGCAGCTTCTGTTACGTTTCTGACCTGGTTGACGGTTTGATGCGCCTGATGAACGGCGATTTTATTGGGCCGGTTAATCTGGGAAACCCTGATGAATATACTATTTTGCAGTTGGCCCAAGCTGTCCAAAAAATGGTTAACCCCGATACTGACGTTAAGTTTGAGCCGCTGCCCCAGGATGATCCTAAACGACGGAAACCCAATATTACTCGTGCTAAAACTCATCTAGGTTGGGAGCCCACTATCCCTCTGCAAGACGGGCTACAAAAAACAGTTGAGGATTTTCGGACAAGGTTGCAGACGGAGAAGCGACTTTCTTTAGAGACAACGTTGACCTGACATCTTGGCAAATGGAGGCCGAGGTTAGAATAGCTGGCCTTCATTTGCCAAAATGTCAGCACGGACAAAGTTCAAGCAGCCTATTTCCTTTTCCTATATTTTGTTGATCTAAACGGGAAAACTAAGCCCAGCCAAAATTGCTTCCAAAAATTTAAGTGTTTTGTTAACTCGCCTACGTTGAAGGATTGAAATTATTATGCGTGTTTGTGTCATTGGAACTGGATATGTTGGCCTGGTGACGGGCGTTTGCCTCTCTCATATCGGCCATGACGTGATTTGTATCGATAACAACGCTGAGAAAGTGAAGTTGATGCAGTCAGGTCAATCACCTATTTACGAACCTGGCCTATCGGAGCTCATGCAGTCTTCGATGGAGGCGGGAAGACTGACCTTCACAACTGACTTGGCGGCTGGTGTCGGGCATGGTGAAGTACTCTTTATTGCCGTGGGAACACCGCCATTGCCTACCGGTGAAAGCGACACCCGTTACGTTGAAGCCGTAGCACGAGGTATTGGAGCTCACCTCAATGAGGGCTACAAGGTGATTGTGAACAAGTCAACCGTGCCCATCGGTTCTGGTGACTGGGTACGCATGATTGTGATGGACGGCATTACTGAGCGGCAGAAGTCGCTGGTTGGTGCTGGAGCCCCGACGACTGCAACAGAAGAGATTACCGCTGACTTTGACGTAGTCAGTAATCCTGAGTTTCTGCGTGAAGGTTCGGCGGTTTATGACACGTTCAATCCCGATCGCATCGTTTTGGGTAGCAACAGTCTCAAAGGCATTCAAAAAATGCAGGAACTGTACGCGCCCTTGGTAGATCGGCAGTTTTCTGAAGATCAGTCCCAGCCGCCGGTACCGGTCGTGGTAACTGACCTCAGTTCCGCTGAGATGGTGAAGTATGCTTCCAACGCTTTCCTCGCCACCAAGATTAGCTTTATTAATGAAGTCGCCAACATTTGCGATCGCGTCGGCGCGGATGTGGTACAGGTAGCGAAAGGCATTGGTCTGGATTCCCGTATTGGTCACAAATTCCTTCAGGCGGGTATTGGTTGGGGCGGCTCCTGCTTTCCGAAAGACGTGCTGGCGCTACTGCACACTGCTGATGATTATGGCTACGACGCGGAGCTGCTAAAGGCGACGGTCAGCGTTAACCAACATCAGCGCACGATTGCCCTGGAGAAGCTGCAGCAGGAACTCAAAATTCTCAAAGGTAAAACTGTTGGGCTGTTGGGCCTCACCTTTAAGCCCGACACTGACGATATGCGAGATGCGCCTTCGTTGACTCTGATTGAGCAGTTAAACCGTTTGGGCGCTAAGGTCAAGGCTTATGACCCCATCGTTTCACAAAGCGGCCTCCGTGATGGTCTGTCTGGCGTGATTGTTGAGACTGACCCGGATCGATTAGCTGACGGTTGTGATGCGCTAGTGCTAGTAACTGATTGGCAGCAGTTCCTGTCTCTGGACTACGCCAAAATGGCTGACCTGATGCACACTCCCATCATGATTGATGGACGGAACTTCTTACCGCAAGCGCAAATGGAGGAATGGGGCTTCCGATATCTTGGCGTTGGCCGCTAAATCGCCCTGCGGAATTTATTACCCTCAGAAATGAGCATGGCTAACTAGCTGTGCTCATTTTCTTATGTGCAGGCCTGTCCCATAGGGATAGCAAGAACTCGGGGAGGCCTCTGTGGGGCAGTCTTGGGCAAAAATTTATAGTTTTAAGCATTTGAGCTTATGCACTCAATAATATTCGGATGCCTAGCCGACAACTAGAGGGTTCGCCGTCCTGCCCTAATGAAACTGTCGACGGCTACCCTGCCGGATATCGGTAGTCATTAATTTGCTGTCCTCATCAAACGGGTCGCAAATCTCGGTAGTATGATCACTATGGCTATGTGTTTTGGGGGAAAGACTTCGTGCGAGACATTCTAATTAGCTTGGCAGTGCTAACGGCGTTTTGCGTGGTGCTGTTGGTGGCTCAATTCACCGGGGGCAAGGGCGAAGCGATCGCGGCAAACCTAAGCGAAACAGAAGCTGCTGTCGCAACTGAAACGCAAATTGCCCAGGCAACAGACGATGTAGTAGAAGAACCAGCAGTCGAGACAGAAACGATGACGGTAGACCCCTCTGAGAATATGGTAACGACGGATTCTGGATTACAGTACGAGGAAGTTGTTGAAGGCACAGGCGCCATGCCGCAAAAGGGTCAGCGAGTTACCGTTCACTACACTGGCACCTTAGAAAACGGCTTGAAGTTTGATAGTTCACGCGATCGCAACCGTCCTTTCTCTTTCACTATTGGCGTTGGACAAGTGATTAAAGGCTGGGACGAAGGCGTGGCGACAATGCGAGTGGGCGGGCAGCGCAAACTCGTGATTCCGCCAGAGTTAGGCTATGGAGCCCGAGGGGCGGGCGGCGTTATTCCTCCCAATGCAACGCTGCTCTTTGATGTGGAACTGCTGCGTATCGGTTAATTCAGCTCTCCAATTCAGCTTTTTAGTAGCAATCGGAGCGGCATTACGCTCTTCCATTTTGCTAACGGTTTGAAGGGCTGGTGTTCTTAAGTATGAGCCGGCTTTGGCACTGGGGATAGCTCAGAATCGATAGGAGCGATCGCGCTTTTCGCGGCGATACTGGCGATATTCTCGACGCTCAACATAGCGCTTGAGCTGTCGCGCCATCCGCTTCATGCCTCGTTTTTCATCCTGACGAATAAACGGCAAAAATACTGTAGAAAGTATCCCCTTAAACCGCTCTTGGTGGGTATACAGTGTCCGAGTAGGGCTCAGATCCTGGAGTTCAAAAGAATGCTCGCTTCGGAAGCCCGGCATTTTGGCAATCCACTGCAGGCAAATCTGAGGCTGCACGAGAGTAATTACCGGCTCAAAATCGGTGAATTCATCATCCTCTAACCGCCGAACCGATAGAAAAACCTCCTGGCCCGGCTGCATTGTTAGGGCTGGATCGCCATCAAATAAATAAGTATTCCAGCGTCGCCACTCTTCTTTACGCATCAGCGCTTCCCAAACCACGACACGGGGAGCATTGATTTCAATTTGAGTACGAAGGGTGGGCATTGGGGTGACTGGGTGATAGGAGGTTGCGGAGCCTGCCCAGCGGAGGGCATGGGGGTGAGGTGGAGCCAAATGGCCGTTTACCCTCGCGGAAAGCTTGCTTGGAGAGCTTGAGTGTGAATCTCACAGACAGATTTCCGAGTTCTTGGTTTCCCAACTCCGACCTTCGAGTTTCAAACTCTCGCTGCGTCAAGATTTCTCTACTTTAGCAACTGCGTCTTCTTGACTCGCTGGCAAAACGACATACCATTCTCTTACAGTTTGCCGAAGCCAGCAGCGATTTGCCAGCGACGGTTTTTACGGATTCATCATAGGAAACTTTATGGTTCAACTGACGCCTAACTCCAGCTATGGTTTAACTTTGCGCCTTAGGCTGCCCAACCAAACCGGTATGTTGGCGCTGGTTATGCGGGCGATCGCCGACGTAGGTGGCAATCTGGAAGATGTGAAGTTGCTTGAACGAACCCGCCAGTCAGTGCTGCGCGAAATTACTGTTGATGCCGCCAGCAGTGAGCATGCAGAGACTATTTTGACAGCGGTTAGGGGGGTGGAGGCGGTTGAACTGCTGCAGGCTGAAGATCGCACGTTTCGGCTGCATGAGGGGGGTAAAATTGAAGTTACGAGTCGGATCGCGGTGCGTAATCAGGCGGATTTAGCCATGGCTTACACGCCGGGCGTGGGGCGCGTGTGCAAGGCGATCGCGGCGCAGCCAGAGCGAGTTTATGATTTGACCGTTAAGCAAAATATGGTGGCCATCGTTACCGATGGCAGCGCGGTTCTTGGTTTGGGCAATTTGGGGCCAGCAGGGGCTCTCCCCGTGATGGAAGGCAAAGCACTGCTATTCAAGGAATTTGCTGGAATCGACGCTTTTCCCATCTGCTTAGCGACCCAAAATACCGATGAAATTGTGGCCACGGTGAAGCGGATTGCACCGGTTTTTGGCGGCATTAATTTAGAAGATATCAGCGCTCCACGCTGTTTTGAAATTGAAGCTCGCCTGAAGCAAGAATCTGACATTCCGATCTTTCATGACGATCAGCACGGCACGGCCATTGTTGTATTGGCAGCGTTGACCAACGCTTTAAAGCTTGTCGGTAAACCCTTTTCAGAAATCCGCATCGTGATTAACGGGGCTGGCGCGGCGGGGGTGGCGATCGCCCTTCTGCTGCAAAAAGCGGGCGTGCAAACCATCTTGATGTGTGACTCCAAGGGCATTATTTCTCGCGATCGCACTGATTTGAATGCTAAGAAACAGGCGTTTGCCGTGGCGGAGTCGGGGCAGCTTGCCGACGCCATGCAAAATGCCGATGTCTTCTTAGGTGTCAGTGCGCCCGGTGTGGTTTCTGTGGATATGGTGAAATCGATGGCAGCCGCTCCCATCGTGCTGGCAATGGCTAACCCGATTCCGGAAATTCAGCCGGAACTGGTGACGGGACTGGTGGCGGTGATGGCCACTGGCCGCAGCGATTACCCTAATCAAATCAATAATGTCTTAGCGTTTCCCGGCGTCTTTCGTGGCGCGTTAGACTGTCGCGCCAAAGCGATGACCACGGGCATGTTTCTTGGGGCCGCCCACGCCATCGCCGCCCTCGTATCCCCCGATGAATTGACCGCCGAGCACATTATTCCCTCCGTGTTTGACCCGCGGGTGGCAACAACAGTGGCCGCAGCAGTGCAGCAGGCGGCTCGGGAAGAAGGCGTGGCGCGTGTGTAAAGCGAAGAAATCTCTCGGAAGGGCTAAATTGCAGCATAGTCGGCTGGTGGAGCGATCGTAGCCGGTAAAATGGGGGTGAAGTTAGGAGATTTCACCATGTTGGACGAAAAAGCCAAAAAGACGCTGCTGCGCAAAATTCCCCACGGTCTGTATATTTGCGGCGTGCGCAATGGCGAAGAGATGAACGGCTTTACGGCCAGTTGGGTGATGCAGGCGTCTTTTCAGCCACCCCTCGTAGTGAACTGCGTTAAAAACGGTACG
>JBCCJU010000136.1:0-15816 GCA_039027715.1 Cyanobacteria bacterium P01_C01_bin.120
AGCAGACTGAGCGAAAAATCAATTCGGCGACCGTCGTCGGAGGCAAGTTCTGGATAGCGCCAGCTAACAAAATTGCCCCACCCAACATCACGATCGCACCGCCGATAATGAGAGCTGCTCGAATCATGTCCATCGTTAGTGAAACCTCACAGGGATTTTTGGAGAAGTCCGGCTGACGAATGCCTTGTGATCCTTGTTCATCACCGACGATCTCCTACATCGACGGACTGACCGCGAGCCGGTGATTTCGCCAGATATAGACGGGTGACGTAGCGTAGTTGGACTTGGCCCTCAGCGTTGCAGTGGCGATCGCGGAAGTCTGATAGCGCCCCGATCATGGCCTCAAAAGCCTCGCCTGCTGACGGTGTAAAGCCCTGGCTGTGGGCTAAGCCAATGAGTCTCTGCAGGTCAAGCTGCTGCTGAAACTGAAACTCACGTCGCTGAAAATGAGTGAAATAAGGCAGCCACAAACCCGACCCAAAGAGCTGATAGCGTAAACGTCTCACCCAGCTTTTGACCGACAGTCGCGGCTGGGTTGGCGATTCTAGCGGTTGGGACGCCTCAAAAACGAGTCGCGTATAGTCCTTTGAGACCGGGTCGCGTTGATCCCACAGACTCCAGATCAGGGCTAAACGGCCATTGGGCTTGAGCACCCGACGAAATTCCTGCAGGCTTTGAGTGAAGTCAAACCAGTGACAGGCTTGAAAAGAGGTGACTACATCGACGGCAGCATGTCCTAGGGGAATGGCTTCTGCCGTTCCAGCGATAAACTTAACGCCCTTGTGAACGGCGGCCGCCTATGTCATGTCGCCATTAGGTTCGATCGCCCAGACCTTGACACCCCGACTCGCCAACAGTCGTGAACCAATGCCGGTACCAGCCCCCACATCCGCCGCCACGAGCTGAGTCGGCGGCGCTAACTCCGCCAGTAGCGCATCAATGGCGGTAGCCGGATGCACCGGGCGATAGTTTTCATAATCCTCACCCCGGCCAGAAAAATAGGCTGAAGGATCTGGAGTGGAATCAGAGGCTTTAGAAAAATCGAAACTCATGACGACAGGCTTCCTCGTATTTTCTCTAAATCCAATCAAGCAGTGCGATACACCCCTGCCACGCTGTTTATCGTTTAGAATCGCTCGCGTCGCAGCGGCTGAATCGAAACCGGACCGATCAGCCCGGTTGGCGCGAGCCCGTTGCGGCCTTGAAAGTACGTCCAGCGGGCATCGCCCGACTCGCCGTAGCCCACCAAGCGGTTGTATAGAACCGGGGTAACTTCGACCTCAATGAGGTTATTGCCAGCAGCCACATATGGCGTGATGTCCGAGCGGTACGGTGGCATGAGCAGCTCATCGACACGCTGCCCGTTAACGGTGATTGAGGCGACTTCATGCACCCTACCTAAGTCGAGTACCAGACGTAATCTGTCCTGCAGATACGAGGCGGGCAACTCGAATTCGGTCCGATACGTCGCCGTGCCAGCCTCGTTCTGTAACTGCGGAATATCGCGCCAATCTGCCAGTTGGTCCAGCGAAAGCTCGATCGGCGTGACCACCCCATCGCGAGATCGAGATAGCGTACTCAGGTCCCAACTAGTCAGCGGTAGCGCTGGCGGCGGCGCGGCCACTGTCATGGTCACGACCTCTCCATCGTTGAGCGTGAAGCGATAGGTTCCGCCATCGGTCGATGTGAACTCGAACTGCCCACCGGATCGAATCACGGGCAGGTCCCCCTCGACCACGTAGCGCTCAGGCGCAGCGTCGGGGCTGAGTTCGATCATCACCGAACCGAACGCTTCGAGGTTCAGCGGTAGCGCCACGGCGGTGCCGCTACGACGATATTCACCGGCAACCGTGCGGACCCCGGTCCACAGATCGACGATGTGAGGGACGCATCCGCGATCGCACGGCAATTGGATCGTGAGTTGTCGCGGCTGTTCGGCACCGCTGCGAATGAAGTAAAACGTCGACGCGCCGACGCGCCGTCGAATGTAATGCACGTTCGTCTCGGTTTTGGCAAACTGCAGACCGGGCTCGACGCCGGCGCGCAACATCTGCTCCGGCAGCGCGGCGGCGGTGGCAAACCGGTCGTCAGTCGCCAGGTCTCGACTCATCTGCTGCACGATCGCGTCGTTGCGGCGGTAGTTGTGAAAACCGGAATGGCGACTCGGAGCATGGCCGACAAAGAACACTGGGAAGCCCTCGTCGGTCAGCTCTACCAGGCGCTCGGCCAAATTGACCGGAATGTGGGTCTCGTGGCTCAATACCAACGCCGCCATCGCGATATCGCCCATGTGGAGCACGCCGTCGCGCAATTCACCGTTGATTAGGCTATCGGCGTTGACCAAAACATAATCGTACCCGGCGGCGGCAAGGGCGTCGGTCGTTTGCATGCGCCGGTAGATGTACTGCTCGTCTGGGGTCATCTGGTCGAAATCTGGGGGAAAGCCCAAGAACGGTGGGACGTCGCCGGTCCCCAGGTAGCCGTTGACCGTCTCTTCCTGGCGCACTGCACTGCCGGGATAGCGCCAGATGCCGTGGAATACACCCACGTTGGCTAGGTTCGGGCCGCTCTGCGCGATTAGCTGATTGCGCGTGATGTACTCGTTGATGCGTGGCACGAAGTCGAACATCGGGTTCGAACGCGCGATCGCCGCGGCAAAGGAAACCGGCATGTACGGTTGCGACCAGGCATTGAAGCCTGGGTACGGGGCCTCGGGTGCCTGGTAGTGCATCCCGTGATAATGCAACTGGTTGATACCGGCGACGAAATACCGATCGACCGTCACCTTGATTTTGTAAGGCGAGGTCATGTAATCGCGCGACTGCCACGTCAAGAACTCTCCGCCGGCTATGCGCCGTCCGTGTAACGCGGCCGCCGATCCTGTCAATCGGAGAAAATCCAGCGTTCCGCCGGCGTAGAGCGCCTCCACGTCCGGCATATCGACGTGCTGCGCGGCACGGATTGTGTCGACCGGGATGCCGTAGGTCTGCGAACGAGTTTGGAGGCCCCGAGCGTGCGCCCACTCGGCAAAGCCGCCAAGATAGTGGTCGATGAACAGGTCGGATACGGTGTGCATGTAGTCGTAACGAATGCGATCGCCGATCGCATCGGCCTCAAAGTCGAATAGCGGTGGCGCGTCGCCGAAGCGGATGTTGGCGATGAAGTTATCGCGACCTGGAACGTACGTAGTCATCAGATAGGGGGTGATATCGTAGCCGCGACGGTGCTCAAACTTCTCAAAAAACTCGTCGGTCCAGAGCCAATCCGCCTTCAGCTCGATACTCTCCGAGGTGATTGCCCGCAACGTGTTGCCGAAATGCTCCCCGACATAGGGTTCTGCTCGGCCCAGCGCATGATCCAGATGATCCTGAATCGGCCGCCGCGCCAGGTGATCGATTACTAGCGATTCCTCGGTAGTGCTTTCCTGCGAGTCATAGATCGGTTTCTCGCCCGCCGGCCCGCCGTAGTAGGCAAACAGATACCATTCGCCGGCGGGTACTTTCCAGGCCACAGTGCCGTCCGGGGCGACCGCGTCGGTCAAGTCGATCACGCTCGTGGGATCTAGGAGCACCGGCCTATCCGTCGGGGGCGCACCGCTAAACAGCTCGGTGGGGTTGTCGGTCAGCGCCACCAAGTCGGGCAGAGGATCGCGCTCACTGCCTGGGTCATCGAGTATCCTGGCAGCACCGACTGCGACCAACGGTAACTCAGTCGGCACCGCGGGGTGGTACGACACCTCGCCAAAAAACGAATTGGATCTGAAGAAGTGATAGCGATCCCAGTCGGGTACCGAGCCCCGATACCAGCCGCCGCCGCTGATGCGCTGCACGCCCATCACCAACGTTTTGGTGCTGCCCTCCAATGGCACGTGGGTGCCACCGACCGGCCATCCCGAACCGGCCAGGAGGTCAATCGTTAGGTCGCGTCGTTCTGCCTCGGCCAAGACGTCCGACAGGATGCCGAAGTACTCCGAGGTCGCAAAACGGTTGGCGCGATTGAATGCCTCCGCATCACCCCAAATCCATCCGACACCGAACAACGAGGTGAACTGATACCCTCCGGCAAAGCCGGCTTCGCTCAAATCCTGAAGATCACGTCGTAATAGATGCGGCTCGACCGCGGTACCGGGCCACCACCAGTAAGCGAACGGTTTGGCGCTAGTCGGGGGCGACAACAGCTGTACCGGCATCGCCGTCGTGTCATCTTGGCCGTTGACCCGAGCATCCGATCGCGTCGAAGGCCAGCTCACGCAAGACCCGGGACCGAGCCACACACCGAGCACCAGACTGATCGTAGCTACGGACTTCTTCATATCATTCGTGTTCGTAACAGCATCCCTGCTCAAGGCAAATCAAATTCAAAATGCTCGTTTGGATTCCTCTATAAATTGGCCAATTTTCATACAGAAAAAGCAATTTTGAATTGTTGCTGAGGTGTCAACTATCGGGTGCCGTCGCCAACAACACTCGCCCTACCCAAACTGACCAAATCAGACCCATCAACAAAACAATGATTCCTAAGGGAGGGACTAGGCTGAGCACTCCCATCGCCAAGCCTAAGTAACACAAAGAACGGGGCAATTGCTGGCTTTTTAGAGCGATTCCATTGACCAAGAGCAACCACACCCCATCTAGAAAAATGGCCGTCATCGCCAAAATACCAATCATGCGATTGAGCTGTGGAACAGCGGCTATTGCTTCCCCATTTACAGCCATCTGAAAGATGCCATAAAAACTCAAAACGGCATTACCGAGCAAGCAAAAAATCGCCAGGAAACCAAATCCAGCTGCAACAGCAATCACGGCTAGATTTTCACGACGTAAATAGCTCGTAAATGCTACGACAAGCAGAGCAGAGATGACGGCTGAGGAGACTTTTAGACCATCTTGAATCAGTAATGGTGTCGGGTTGCGGGTGGCTAAATCAATGAGTTTGTTGGGGTCAGCGATCGCCGAAGGTCCAATCAAAAAGACGGCTACAGCCAACGTCGCCAATGCCACACCAGCATTAGCAAATGCTGCCATGCCGCCAACTTTTTGAATAGAAGGGATCGCGTTCATCTCATTAATTCGTGATAATTATTTTTTAATCATCATGCAGGGGGTTACTCGATAAAGCTATGGATTAATTCATGGCGATACTTTTGCGCTATGGCCTCTAACTTTTGCCTCAAAGTCGTCGCCCAGATGGGTGCGTCGGCGGGCAATTCGACTTCGAGAGCACGATTCAATTGCCCAAATCCAATCGCGTGGTGCAGCGTGAGAAATAGAGGGATTAGTGAAAGTTCATCAGCAGTAATGCTTTTTTCTGTTTGATAGCCAGCCACAAATGCTTGGAACGACTCATTGCTGCTGTCGATCTTTGCGACTTCATCGTCAAACAGATCGCGCAGTGCAAACGCAATATCGGCCACAAACCAATACCAAGCGCTGTCGTCAAAGTCGATGGCGACTAGCCCCTGCTCAGTCCAAATGAGATTGTCTAACTCAAAATCAAAGTGGATGAGACCAAAGGTTTGTGGGGTAACCGGTAAGGCATTTAAACGACTACACAATTGGGCGATCGCCTTGTGAATTGCCAGCTCACTTGCGGGTAAGTTTTCGACCACCTCCGTCACTTGGCTATGCCACGTGGGTCGGCCTGCCTGGGTGTAAAACTGAGCAGCGGCGTGGAGCTTTCCCAAGGCTTGTCCCCACTGGTTGAATTGCTCTAGCGACAGCTCATCGATATCAAATTGTTCACCTGCCACCGCCTCAAAAACCACGCTATGAAAGCGACCATAGGGCGTATTCATAGTTTCAACGTAGCGGTTAGAGAGAGAGGGTATTGGTTGGGCTACCGCCAGGCCCGCCGCCGCCAGATACTGTAAATAGGCGATCTCTGAATGAATTCGTTCGACACTACGCTCCGTCTCGTGGTTGAAGCGTAGAATGCGAGTCTGCTGAGTTTGGGTAAAGGTAAACACCACATTGGCGCTCATGCGAAAAAATTGAGCACTCCCAAAATCATGGGGCCAGGCCGACAGCAACTGATCGGCCAGTGGACTTTCTCCCGTGTCGGCAATGGTGCGATCAATGGCTTCCATCAAGCTGAGTTTCATCATGGGGGGCAGATTTAGGCGACTCTGTATTTGCTTGATCAGGCGAGAAGGTCGGCAACTCCAACCGGGAGCGAATTCCTGAGACTGAAAGCGAATTCCTGAGACTGAAAGCGTGGCTAGAGCCTCAACCGCCGACACCTCAGCTGGCTGAGGCACCGTTTCTAGTGACTTGTCGCTTCCACATCAAAGCGGCGAGCCAAAACAGAAATACCTGAACCGCCAGATCGATGGAGGATGAACAGTCAATCGTGGCGCGTTTGGTAAAAGGGTGTTTTTTCCGAATCGTTCCCACGAGTGTGTCATCTTGCTCGATGGCAAAGGACTCACCAAACAGGCTGTCCGTTTTGAGGATCAGCGTCTGGTCGTGCCATGACACCTCAAAAAACCAGGTGAGCGGGTTCGGTTTGACGGCGATCGCCACCACATTGCCATCTAGCTCCAGCGACCATTCGCCACCAAAAGCCGCGTGAATAATGTCGTAGCGATCGCCCCGCACCCTGATGATTCCCCGCTCTCTCAAAGCCCACAGCTCTGTCCTCACTTTGGCCCTAGGGCGGGCACCCGTAATGGTGTAGTCCCAGGAGCACAGCCCCTTTGGCAGACAAGTCAGTGTCGTTGTAGCGGATGCTTTTCTAGACATGGCTGTTCAAGTCAAGACTTTTTCTCAATGCTTTGCTTCGCAGCGGCATCCCCATCACACAATCCGAAATATGAATGGATAGCGATATACCCGGTTTAAGCGTGTTGAACAGTGAACAATCGCAATAATTGGGAGAATATAATCCGCGATGATCAGTGGTGCAAGTAAGAAGGGGAGCAGAATGAAAATAGCCGGATCAAATAATAAAAACGTCAGAATTAATACAAGGGCATAGTAAGCGAAAAAACTGATATAAAAGTTGATCGCCTCTTGCGCATTTTTCTGAGTGATTTTATCTTCTGAAAGGCAAAGAACGATGATGGGAATGATGAGCGGCATGAGGAACCAACTCAAGAAGGTTGATAGATGACAGAGCGTAGACAAAATCTTCCGCGTTTTGAGATCTGAGGGATCGGTCACAGCATTCATCATTGGGCAGGAGTTTTACATCGTCCGAATGGACATATTTGAGACCTTTCAAATGATTTGAGGCAGTTACTGGCTATCCCTCAAGTTTGTCGTAAAAAGCGACGAGGATAAATGTTGCGATCGACCCTAATAAAAATGTGAGTAAAAACCAGTTACAGCCGCTGCGATTTTTACCCTGAGCAATGCCAGCCGTGATTAGCGCTAGCGTGCCCCACCCGATCGCATAATCCGGCGAGTTATCCATCAGCCGACTCAACTTGATGCTTCAGGGCTTGATTGAAGGTGATAAATTTTGCGTCGAGGATAGCGTAGCTCATCTGCAAAATATCGGCGGCCTGCTCACCACTAAAGGACTCATTGTTTAACAGCCGGGTGCGTCTTGGTTCCAACTCCTCTAGCTCAAAACAGTGAATGCCTTTCAAAAACACCGGTCTATCCACCGCGCCATGTCAGCATCGCAGGGGGAATCACGTCCAAAATTTCAGCGGCAAAGATGCGCTTGTAGACTGCAGTCGGAGCGGCACCTAACAGCATCTGAGCCCCTGCACAAAGCTGAGACGGGGCTGCCTCAACCTGCACAATCGAATTCCAATGATGATAGGCGGCAAGATTTGACAGTACCTGCCAAACGACGATTTGAGGAGCGTCAATGTCAACTTGATGGGAAATGATAAGCGGTTTTTAGTGATGATTTGGGTCATTGCACCAGGATTTATAAAAGGTTGCTTGAGTCAATTATTGCCAGGGAAAGGCAGCGCAAACATCGTCCGACTGGACCAGCTTCAGACTACGGCTCCCACTGGTGACTTAAGTGGCACAATGACGCTGTTCAGCCGCTGTCGATAATTTTTGCTTACATACCAACAGATTGAGCCAGCCTAGATCAGGGACTATGTTTGGCGGTTGAAGAGATCATTTTGGGTGCGTAATCTTAGGAATTACGATGCCTACGCTATCAGTAACAATATGGGCGATGATCGCAGTCAGCAAATCTCCTGTGGCTAAATAAAAAAGCGTCAGCAACCCTCCTGATAAAACGGTCGTGCCTGCTGGCACCCACCCCCAAAGTGGGACATGGGCTAGTCCGAAAGCGATTAGAGACAGCAAGCTACCGATCCAATCCAATAACTTCCCGTCAGCAACGACAACCGTTCAGTTGCATAGCCACGATATAGTGCTTCTTCAACGACTCCGCCAATCACCACTGCGAGTACAAGATACCACCTTGGAAGTGGGGACAGCTTTGCAAGCCCACTTTCAAATCCTGCACAACCAAGCTTGTTCATTACCCCGATAAGGAAAGGAGTGTAAATGAAGCTTAAAAAGCCAGCAAATATTAACTCCCATAGAATAGATTGCCAGTTCAATTGATGTAAGCCAATCGACGATAATGGCTGGCGTTCCCAAAAGAGGACGATTCCCACAACCACCATGAATAATGTCGCTAAAACAATTTGCTGAAGGATTTTGCTAAGCAGGCTATCAGCGTTACTGAAGAATTTATCGCCAAAACTTGCGACGAAAGCGGGTCCACCAAGAGCGAACCCCAAACCTATAAAAGTTGCAAGAGAATTCATAGGCCTTAGTTTTTAGGCGGTTGCTATAAGTTCTTGCGGTCTGAATTGATGCTAAACACTAAACTAGTAGACTCGCAATTGCGCCCCTACTGATTACTGAAAGCTGCTATGTCAATCCTGCGTGAATTATGAGAATTTCTATTCGACTGGCTGATTGTATTGGGCCGACTGGTTAGTCATTCAAACCCGGCTGGTGGATGAAATTGCGAGATGGCGCGGGCCACTGTTGAGGGGGCATGGTTTTGGGAGGACGCTGGCTATGGCGATCGCTCAAGACTGCATGTACAGTCTCTCAACGAAATTTCAGTCATGATCAAAAAACTTGTCAGACATGTCAGCTTTGCGACGCTGCTTAGCGGTCTATTTGGGGCTTTTTTAGCGGTCCAGGCGGCTCCCGACCCACTTTTTGAGCCGATATTAGAAGACATTCAAGCAGAGCTGCCCGAGGGGTGGCAGTTTCGTTTGCCGACGGCGGTGCCCTCCGATAGTGCACTTTATCCATTTATCAGTACGGCTACGGATACTCAGTTGATAGTTAGCTTGGGGGTGACGCCGGACTGCCATGCGGCAGACTGCACCATTGGCATGATTGGCGCGACTAGTGAAGCCGCTAGCGACTGGCCGCCGGAGGGTCAAAACCTCACTCCCGTTGGGCTGGGAGAAGGCATTGAGGGTTATCACCTCATCCGAGGGGAAGGAGACGCGGCGAATCAGCTCGTGATGTGGCAACAGGATGGGCTAGTCTATGCGATCGCCACGCTAGCCAGTGCTCCGTCTCAAGCTGAGTTTGTCGCGATCGCTCGCTCGATGGCAAGCGAGCCGCCTATTTTGCCGTAAGTGCGCCTCCTTCAAGCGGGTTTTACTAGGGGCTGGACAGTAGTGTCTAGCCCTTGCTCACTAAGCCTGCTAGAACAGTGCTGTCGTCACAGGGCTTTAAGGCCAACTGCAAAATGTCTTGAGGTCGCCTCTAATCAGCAGCGGTCAGGGGTGGCTCACCGACCGTCGATTGGGCCATTGCCAACCCATCGGCCTCCGATATCACGTCAAACTGATGCACCAGCACATACTCCAAATCGTCTTGCCGCCAGCGAATTTGGGTGCCCTCTGCAGAGAGAATGGCATATCCCTGAACGCTGTTGCCCAATTCAATGGCGGTAGTGCCCTCATATGTAGGCGGCCAGTCATACGTTGGTAGACTGACTAAGATCATGGCCCCAATACAGTCACCTTCAGTGCAGCCGGGCTCAGTGGACAGTCCTAAAAAGATGCTGCCATAGGTCGTCATGAGCGGATTAATGTGGGGATACAGTTCGGTCTTGGCATTGACTGCTGCCGGAAGGCGAATGTCCCATCCTTCTGGCAGCGCTGCGACCAAGTCATCTAAAACAGGCTCAAAGACCGGAGCCGGAGCGGCAAGGGCAGACGTGAGTGTTGTAAGCAGGCCCATCAGGCCAGTTCCCAGACTAATTCCCAGTCGAATGAGTAAATGGGTAGCGTAGTTTTTTTGAAACACGGTATGGGTCCAAATAGATGTGATTCCAAGGTGGCTTTTCTTTCTTAGAGACAGCATCAACCATTTAGTCAAGCTTTTTTTGGCCAGATAAGTAGGTTGGTGTATAAAGTTCGAGGCCCTTTAAGAAAGGTGAATAACCTTAAATCCTTGCCCATAGACTGCTTTAGCTGATAATCGCATTGTTATGTACCTCGATTTAATTAGCCCGATCTACTTAGTCATTTTCAAAGCAATCAAACCAGGGTTAGGAAATAGAGAGCGAGGAGTAGGGGATAGGGAATAGGGAGTGATGGGGTGGAAGAGTGGGGGAATGAGGGAGTGAGGGAGGAGGAACATGAGGCTCGCGAACGGTTGAGAAGGGTCGGGCTCTGGTTATTGGTGGGGTTGTGGGCACAGCCGTTGGTGATGTGGGGCCAATCGAGGCCAGGCACGATCGCTGAGCCGATTTGGGAGACTTGGCGAGCGCTCGCAGAGTTTGACGCCGCCAACGTTGTCACGGGTCTGACCAATGCCGATTTCGGAGTGCAATTTGAGTTTGAGCAATCCTGTGAACGAACCGCCGGACCGGATGCTGAGATCAGTCACTGGTTTCGGGTGAGTACCTTGGTGGCGGCGATTGGAGTCGGGAGGGTTGAATATGGCTGCTGGGTCGATGGGGCGTTCCTCAAGACGCGATCGACAGCGGCCTTTCACAATGATGCGCTGTCTGAGACTTGCCTGCAGGTTGATGTCGATCAGGGCGGCGGGCTCAATCTGCGATCTGGTCCGGGTCTGGATCAGCCGCGTTTGGGGACACTGGTCAACGGTACGCAGGGAACGTGGACGGTCTCCGCCCGCCGTTTTGCAAATGGATGAGAGGGAACGGTCCTGGCTGGCGATCACTGCACCACAGCCGGGCTATGTCTCCGTCAGGGCGGCTCCGGGGGCGGCGATCAATTTGGTGCGGTGCAGTGCCTGAGTTGCTGGTCGATTTGAATTAGGGGATTAGGTGCCATCTCTTCGGGGTAGGGGCGCTCAATCACTGCCGGAAAGGGAGTCAGCAAGACGTCATCCACCCAGCCGGAATGGTGTCGCACTCGGGTCGTCTCGACGGACAGTTCCAGCAGTTCGAGGTCGCCCCGCATAGCGTTCCAGTCCGTTAACGAGGCCGTTCTCTGAGGGCCGATGCCGCGATCGCCGCTGATGGAATTGTTCAAGAAACCATCAAAGGGCCGCACGAAGCGATCGCCTTGCCAATGCCAGCCATACCCCGGCCAAAACAGCGGCACCCGACCGGCAATTTCGATGCCCCGGCGTTCCTCGGGGGAAGCGCCCTGGTCGAGGGTGACCTCCCAGCCCTCCTCGACTCTGACCTCGTAGCGGCCTACGGGAGGATCCCCCGCTTCTGTAACCATCCACCACAGCACCTCCACCGTTTCCCCTGATGTTGCTTCTGCCAGGGTAGTCGCGGGGGTGGAGTCCAGCAGGGAATCGTAAACCGGGATGCTGTCCTCCTCCGGTAGTGTGGCTTGAGCGATGAAGCGCCAGCAGTTCCAGCTTTCGAGCTGCTCGGGGGCTTGCCAGTCAAGGCGACAAGCTCCGTTACGCGTGCCGACCCATAGCCACTCGTCCGCCATCGCCAACTGCGTGGGAATGTGGCCCACCAAAGGACTGTTGTAAGGGGTATAAGACTGTACCGTGCCCATTGTGAGCGCTTCTGATTCAGGCTGATAGATCACCAATCCAGAGGCAGGGACGTTGCTCATGCCTTCCGCACTGGCCTTGATGCCCATCAGCAGCGTCGGCTGAGCCGGATTGCCCGTCAGCACCAAGTCGAGAATTTGCTGGGACCGAATCTCCTCAGGCTGAATCAAGGTCACCTCAGCCGTCGCTGGGTCATAGCTGACGATGGTGGCGATGCCGTTATAGCCTTCCCCTTGCTCAAAGGCGACAGTCCACCAGAGGCGATCGCCATACTCCAGCGCGGTAGTGATACGGGGCTGCCCTAACCCGCCCATCACGTCTGCACCAAGAATTTGATCCACAGTGTAAAGCGTATGCTGCTCAGCGGTTTCTTGACCGGGTGGCATGATTTCCAACACGACGGACTCATAGGCTTCTGGGCTCTCCGCCGCGATCGGCTCCCGAATTACTCGATATTGATAGGACTGATCTTGCCAAGTGAGGGGGGAAAACTCGGTCTCTCCCCGATGCCGCGCTTCTAGCTCTGCCCGCCACGCTTTGCCGAGGGTGCCGGGCTGCACCGTCCATCGACCGTTGGCGCGACAGTAAACAAAATCATATTCCCGCGCCTGAAACCGCACGGTATCTTCGTCCAGCACCACGTCTTTGGGCGCATAGTCAAACCGATTAAAGTAGCGATCGCGGCCAGCAATGGTCTGCTGCCCCACTGTTTCCAAGGGCAGGTTGGTGGCGGGCGGGCAGTCTTCTGCTGACGCTCTGGGTGACGGCAAGATGGGCACTTTAGTACAGCCCCACAGGAGTCCCAAACTCATGAGAAAACTGAGCTTTAAACTCAAACGCGATAGCTGTTTCATGGCAAAGATGGGTAAATGAAGCGTCATCCCCGTCAGGAACGAATGACAGTCATCTTGTGTATGGGGATGTGTCCTCGGTGAAGGACGTGAGGAATTCGATGAAAAAGTAGTGGAATGTTGCCGGTTTGATAGCTGTTTTGATAGTGGGCAACTGTGGCCTCGGGCAATTCACAGAACTCCGCAAGCGATGCACTCTCAAAGGATTTAAAGTCGTCTGCTCGTTTCGTAAAGTCGCGATACTTTTTGGCTAAATAGAGATAAATAACCGTGTTGTTCGAATTGAAATCTAAAGCGATCGGGTCAATTACAAACCACTGTGATGGTTTCGGTTCATATCCTGCAGCCATTAATCCTTTACGGATTAAATCGGGGTGTACGGGACAAAAATGTAAGACATCATTCCATCGGCAGCTTAATGCAGGAATAGTTTGCTCCATAAGGGTTTCCCTACCGACATACTTTGCGGCATAAGTCGCATACATAGACGGCCATTTCTGTCTCAACGTATTGAGCGGATAAAGCGTAGAGCCCATGAAATTATTAGGAATTCGATGGTATAAATGGTGACTCACAGTAAGAATCGCGATCGCGTCAGTCGGGTAAAATCATCATGATTATGGCTGCATTCTCAGCTCATGTAACTCCTGCCACAGGACTCAAAAAAATGACCGATTGGCTGATTCTTAACACTTCACTGACTCGCTAATTTTAAGATCTTGGCTCAGCGGAGATGCTGTCTAAATCAGACCTTGTTGAGTCAAGTTCAAACCGTCACTCACCCAATCTATTCGCCAACGACATCTTTGGGAGTATGGCGATGCTGACAGTTAAAAATGGAGCACTGTGGTTACGGTGGATTGTTGCCAATGCCCTCGGAGAATTGCTGGGCTTAGGAACGGTTATCCTTGCTGGCGCTGGGATTGTTTTGCTGGTGGGAGAACCTGTGGGACTACTGCAAAACATCGGTTTTCCGGCAGTGATGGTGCTATTGGGAGCCTTTGAGGGCAGCATTTTGGGCCTGGCGCAATCGTGGGTGTTGCGCGATCGCCTGCCTTGGCTAAAGTCACGCAGTTGGACCTTCGCAACCGTCGTGGGGGCCGTTGGGGCCTGGTGTCTTGGCATGATTCCTAGCTTTATTGGTTACCTAGGGGACCCCGCCGTGAGCATGGGCTTTCCAGCAATGAGTGACCGTCTTATCTTTCTGCTGGCGAGCCTCCTGGGGGCCGTCTTGGGAATTGTCCTGGCCCTTCCCCAGTGGTGGATACTACGCCAGTATGTACATCGAGCGGGCTGGTGGATACCGGCCAATGCTCTGGCTTGGGCGAGCGGGATGCCCGTAATTTTTTGGCAGGCGGGTCATTCCCCCGCAAACTTGATTCGGCAAACCTTGATTGCGATCGCCCTACTGGCTTTCATGATGGCGGGTGCGATCGTTGGTGCAATTCACGGGGCGGCACTGCTCTGACTGCTTCCCCATCAAAGATCCCCAGGGCATCGTTAAGGTTGGATAAAGTCTGCGGTCGGGCATGGCCACGCTAGAGCGACGCTAAAGCGCTTGCGGAACTCAACGAAGCCCTTTCCTAAGTCAACGCAGATAGGAATGGCTTTTCAGTCACCCATAAGTAGTTTGGCGATCGCTTCAATCTGATTGACCGCTACAGAGATGTGTCCTTCGTTTGGGACGATCTTCAATTGCGCTTGGGGTAGACTGGCGGCGACTTGCTCTGCCACATCGAGCGGCACGTTCCTATCTTGTTCACCGTACAATAGCGTTAGGGGCATCTGAATGTCATCCAAACTAAAATCCCACTTTTTCAAATAAAGCTGAGTATCCCAAGCCGCTCCTTGCGTACCCGAACGCAGGGCTTCAATGGCGATTTGACGGTAGACCTCCATGCGACCTGGCGATGCCAACACAGCGTAGTCAGACTGTGGAAGGTGCGGTTTGAACGAAGCGAGTAATTTTTCTGGAGAACGGTTGAGCGATCGCTGCATGACTTTTAGCGACCCTCGATGTAGCCAAGGAAATTGCTTCATTAGAATCCACCTCAAACGATTGGCCTTTGGCAACTTGTCGCGGGCATCCATTTGCCATGCCCCTGAGGCAATGACTGCTGCGCATAATCGTTCGGGAATCTTTGCCGCACAGACGGCAGCATAGCCACCCCCTGCCGAAATGCCCAAAACCGAAAATTCATCTAGCCTCAGTTCATCAGCCAGCGTCTCAACATCCTTCACCCAGTCAGAAAATCCGCGCTTTGGCTGAAAGTCAGACTGCCCGATTCCCGGACGATCGGGAGCAATCACCCATAACCCCAATCGGCTAAAAACTGCATCGCCCAATAACAATGGCTCTAATCGACAAGACCCACCTCCATGAAAGTAGAGAAGTGGATGACCATCGGGGTCGCCGTATTCTGCATAGGCTAACTGCCGATGATCCGGTAGAGTCAGCAAATTTGTTGTCTTCATAGCGACTTCTTGCTAGTTAAGCGATCAGTCTAGCGTCTACCGCGTTGAAGTCTACGTTCTTCAGCCTTGCAGCATAACGTTCCTGCTGAGCGGCTGTAAGCAACTTTGTATATCTCTGCTGAGACCTCCCAACAGTCCGCTCCAGCCGGGTTGTTGGACTGCTCAACTGCATCTAAGATTTCCAGTGTCTAGCCAACCATAAGCTACTTCAATTAACGGTTTTCCGCCAATCTCAAGCTCTTTTTCATGAATTCGCTTGCCTCCTAGTGCAGCGTAAAATTGACACGCAGGATTATCGACTAAAACCCACACCAGCATAGAATTGATATCTGACCGACCCAGCCTTTCCGCAATCGTTCGCACTAAACAACGCCCTATTCCCTTTCCTTGGTGGGTTTGTCGGATGTAGATTGCCATCAATTCACCTTCGTAGATGGGATCATCTGTGCGCTCCATCCCTCCGTTTGCAAAACCAATAACCTCATTGGCTCCTTCCTCAACAACGTAAGTGAAATTGCCATTTTCTGAAGCATGGCTCAAAATTTGAT
>JBCCJU010000137.1:0-15529 GCA_039027715.1 Cyanobacteria bacterium P01_C01_bin.120
CGTCCTTGAGTAATGTGTTGATAAAATTTTGACAGGATAGCTTGGAGAGCGATCGCGGTGGCCTCTATTACGATTGACCTTTCAGATAGTCAGCTTCAGCAGCTACAAGAGTTAGCGACAGCACAGGGAATTGCGGTTGACACTCTAGTCAAGGCTGGCGTGCAGGATTGGCTTAATTCTCAGCAAAGTGATTTCATTGAGGCCAGCAATCGTGTCTTGAAGAAAAACGCTGAACTGTATCAACGCCTAGCGTAATGCGGTTTCTGACTTTGATTGAGGTTTTGGAGCTGCATCGTCAAGTCATTGGGTAATCTGGTGGAGCCCTTGGCATCCGCGACTTCGGTCTACTGGAATCATCGCTTGCTCAACCACTGATGTCTTTTGATGGAGAAGACCTGTATCCGAGCTTAGTTGAGAAAGCAGCCGCGCTAGGATTTTCAATCATTATGAACCATCCATTGGTCGATGGAAATAAACGCACAGGTCATGCCGCAACAGAAGTTTTTCTCGTTCTCAATGGCATGGAAATCATTGCTGCGATAGATGAACAAGAACGGATTGTGCTGGGAGTTGCATTAGGCGAACTGGGCCGTGAGAATTTCGTTGAGTGGCTGTAGCAGAACACAGCACCGATTAATCATCCCAATATCGCAGACAGCTAAGAGCGACTGCTTTTAGCTGGAAGTTTGCTCGCTGGTGACGGTAGAGGCGATCGCTCGTCTCAAAGCAGTGCGATCGCTCCTCGCCATAGCCTAAATTAACGCAAAGAAACCCAGCACTACCTGCTTAGAATTGTGAATGATTCTGGCTGCCTGCGATCGCGATCAACCTTCTCTAAAACTACCGTTTACTCAGTCAGAGATTTCTCAAAATATTATGCAGGATGCATTACAGCGATCGCTCAGCGCACGGCCTCGATCAAACGGGAAAAATAAAACTGCGTTTTGTTCATCGCTTGGCGCTCAATCTTCCAGCCGAGGGACTCCAAAATTCCCACAACGTCTTTTTCGGCATGCAGGTAAGCCCGTGTCGCTTTGCTAGGGCCTGGGAAAAAACTGCCAACCTTTTTCAAGGCACTGTAAAAAGCGGTTTTGGGCGCAAAACTGAGAATTACCCGCGACTCGGCTAGTGAACTGAGGTGAGTAATCATGTCTGCAGCCTTTTCCTGGGGATAGTGAATCAACACATCCAAGCAAATAACGGTGTGATATTTGCCAGTTAGCGATTCCAGGTCGGAAGCCTGAAAACGAGGAATATTGCCCGTAGGAAGAGCAGCGATCGCTCGTTCGTGTGCCTCTCCCACCATTTTTTGAGAAATATCGCTGGCACTGACCATGGCTCCAGCCTGCGCCAGAGGAATACTGAGGCTGCCCACGCCACAGCCAGCATCGCAAATCGACAGCCCCTTGAGATTGCCATCAGCCTCTAGCCATGACATCACCGTATCGATGGTCTGCTGGTGGCCCTGGCGAATGTCGCGCTGCACCTTGTTGACTTCACCATCGCCATAGATACGCCGCCAGCGATCGAAGCCCGTGGCGTTGAAATATTCGCGAACGACGGTTTTATCGTCAGCAGTTTTAGTCATGATGGTAAGCAGCGTAGCGAGCTATTCAAGGAATATTGTCCAGTCCAGAACTCATATTACGCCTAAAAAGGAAAATCCAAAAATGACTCGCTACTGAAGCGCATCTCATTCATTGCCTGACACACAGAACGCTTACAAAAGACATAGCCGCATACGTCTCAAGCCCCATTAGCTGAAAACAGAAAACTCGCCGCTGGAGTATCGTAGAGGTGAATGGCGATCGCTCATAGAACAGCGCTTAGCTTAATCGTCGTCGGGCATATCATCAAAATCGTCATCGACAGCGCCGTTAGCGTCGGCAAATTCACCAATTTCCAACTTTTGCTTGACTTTATTTTCGATTTCAAAGGCGAGCTCAGGTTTTTCCTCTAGCAGTTTGATGGCGTTATCGCGCCCTTGACTAATATTTTCGCCGTTGTAGCTGTACCAGGCGCCTTTACGAACGATGATGTCGTGCTTTTCAGCCAAATCAACAATACAGCCTAAGGTTGAAATACCCCGCCCAAAAATAATGTCGAATTCTGCGATCCGAAAGGGCGGCGCGACCTTGTTTTTGGCGACCTTTACCTTGGCGCGAATGCCATATTCTTCCGACCCCTTTTTGAGGGTTTGGATGCGGCGGATATCGAGCCGGACAGAAGCATAGAACTTCAGGGCGTTGCCCCCAGTGGTGGTTTCAGGGTTGCCATAAACTATGCCAATTTTGAGCCGCAGCTGATTTAAAAAGATAACAGTGCAGCCGGATTTGCCAATGTTACCGGTAATTTTGCGCAGAGCCTGGCTCATCAAACGTGCCTGTAGGCCCACATGGGCATCGCCCATTTCTCCTTCAATTTCTGCCCGGGGTACGAGAGCCGCAACCGAGTCCACAACCACTAGATCAATCGCCGACGATCGCACCAATTGATCAACAATCTCTAAAGCCGCTTCCCCATTATCAGGCTGGGAGACTAGCAGCTCGTCAATATCAACTCCCAAGGCCCGGGCATAAATTGGGTCAAGGGCATGTTCAGCATCCACAAAAGCAGCAGTGCCTCCCTGTTTTTGCACTTCTGCCAGGGCATGCAGCGCTAGGGTAGTTTTACCGGAACTTTCAGGACCATAAATTTCAATCACCCGACCCTTGGGCAAGCCGCCGCCAAGGGCCATATCCAGCGTCAACGCGCCAGTGGGCACTGTTGCCACCTTCATCCGAGCGGCGTCTCCAAGCTTCATGATGGAGCCCTTACCAAAGTTGCGCTCAATCTGATTGAGCACCATATTTAAAGCTTTATCTTTCTCGGTGTTGCCAGTGGTAGTTTTAGCCATACAGTCCCTTAGGTCGCAGCCCGCTAAAGCAAATTTAACGTTTAGTCTAACGACAAAGCTAACTCTTTAACGATTTTCATCATACATACGCATGTACTAAAATGCTAAAATTATCGCGAATTCTTTATGATTGAAATCGCTCATCGTTAAATCTACTGAGGATGCATCATTTAACGCTGAAAGCCTTATAAATTAGCACGGTAATGCTTGCTCTTAAAGCTCTGAAGGCGGGCTGAAGCGCTGTTTGTGAAGGGCCGAAAAAGTTGAGGATGCTGCCTTCTGGAATTTGACAATCTCTGGCGTGAGAAAAATAAGCGGGCTAGCACTCGCCCGGGAAATTGCGGCTTTTTATAGCTTCTGTGATTCAATTTTGAAACTCTATTTGCACCCATCGTCTCCATTTTTCCATGTTACAAATTGGTGTTGAAGTTCCTGATACCGCCCTCAGCGTCGCGGGTATCACGGATTATATTCAGGAGCTGCTGGAACAAGACCCTCAGCTCTGCCGCATTTGGGTGATGGGGGAGGTGTCCAGCGCGAACGATCGCAACGGCCACATTTTTTTCACGCTGCAAGACCCTGAAGCAACGGCCACTATTCAGGCCGTCGTATGGCGATCTCAGCGCCAGAAACTGGTGGCGCTACCGACGGCGGGAGAGCAGTTTTTCCTGCTCGGTCAGATGCGGGTGTATCCAGCGCGAGGACAATATCAGCTCAGCACGCTGCAGCTTTTACCGGCGGGAGCTGGATTGCAGGCTTTGCAGCGGCGGCAGCTTTACCAGCGTCTGGCCGCCGAGGGTCTATTTGACGATGATTTGAAGCGGCCTTTACCGGCTTATCCCCAACAAATTGCGGTGGTGACTTCTGCCCAAGCGGCAGCCTGGGGTGATATTCAACGCACCTTGCAGCAGCGTCAACCCGGCTTGTCGGTGCTGTTATCGCCCGCCATCGTTCAAGGGCCTCAAGCCCCCCGCGCGATTGCTGCCGCTATTGATCGAGTTGCCCGCGATCGCCGGGCAGAACTGATGATTGTGGCTCGCGGTGGCGGGGCGCGAGAGGATTTGGCTGCTTTTGATGACGAGCAAGTGGTGCGAGCGATCGCCACCAGCCCAATGCCAATCATCACCGGCATTGGTCACGAGCGGGATGAAACGCTCGCCGATCTCGTAGCTGACGTTTGTGCCCATACGCCCACTGCCGCTGCTGAGTGCGCTGTACCCCATCTCACTGACCTATGGATAGAACATGACAATCGACGACAAACGGCCAAACAGGGCTTACAGTCAGCGATGCAGAGGCATCATGAACAGGCAGCCACTCTGCGGCGCCGCTTAGAACAGCTGCGTTTGCATCAGCAACTCGATCAGGAACAGCAGCGCCTGGTTTGGTACGAGCAACAGCTCCGACAGTTGTTCAAATATCGCTGGCAAAGTGCGCAGCAATATTGTCAATATCTCTCGCAAACTCTGCAAACTCTCGATCCAGAATCTGTGCTTAAACGCGGTTATGCGCTGGTGAGAACAGCAGATAATCATGTGATTACCGACTCCCAACAGGTCCAAATTGGCGACCGGTTGCATATTCAGCTGAGCCAAGGTTCATTAACCGTCGAAGTTCAGCAGCGATCGCCATAGGGCCGTTTCAAGCAATTGATGCAGCCGTAATCTGAAACCGCTATCTCAATCTCCATTTGCCCAACCCCCTGTCCCCTTCTATTCAAAAACGATGCCCTTATCCACTAATCTGCCTAAAAACTGGTCCTACGAAGCCACCGTTGAGCAAATCGAAGCCGCGATCGCTCGGCTGGAACAAGGAGAATTGCCCCTTGTCGCTGTCTTCGAGGAATTTGAACAAGCGGTGCAGCAGCTTAAGCAGTGTGAAAACTTCTTACAGTCCCATCAGGAGCGGGTCGAGCTGCTGATTGAAACGCTAGAGGAAGACGTTTGAGGAGGGTAGCAGGGTAGGAGGGTGGCAGGGTGGCAAGTGGGGAATCCAAAAACGAAGAGCCAGGAACTAAGAACTGAGAACTGAGAACTGAGAACTGCTCCTTTCTGCGCTTGGCATGTCGATCTCTGACCTCTGAACTTCGATATGCTGGTAAGAGTTTGTTCATTTTGTCGTTGGTGCGATCGCTATGCTCAGAGCCGGAATCGTCGGACTGCCCAATGTTGGAAAATCGACTCTGTTCAATGCTGTGGTGGCAAATGCTAAAGCGCAAGCCGCCAATTTCCCTTTTTGCACCATTGAACCCAATGTTGGCGTGGTGGCAGTACCAGATACTCGACTTGATGAGCTAGCGCAAATCTCCGCATCGGCGGAGATCATTCCCGCCCGAGTTGAGTTTGTGGATATTGCCGGACTGGTGCAGGGCGCCAGCCAGGGGGAAGGACTGGGCAATCAGTTTTTGGCCAATATTCGAGAAGTAGACGCAATTGTCCACGTTGTGCGCTGCTTTGAGAATGAGGACATCATCCATGTTTCGGGCTCAATTGATCCGGCTCGGGATGCTGAAATCATCAATTTGGAACTGACCCTTTCTGATCTAGCGCAAGTGGAAAAGCGGCTGGACCGGGCTCGCAAGCAAGCCAAAAAAGATAAAGAAATTCAGGCAGAAGTTAATGTTCTAGAAAAATTGCTGCCGGCCTTAAATGAAGGCAAAACGGCTCGTACGGTAGAACTGACCGTAGAGGAAGAACTCCTCATCAGGCCGCTGGGGCTGCTGACTCGCAAGCCAGTCATTTATGCAACCAATGTCAATGAAGATGACTTGGCGACGGGCAATGAATTTGTGGAGCAAGTGCGGGCTATCGCCGCTGCCGAAGGGGCTGAAGTCGTGGTCATTTCAGCGCAAGTGGAGGCAGAGCTGATTGAACTACCCGCCGAAGACCGCACCGATTTTTTGGCATCGCTGGGAGTCAAAGAGGGGGGCCTGCGATCGCTCATTCGCGCCACCTACGACCTGCTGGGTTTGCGTACCTACTTCACCACTGGCCCCAAAGAAACTCGCGCTTGGACAATTAAAGCTGGCATGCTGGCGCCGCAGGCCGCTGGCGTGATTCACACCGATTTTGAGCGCGGCTTTATTCGGGCTGAAACCGTGGCCTATCACGATTTAGTGCAGGCGGGCTCCCTAAACGCGGTGAAAGAGAAAGGTCAGCTCCGCAGTGAAGGTAAAGACTATTTGGTACAGGAAGGTGACGTGATGCTATTCCGCTTCAATGTATAACCGGCATAGTGCCAATGACGATGCTCAACAGCCTGAATTCCACGCTGGCTAACCGCTGCCATGCGAGCTGGGGGGAGCGTTGCTCAGTCTTGCAAGACTCGATACAAGAATTTGCCATTAAGAATTATAGCAATCCGTATAAAGGTCAGGCCGGTTAAAGTGGAGGAAAAGTTTGGAGCACAGCCCCATGCCCGCTGCCTACAGTCTCGATCTGCGCCAGAAAGCGATCGCCGCCCTCGAAGCGGGGCATTCGAAAGCCTCGGTCAGTCGGTTGATGGGCATTGGCACCACCACACTGACGGAGTGGCACAATCGATATCGCGCGAGTGGGTCAATCGCCGCCAAGCAAGGTTACCAACAGGGGCATAGTCATAAAATCACTGACTGGGATGAGTTTCGGGCATTTGCGGAAAAGCATGGTGACAAGACCCAAGCGGAGATGGCCCAGTTGTGGCCGACCGAGATTAGTGAGGACACCATTGGTCGAGGGCTCAAACGGATTGGTTTCACGCGCAAAAAGCGGTGCGACCCCGCGTCGGTTGCCGGCGCTAGGGAACGCGCACCAAGACAAAGAGCTATCTCTATGCCGAAAGAGACCCCGAGAAACGTCAAGCCTATGACACTGAGTTAGCGCAATTCGAGGCTTACCAACGGGTTTATCTCGACGAAGCCGGCATCGATAATACCGAAGACTATGGATATGGCTGGTGTGCCAAAGGCGAACGCTTTGCCGCCGAGCGCCGGGGAAAGCGCACCGAACGCGTCAGTTTTATCGCCGCTTGGTATCAGCATCAACTAGTGGCCCCGCTCACCTATGAAGGGTACTGTAACCGCGCAGTCTTTGAAACTTGGTTAGCAGAACAGCTCTTACCGGCGCTGCCCTACGGCAGTGTCATCATTTGTGACAATGCCTCGTTTCATAAAGGCGGGCGCATTGAAGCATTGATTCAACAGGCAGGCTGTTCTCTTCTTTATCTGCCGCCCTATTCCCCAGATTTGAATCCAATTGAGCATCAGTGGTTTGTCTTGAAGAATCGGATGCGGAAACAGATTCAGTCTGGCCAACCCTTTCGGCAAGTTGTTGACCAAGCCTTCATTGACTGACCAGATCTATCCGCGGATTGCTATAAGAGATCGGCGCTCAAATAACCTACCTAAAGCACAGAGGGGCTGCGAGGGTTTAACACTGCCAAACCCCCAACGACTGGGTAAGCTATTTTGCAGCAAATTCCTAAGTACAGTGCTGCCACAGCAACTGCTGCACAATGTTTTTATGGCACTAAGCCCCGAAGATTTTGGGCTGTCGAATCTGCTTAACGACTGACTCAATCTCATCCAAGCCAGTTGAATCCCTGATACAGTAGCTTTCACGGTATTAAGTTGCGACTGCAAGTGCCGACTTCCCTCTTAACTGCTTGGTAATCGTGGCGTTCACTGAGCGCGTCCACGGGCGATCGCCAGCCGCCGAGCAATTTGCCTCATTCGCACAGCCACAGATGATTCTAATTCTCGATCTGCGCTTGTGGATGCGAAACCGTTTTCATACCAGCGCCCGCAGTTTCTCACTCTGTCCAATGAATCCTGCTGAACTGTCTAACGTTAGGTGCAGTTTGCGGTAAGGGGATAATCGCCCCAATCCAGAAGATTTCACGAAAATCAGCGAAATCGTCAGCGCCAGTGTGTAGGCTAAATTAGTTTGATTTGCTGTCGCCTAACCATAGCTGTCCCGCTGATGCTGACGCGCGATCGCCAAGAACTCATCAAAACCTTGAATACGCTACCGGCGAGCTACTTTGACCAGCTCGTATTTGTGCTGCAAGCGCCAAGTGAGCGACTGCCGGATAAAACCGCGCCGCTGAGCGATCGCGTTACCGCACTCTTGCACTGGGCAGAAAGCGCTGGCCCCGGCCTCAAAACAGTGCAAAAAACACTCAATCAGCTGCTCGATAAAGAACCGCCAACACTGCCGACCGTTTGCCCGTACAAGGGCTTGTCCTACTTTGACTGCAATGACCGCGACCACCAATTCTTCTACGGTCGCGAGGCGCTGAAGCAGGCGCTGCTGGCCAAGATTGAGCAGGAGAATTTTTTGGCGATCGTGGGGGCTTCCGGCAGCGGCAAGTCCTCGGTGCTCCGCGCCGGAGTGCTGCAACAGCTCAAAGATGCGGGCGACACCGAAATCCGCCTCCTCGTCCCTGGCGAACATCCGCTGCAGAGTCTCGCCCTCGCGTTTGTAGATGAAACCGCTGAGCGCCTAGATCGCGCCGAACAGCAGCAACAGGCCAAGCGGCTAGTCGAGTCGGGCGCCGAGGGTTTGTGTGCCCTAGTGGAAACGAGCAACAAGCCGCGCGTTATGCTCGTGGTCGATCAGTTTGAGGAGTCTTTTACCCTGTGTCACGACCGCGCCGAACGGGAGCAGTTCTTTGCGACGCTGCTGGGGGCACTGCAGGCTAGCGATACGCTGACGCTGATTCTGGCGATGCGATCGGACTTTGTCGGCAAATGCTTCGAGGCGGACTACAGCGGCCTCGCCACCCAGGTCAAAACCCACCTGGAGCCGGTCTTACCCATGAGCCAGGATGAACTCATTCAGGCGATCGCCGCCCCCGCCCGTCAAGTCGGCCTCACCCTCGAACCGGGTCTCGTCGAAGCCCTGCTCAAAGACATTGACCCCACCTCTGGCAGCCTGCCCCTGCTGCAATACACCCTGACGGCACTCTGGCAGCGTCAACAAGACAACCAGCTCAAACTCTCCGCCTATATGCAGCTCGGCGGCGTCACCGGCACCCTACAACAGCGCGCCGACGCCGTATACAACAGTCTCACCCCCGCCCAACAGCACACCGCTAAACATATTTTCCTCAGCCTCACCCAACTCGGCGAAGGAGCCGAAGACACCCGCCGGCGAATTACCCAAGCCAGCCTAATTTCAGCCCAACACCCTGAAGTCCAAGTCACCACTGTCATCAAACGCCTCGTCGACGCCAACCTCGTCGTCACCGACGACCGCACCTTAGAAAACGGCCAACGCACCGCCACTGTAAATGTCGCCCACGAAGCCCTGATCCGCAACTGGCCGAAGCTACGAAAATGGCTCGACGACAATCGCGACCTGCTGCGCCAACAGCGCCGTATCGAGCAAGCTGTCGTAGAGTGGAGTCAGCAGCCGAAACCACAGCAAAAACGATATCTATTAGAAGGCCGCCAGCTTAGCGATGCTCAAGCCTTTCGCAAGAAGCATGGGAAAGCCTTTCCCCTTTCTCAGCAATCCAATGATTTTATCAACCGCAGCCAACACCAACGCTTTGTGACCTGGATCAAACTCAGTAGCGTGCTAATTATTCCAGTCACTTTTACATATTTCGTTGTGGAACCTAATATTCGCCAGAGACGCGTTGATGCAGAGAGAGCAGAGATTCGCCAAGGTAAGAAAGATATCCGTGAAGCAATGAACTACATGGTGAAAGGATGTCGAGTGCAGCGAATTTGGAAGCAAATTCCCTCCTGGCTATTGGAGCCTATTTTCGGAGGTTGTATCAGGCTATCCGATAATTATGATTTGCACTCTGCTAATCTCAGCTCTGCTAATCTCAATTCTGCTGATCTCCGTTACGCTGATTTTAGTGATGCTGACCTCCGCTCCGCTGACCTCCGCCATGCAAATCTTGGTAGTGCTAGCCTAGGCAAAGCTGACCTTCGCTCTTCTCGCCTTAATAACGCTATTTTGTTGGCAACTGATTTGCGAGAAACGCTGCTCGATCAAGATTCATTCACTCAAGAAAATTCTCCTCTTATTTGCAATACACTTCTACCTAAAAATATTGATGCTCAGGGTGGCAAAGATCGAGATTGCGATAAGTTGCCAAAAGTATTGCTAAAACGCTATCCAGATTTTTTGGATACCCTTGAACAAGCCGAAATGTTTGTCGAGAAGCGACGACAGCAGGAGTGGGAGTAGAGGAACAGGAGAGTGAGAGAGTGGCTGGGTGTAAGAGTAGATGGAGTGGTGAGGCGGTAGAATAAGGGACGTAGGTGGGGGGATGCGGCGATTGAATCTGTCCAGCTCTTCTCGCTTCGTGAGACGCGATACGACTTCCCGATGGAGACAATACGCAATCAGGTGACAAGCTAGAGGGCTACTGTCTCAACTTCAACCATTGGAAAAGGAAGGACAAAGCGGCGCTCTTTCGCGATCGCCCTGGCATAAGATTAGAAAATAAAGCCATCCTCGAATTCGCAGAGAATCAGTGTAGCTGATAGCCATGGCAATCGAGCTGTCTAGGCAGACTTGATATTTAGCTGTTGATCGCTAACCGATGACTGCAACTCGTTTAGAAACTCTGCTGGACTAAGCACGGATTGAGGTAACAGATGCAGATATGCTGACGCGCTACGCTGCTGGTGCCGCTGTCGCTGTTGATAAGAGGGAAAGCGATCTGGCAAGTACTCACCACTGAACCAGTGCTGAAACGACTTCCAGGCAGCTTTGGGATACGCATACTGCCAGGGCTGTGACCAAGTGGGAGCGGATTTAGAGGGCAGCGGCAAGCGATCGCCATAGACCTTTCCTAGCTGCTGAACTGTCCAGTAGCGGCTCCAGGCTTTGGCGATATTAATCACTAGCGGCAGAGGAAGCGAGGCCAATGAGGGGACAGACAGCGATCGCCCTACTGTGCCCGACCCGATTTGCTCCACGCTGAAATATCCTACCGGCACGCCATGGCGCTGGGGGCGTTTGGCAGCCGATGTCATAGCCGCCTTCTGAGGTGATGGCGATATTGGCGGCGCAGAGCTGGTGACACCGCTTACAGCCTCACAGATAAACTGCGGTAGCTGCTGTTCGCTTAGCAGGCGCAAGCTGTCGCGGGCTGCCGTTTTGTCAGCCTCAAATGCGTAATAGTCCAAAAAGGCCAGACACACCTGATAGGGATAGGCCGAAACATTGGCTCGACCGCCAAACTGCGCGCCATTGGGCAGGCGAACAAATAGGCGATCGCCCTGATACTGATATGTTGCCAACAGTCCCGCCAGTTTGCCCGCTCGGTAGCGATCTCCCACTTGGGGCGAGACCTCCCCCCAACCCACCAGCGTACTGTTCGAGATGCCGCAGGCCCGCGCCAGTTCGCGCCCCGACATAAACGGTGTGCCGTCTGGGAAAACTCCTACCTCAATCGGCAATGCTGGCCCTTCCACAGCCGGAATAATGGGCGATGGCGAGAATACCAGGGCGTTACTAGACATAATTTTTAAGGAGTTGCGGTTGAAATAATCCTCTGTGCATCAGCGATCGCCGCTGGCATAACAACACCTATCGGCATCAGCTAGCCGCTAGATGTAGAGGTCGCCCAGTATTCTAGCGCCTCTTAAATCTTTATTTAGCGTATATTTACGATTCTCTCTAAATCCGTGTGTAGCAGAATTTGGAATATGGGAAAGGGGAGTTGTCTTTGGTTCTTGGTCCTTAGTTCTTGGTTCTCTATTGTGTTCGCGGGCAAGATGCCCACTCTATCTCCCCAAAGTCCTCCGGGTAGGCTCCACCAAGACCCCGTACGGGCGAACGGCCGTTCGTCCCAACATTACCCATTCACCCTGCCAACCAGCTACCCTCATACCCTGCCACTCTGCTATTTGCCTAACAATTCGACCAACAGCGCTTGCTGAGCATGCATGCGGTTCTCGGCCTCTTGCCAAACGCGCGACTGTGGCCCTTCGATTACAGCATCGGTAATTTCTTCGCCCCGGTGGGCCGGCAGGCAATGCAACACGATCGCGTCTTTGTCCGCAATCTTCAGCAGCTCATCATTAATTTGATAGGGCTGAAAGAGGGGAACCCGGCTGGCAGCAGAGTCTTCCTGACCCATACTGGCCCACACGTCAGTGTAGAGGACTTGGGCTTTTTCAGTGGCGGCTTTGGGATCGGCAGTGACAGCAATAGAGCAGCGATCGCCCGCGAGTTGCTGCGCCGTTTTTAACACGTCCGCGTCGGGCTGAAAGCCGGCCGGAGTGGCGACTCGCAGGTTCATGCCTGCGATCGCGCAGCCCAGCATTAAGGAATGCGCCACATTATTGCCGTCACCCAGATAGGTCATCGTTAGTCCGGCAAGCTGACCGGCAAAGCATTCCTGCACCGTTTGCAAGTCGGCCAAAATCTGGCAGGGATGTTCCAAATCCGTTAGTGCGTTGATGATCGGAATATCAGCGTAGTCGGCAAATTCCTGAATTTCCGCCTGCTCAAAGGTACGAATGGCAAGGATATCCACATAGCCGCTGAGGATTCGGGCCGTATCCCTGACCGGCTCCCCCCGACTCACCTGCGTTACATTGACATTCAAGTCAATTACCTGGCCGTCCAAGCGCCACATCGCTGCCGAGAAGCTGACGCGGGTACGGGTCGACGTTTTGCGAAACAGCAGACCCAAAATTTTGCCAGAGCAGCAGGCCGTGGTTTTTCCCGATTTGAGGTCACCTGCCAGCGTCAATAACGCCATGAGTTCGTCAGTTGAAATATCGGTGATGCTGAGAAAATCGCGGCCCTTTAACCCTGTCATGTCTATACCTGCCGTTGAGAAACTACAAAGTTATCAAACTTTTGGACCGACAAACGGGGCGATGTTGGCGATTCAGAGTTCGCTTGATCAAAAGTGAGGAGCAAGATGGGAATTTATGGCCAGTGGATATTGCCGCGACTGTTGGAATGGACAATGTCGGGCGAGCCGTTTGCGCAATATCGGCGTCAAGTGCTGGCGGCAGTCTCTGGCGACGTATTAGAAATCGGCTTTGGCACTGGGTTGAATCTGGCTTACTATCCCACAAGCGTGACGTCGCTGACAGTAATTGAACCGAATCCAGGCATGGCGGCGATCGCGGCTCCTCGTATTGCTCAGACCTCTCTGCCCGTCAACAGTCTGCCCTTACACGGGGAACATCTGAAGCTAGCCGACAACACTTTCGATTGGGTGGTGAGTACCTGGACGCTATGCAGCATTGCCGGCATTGATCAGGCGCTGCAGGAAATTTATCGAGTGCTGAAACCGGGCGGCAAATTTACTTTTATCGAACACGGCCTCAGCGATGATCCGCGAGTTCAGCCCTGGCAGCGTCGCTTAACGCCTTTGCAAAAACGCATTGCCGATGGCTGTCATCTGGATCGGGCCATCTCTGCGATCGTGCAAACCCACTTCCCCAGCCTTACTTGGAAAGAATTTCATGCCGATGGGGTACCTAAAATCGGCGGTTACTTTTATCAAGGCGTGGCAATCAAGGCAGCTTGAGGAGATGAAAACTTTTAGTATTTGGTTTTTGGCTCTTAGTTCTTTGTTTTTAGCTTTGGATTCTTTATGACGTTAATTCGATAGGCTTAGAAGATAGCCAGAGGCAGAGCAGTCAGTCCTCTGACGCGAGTCTCCAATGAAAGGCTGCTTGATACGAAAAAAATAGAAAGCTTTTTTACTGGTTTGAAACTCAATGTCACTACTTGAAGTCTCCAGTAACAGCGATCGCCCCTGTCTCCACTCCAACCTTCCGGGCAGGCCAGATCTTTCAAACAGGCTCCACCGACGCCAACACCCTGCCACCCTTTCACCTCTTCACCCTCATACCTCCCGACCTGCTACTTCTTCTCCCACTGCTGCTTCAAGCGGCCAATTCGCTCCAGCAGGCTCTCATTCGACATTCGCGTTCCCAAGCGCTCCACCAACAAAGGAAACGCTAGGGGCGCGGGCCGGGGCGTGTCTCTCCAGACTACCTTTAGTTGTCGCAGCTGCTCTAACAGCTTGGCCAGCCGATGAGTCTCTAGCTGCTCTGCTAGAACTTCGCGCTCTGCCTGTCGCAGCAGCAAATTCTCTGGCTCATACTTGCTAAACACTTCATACAGCAGGGATGAACTCACCTGCAACTGTGACGACGTCTTTCGTGAGCCGGGATAGCCCTTAAATACCAGTCCGGCGACTTGGGCTACCCCCCGGAATTTGCGCTGGGTCAGCTCGGAGATATTCAAACTGGCTTTAATATCAGCCTCCAGATCGGTCAGGCTAAAAAACTCATCGGAAAACAGCTCTTGAAACGGGTAGCCTTTGGGCGCCAAAATTTCAAACCCATAATCATTAACTGAAATGGTAAAGGTCGTCTGCTGCTGCCGGGCAAACCGATAGCCCCACAAAAACCCCAGCCCCTCGTGCACAAACCGCCCCTCAAACGGAAACACATAGAGGTGCTGTCCCTCTCGCGTTTTACAACATTCCACCAGCAGTTCATCAGCCGCGGGAATGTAAGAGAGCCGCGCCTGGGTTTCTAAAATCGGCGCAATGCAGTGCACTTCGCGGTTCCAGTCGCCGGGCTGCCGCACCATCTCCACTTCCTGGCGCAAATGGGTGCTCAACGTATCCGAGATGGCGAGTTGACCGCCGCCCCAAGTTGGCGTCACTGTAGACTGGCGACGCGTATTTTTGACATACGCCACCATGTCCTTCATCTGAAAAAACTCTAGCTGTCGTCCCGCAAAGAAAAAAACATCCCCCGGCTTCAAACGAGAGACAAAATTTTCCTCCACCGTGCCGATTTCCCGGCGATTGGTGTACACAATTTTGACTGCCTGGTTACCAGTGATGGTGCCAATGCCCATGCGGTGCATACGAGTAATCTTCGTATCAGTGACTCGATAGCGATCGCTCTCCAAAGTCACTTTTTGATAGCGCGGATAGGCGCCGAGGCATTTCCCGCCTTTTTCGACAAACTCCAATACCCAGCGAAATTCCTCATCGGTTAAATGCTGATAGGCGACGGTCTGGCGAATCGCCTGCAGCGTAGCCGTCGGCACAAACCCATCGCCACAGGCCAGCGTGACCAAATGCTGCACCAGCACATCGTAGGGGCGATGCCGTGGCCGCCGTGTCTCAATCGCCCCCGCCGCTAGCCCTCGGCGAAACGCCGAAATCTCCAGCAGCTCTAGCGCATTGGTGGGCAAGAAGAAAACTTCAGAGGTGCCTTCTGGTACATGAGCCGATCGCCCCGCTCGCTGCAGCAGTCGCGCCAGGTTTTTGGCACTGCCAATCTGCACCACCCGCTCTACCGGCTGAAAATCGACCCCCAAATCCAGCGATGAGGTACAGACTACCCACTTGATATCGCCAGTCTTGACACCGGCCTCGATCGCCTCCCGTTCTTGCTTATCAATCGACCCGTGATGCAAAGCAATCAGGTTTTCGTGGTCGGGCATCGCGAACTGCAGCGCTTGAAACCACCGCTCTGCCTGATTGCGAGTATTGGTGAAAATCAGCGTTGATTTTTCGATGTCCAGCGCCGCCACCAGCGCCTCAAACATGCGTAGCCCCAGATGCCCTGCCCAGGGAAAGCTATCAACCGACTCCGGCAAAATGCTGCGGATAATCGTGTCTCGCTGTAAATCAGAC
>JBCCJU010000138.1:0-15518 GCA_039027715.1 Cyanobacteria bacterium P01_C01_bin.120
CAGCGCTGCTTCAGCACCGCATCGTTGCGCCAGAACTCGTAAACGGCGGTGCGGCGATCGCTGGGAATCACCGTTTCGATGATGTACTGGTAAGACTGATTGTGCATGGCCTCCTGGGAAATCTGCTCCGCCAGGCACAGAGAGACTTTCGGTGCGGTGACGCAGTTTTTGATGTGGGGCACATTGCAGGTTTGCACCGAATCTAAAAAGGTAAGATAGCTGAGAATGCCGTCGAAGGCGCGGCGCTCGGCAGCGGTGAGATTGGCGTAGTCGGTAACATCCTGGGTGATGTCGATTTTCTCGGGAACCCAGAAGTTTTCGCGCATCTGGCGATAGAGGCCGACGGCCCAGCCATAGCGAACGTCGTTAAGCTGCATCAGGTTGGTGGTTTCCCCAAACCAGATAGTGCGATCGCCCGTGGCGTCATTGCCATCGGGGTTGAAAACGGGGTTAGTGGGCATGGGGGAAGCAGCAGCGTGGGAAAAAGCAGCAACCATAGGGGTGTCCTTGGAATAATTGAAGGGTTCAAAAAATTGGGTAGGGGCGCAGTAGGGGCGCAGTTACTGCGCCCCTACTCTCGATGTGGATATCCACGACATCAATTCGCACAGGCGACACAGCCGTCATGACCGTCTTTAAAGCTGTCTTTTTGCACCGTGCGAACGTAGTAGACCGCTTTACACCCCAGTTCCCAGGCGAGTACCAGGGTCTCAAAGATGTCCTTCGCGGTGAGACAGCGCTCTGGTTCATCGGGGTAGTAGACCCCGGCATTCAGGTTGAACAGCAGTTCCATGGAAATGCCGGTATCAATCCACTGCTGCATGGTGGCGATGGCCTGAATCACCACCCGCTGGTCGAGGGTTTTATTTTCGGCATAAAACCACAGATGGTCACGGATGTAGGGCGGCGCAATGGGCACCGCCCCCCTGGCCCACTTTTCGTAGAAGAATTTGCTGTACACCGGCAGTACGCTGGCGCTGCAACCCTGCACCAGGGAGGACGAGGTGTTGGGGGCAATCGCCGTAATGTGGGAATTGCGAATGCCGTACTGCTGAATATCCCGCGACAACTGCACCCACCGCTGGGGCTCGCGGGCGTGTTGTTCAAACCATTCCACCGGCTTAGCCCCAACCAGGTAACCTTTACTCCATTCACTGCCATCGAAAGCTGGATAGGTTCCCCGTACTTTAGCTAGTTCCATCGACGCGGCGGTACAGAAGTAGCCAATGTCCTCAAACAGGTCGCTGATGGCCTGCAGATCTTTATAAGAACAGTGCCGTTTCGCCAGCCAGTCGGCCAGACCCATGCAGCCCACGCCAATGGTGCGGTACTTGGCATTATGGGTGCCGCTGGCGGCAAAGGGCGGAGTGGTCAGGTCAATCGTGTTGTCTAAGATGCGGACAGCGGTAGCGCAAATGTCGGCTCGTTCGTCATCCTCCAGATTGGCCAGATTCAGGCTGACCAGGTTGCAGGTGTGGGCTTCTTCCCCCGGCTTCACGTTCGACCAGCTTTCCTGACAGAGGTTGCCGCCGGGAATGTAGCCTGCGTGGCGATTGGGGTTGGCTCGATTAGCGGTGTCTTTGAACCACAGGTAGGGCATCCCCGTTTCCAACTGAGCCCGCATGATCTGTTTGAACAGCGATCGCGCATTGACCCGTTTGTACAGAGTGAGGGTGTCCTTCAGTGCCGCTTCGATCTGCTGGTAGGCTTGGTCAAAGGCTTCACCCCACAGTTCCGCCAGCTCAATTCCCAGCCGGGTTCGCACTTCGTAGGGGTCAACCAGGGTCCAGTCCTGGTTCTGCTGCACCCGTTTCATGAACTCGTCGCTGACCACCAGTTGGGGAAACACATCGTAGGCTTTGCGGCGCTGGTCGCCATTTTCCGTTTGCATTTCCAGAAATTCGGGCAGGTCCAGGTGCCAGATGTCCAGGCTGACGGTGATGGCTCCGGCCCGGCGTCCGCCCTGGTTCACCGCGATCGCGGTATCGTTCAGCAGCTTCACCCAGGGCACCACACCACCCGAGGCATTGGGCTTGCCCATCACCCAACTGCCCGTCGCCCGAATGCGAGAGAGGTTGACCCCGACGCCACCGCCGTTTTTGGAAATTCGAGCCGCATCGTGAATGCCGGCAAAAATGCTTTCCAGGTTGTCATCCATTGCCGTAATGAAACAGCTTGCCAACGATCCGCCAGGAATCCTCAAGTTAGCCAGAATCGGCGTGGCCAGGGAGATTTTGCGCTGGGCAATGGCTTCATAAAACTGTTTGGCCTGAACCAGGCGCTCCTCGGGCGCTTCCCCAGAGGCCAGCAGCAGGGCACAGGTGAGAAAAGCCTCCTGAGGCAGCTCATTCGGCAGCAAATACCGCTGCGTCAGCAGTACCGCCCCGGCGTAGTCATAGTCGGCATCCCAGTCGGGGTTGATCCAGCGATTAGCTTCTTCCAGCTCTGCAGCAGAATAGAGCGATAGGCGGGAATCGTATTCCCCCTCCAACACCTTAGCCTGCACGGTGCGGCCATAGCCGCCGTACTGGTACCCCCGCTGCATCCGAATATCTTTCCACAGACTCCAGATATGCAACCGACCGGCCACATAGCGCCAGTCGGGGGCTTCAGGGCTGCATAATTCCAGGGCACAGCTAATCAAATTTTCCTGAATTTCGCGGGTGGTAATGCCGGGGCGCAAGCGAGTCTTCAGACTGGCCTCCAGTTCGATAGCGTTTGCGGCCAGATCGCGGCAGGCCCAATCCACCACGGTGCGAATTTTTCCGATATTCAGGGGAGTGGCAGACCCATCGCGACGAATGACCTGAATAGAGGCGGTTTCAGCAGCAGCCCTCGCTATAGGGCGAGATTGAGAAGAGAGTGGCATAGTTATTGCAGAAAGAAACAGCAACGAGCGAGAAGGGCAGCGATCGCCCCTCAGCGATAAACGTTCCTGGAAGATCACCGCTCTCAGTGATGCTTTCCCAGGTGATAAAAAATTGATTGAATGCCCAGGCAGCCTTCAGGCCGACCCCTGGTTCATAAACGAGTGAGTCGTGCGACATATCAAGTCAGCCCGACCGACTGGAGAGATTTCCCAGCCTCAATCTGCTGCCGCGATCCGGTGACGCTCCCCAAGCTACCGCCCGCACCGCTACAGATAGTGTCTGTGATGCTAGAGCAGCACCACAAATATTTCAATAAGTATAAATACTTGTTCTCGATTGGAAGGCGTCCGGTATCGCTCAAAGCTTTATGGTTCTGGAAGCTGGATCCCACTCCTGTCAGCCAACTCCATCTGCAGGCGGTTGGGTGACAGGACTTTTGCCGAAGCAATCTGGTTGCCATCGCGGAAATCTATTGCTTTTATTGAGTCAAAACTTAGGCGATCGCGCTTCATTGCCTTGCGTTAATTTTCTGGCTCGATGGGTTTTAGGTTGTGCTAGATTGCAACTTGCATCGGTTCCAGGGGGGAGCAGCCTCTGGAGGAAACGGGGAAAGTGCAGTGCAAATCTGCCGCTGTCCCGCAGCTGTAAGCCGATTTTGGGTTTTAGATTTTGGATTTTAGATTCGAGAGCAACTCAATCGCAAATCTAAAATCGGCAATTCGAAATTGAGTAAGTCAGAATGCCCGCCGATGAATTAGTTCATGTTCTTCAACATCTGCGAGGTACGGATGATGACTGTTTTTGCTTTTTATCGATCGCGAAGGTGTCGTTTCAGGAGCCTCCCCACGAAGCTCCAATGATTGAGGGCGGCGGTAACTCAGGCGTTACTGCTGAATCATTGACTGCGTCGCGTGACCCAGATTGCCGCTAGTGGTGCCGTTTTGTGACGGCGCTGTAATGTCCGGTATTCCCCAGCTCTGGTGGAGCGATCGCACGCCTACTTGGTTGCTGAAGCCTTATCCGGCGCGGCATTTTGCTGTGCTGAGGGAGTCACTTTCCCAAGCCAGCAGCCTTCTGCCTTCAGAACACAACTCATCATTTCAGGACGACACATTTATGACGATTCAAACTATGACCTCCGGCTATGCCCGCATGGGCAAACGTCGGGAAGATAAAAAAGCACTGGAAGCCTACTGGAGCGGCAATGCCGATGCCGACACGATGCTGTCTACTGTGCGCGGCATTGAAGCCCACGGCTGGAAGACCCAACTGGCCGCTGGTATCGACCATATCGGTGTAGGCGACCAGACCCTCTATGACCAGGTGCTGGATTGGGCCGTGCGCCTGGGGCTGATTCCGCCCCGATTTCAGGACCTGACCGGACTGGATTGCTACTTTGCGATGGCTCGTGGCAAAGACGGCATCCCGGCGCTGGAGATGACCAAATGGTTCGACACCAACTACCACTATCTGGTGCCCGAAATTGACGCGGATGCGGCTCCGCAGGCTGACTTTGGGGATTTTCTAGAGACGGTGAAGCGATCTCAGTCTCTGCTTGGAGATCGTGCAGTGCCGGTGGTGCTGAGTCCAGTAACGCTGCTGAGCCTGAGTCGGAGATCGGGCGACCTGGACGCGGATCTGGCGAAGCTGCTGCCGCTATATGTCGAGCTATTGCAACAGCTCAAAGCTCTGAGCGTAACAGAGGTACAGCTGCACGACCCCATTCTGGTGACGAGCAGCGCCAGCAGTCTGCAATCTCAGGTAGAAAAGACCTACTCAGCCCTGGCGGGCGTGGGTCTGCCGATTCAACTGGTGATGTACTTCGACGACCTGGGTGACGCTTACAGCTGGGTGACACAACTGCCTGTAGCAGGCATCAGCCTGGACTTTACGCGGGGCAGGAATCTAGAGCTCGTGAAAGCGCACGGCTTCCCGGCAGATAAAACCCTGGGGGCAGGCGTTGTGGATGGTCGCAATGTCTGGAAGATTCGCCCTGAAGCGGTTCAGGCGACACTGAACGAACTTAAGAAAATTGTCCCCAACCTGCGGGTGCAGCCCTCCGCCTCGCTGCAATTCGTGCCCCACGATGCAATGCTGGAAACCCAGTTGCCCGAAGCCCTGCGTAACGTCCTCAGCTTTGCCGAGCAAAAGCTGGAGGAAGTGGTCTTCCTGGCACGGACGCTGAACGGGGAAGACACGACTGCTCAGCAAACTCGGATGACAGAGCAATGGCAAGAGTTTGAGCAGTTCAATCCGCCCCATCCGGAAGTGCGGCAGGCATTGAAGAACCTGACGGTGCAGGATTTTGAGCGATCGCTCTCCTACTCACGGCGAATTGACCAGCAGGTGAAGCTGCCGCCCCTGCCCACCACCACCATCGGCTCCTTCCCCCAAACCAGGGACGTGCGACAGTTGCGGGTGAAGTACAAAAAAGGCGATATTTCCCAAACCGAGTATCAGCAGCAGATTGACGCCCACATCGCCGAGTGCATCAAACTGCAGGAAGATATCGGCCTGGATGTGCTGGTGCATGGGGAGTTTGAGCGCACCGACATGGTGGAATACTTCGGCCAGCAACTGGAGGGTTTCGCCTTTACCGTCCACGGCTGGGTACAGAGTTACGGTAGCCGCTGTGTGCGTCCGCCTATCATCTACGGCGATGTGTCGCGCCCCCAACCGATGACGGTTCGGGAGTTCCAGGTGGCGCAATCCCTGACGGACAAGCCGGTGAAAGGCATGGTCACCGCTCCGATTACTATTCTCAACTGGTCTTTCCCCCGCGCCGACATTTCCCGTCGTGACCAGGCATTCCAAATTGCCCTGGCCCTGCGGCAGGAAATCGCCGACCTGGAAGCCGCTGGCGCACAGATTATTCAGGTAGATGAACCGGCCCTGCGGGAGGGGTTACCCCTGAAGGTGGAACGCTGGAGCGACTACCTTTCCTGGGCGGTAGATGCCTTTCGGTTGGCGACGGCGGTGGTCCAGCCCCAAACGCAAATTCACACCCACATGTGCTACTGCGAGTTCGGCGACATCATTCAGGATATCGAGCGCCTGGATGCCGACGTGATTTCCATCGAAAACAGCCGCAGCGGCAACCGCACCCTGCAGGAGGTAACCGAGGGGGGCTATTCTCACCAGATTGGCAATGGGGTGTATGACATCCACAGTCCGGTGGTGCCCACTCAGGAACAGCTGGTGCAGCAGCTGCAGGCTGGGCTCGCTAACCTCCCCACCCAGCAAATCTGGGTCAACCCCGACTGTGGCCTCAAGACTCGCCGCTGGGAAGAAGTGGTGCCCTCCCTCAAAGCCATGGTGGCCGCAGCGCAGCAAGTGCGGGAGGACATTCATGCGACTTCCCGTTGATGTCTGGCAGGGCTGCTCGGGGTACTGGCAGACGGCCTTTATGCGAGAAAATCTGCTGCCCCTGGGGCATGCCGCGTGGCAAGGCTACCAGACTCAGGGGCGAGGGCTGGTGGTCTGTGACGTGGAGGTGGTCGCAGCCACGTCGGTGGATTGGAGCGGTGATGTGGTGAAATACCAGACTCGCTACATCCCCGCAGTAGCCGTGCCCGATTATCTCGAAGCGCATGGCTTGCAGGCCAGTGATCGAGATCGCCTGGTAAATGCTGTGCAGACTTACTGTCCCGAGCAGGAAATGCTGACAGCGATCGCCCAAGCCGGATCAATCGAAATCAACTGGCTGCAAAATCTGGAGATCGCTCCCCCTGACTGCCATCGCCAAGTCTGCAATCGCTGGGACGAGTTCGCGCTGAAATCGAGTGCCCGGGGGAGGCGCGACGATGACAGCTAGCGCTGACTGGCAATTCGCCTTTGTCGCCACCAATTTGCTGCACCTGGCCTATAACGCCTGGTCTGGCTTTTTGGCCGGGGAACGAGGAGCGATGGTGTGCAGCCTCAGTGCTCCCAAACTGGGCATGACCGGAGAAAGTTTTGAGGTCCATTACGTGCCTAGATCGCGGCTGGCCCCCTTCCTCAATGCGTGGCTAGCTGCCCCCGACACGGTGATTCTGAACCATCACCACATCAACGGGCACATCTTACAAGCGGTCGATGGTTACAACCCCGAAACCGACGCCATTTTACTGCTGGAGTCCGGCGATCTCGCCTCGTTCCTCTACCTGCGGAACCTGCCGATCGCCCCGCCGCAGGGCTACGAAATTGTCTGCCAAGGCTGGGAAGAGTTTCACCTTAATTCAACCGCTTTTGAGAACATGCGATTGTTTCAAATCGATTTACCCACGCTCAATCGGAGGCCTGGATGACCCCAACGACATTATTTGTTTGCTCACTCTGTCGGTTTTCGGCTCAGGAACGCAGTCGAGATGGCATTGCCGGTGGACAACATTTGATCAATCAGCTTCAACAAGCCCTGGCTGAACGAGATTTGCAAACGACGGTTCACCTGGAGCCATTGCGCTGTATGGCCGGGTGTCAACAACCCTGCAATGTCTCACTGGCGGCACCGGGTAAGCTGACCTTCATTCTCAGTAACGTCAGTCCCGAAAACGGGGCCGCCACGGTTGCGGAGTTTTGCCAGCAATACACCGACAGCGCTAGCGGTCGCGTGCCCTATGGCGATCGCGCTGCTGAAATCCGCCAAGCCACCGCCTTCGTCCTCCCCCCACTTCCCTCATCCTGATCGCACGACCATGATCGTAGGGGCGTACGGCGGTGCGCCCCTACCCCCCATCCACCCACTTACCCACCTACCCCCATAACTATGCATAAAATTCCCGTTACGGTCATCACTGGCTTTCTCGGCTCCGGTAAAACCACGCTGGTGCGGCACCTGCTGCAAAACAACCAGGGACGCCGCATCGCTGTACTCGTTAATGAGTTTGGCGAAGTGGGTATTGATGGCGACATTCTCAAATCTTGTCAGGTCTGCGATGACGACGACACAGTGAACGGCACCGCCAATACCAACATCGTGGAACTGGCCAATGGTTGCCTCTGCTGCACCGTCCAGGAAGAGTTTTTGCCCACGATGCAAGAATTGCTGAAGCGGCGCGACGATATCGACTGCATTGTGATTGAAACGTCGGGACTGGCGCTACCCAAGCCATTGGTGCAGGCGTTTCGCTGGCCCGAGATTCGGACCGGAGCCACGGTGGATGGGGTGGTGACGGTGGTAGATGGCGATGCGCTGGCCCAGGGGCAGATCGTCGGCGACCTGGAAGCGCTAGAAGCCCAGCGGCAGGCCGACGACAGTCTGGAGCACGAAACGCCGATTGAGGAACTGTTTGAAGATCAGCTCGCCTGCGCCGATCTGGTGCTGCTGACCAAGACCGATTTGATGGCTGAGGCGGAGCGCGATCGCGTGCAAACCTGGCTGCAGTCCCAATCCCCCGCTGGCATCAAAGTCGTGCCCTGCCACCAGGGCGAAGTTCACCCCAAAGTGCTGCTCGGCTTCAACGCCGCTGTGGAGGACAACCTCGACAGTCGCCCCAGCCATCACGACCACGAAGCAGAGCACGAGCACGATGACGACATCAACTCCGTCTGCATCGAGCTAGAGCAGCCCTTCGATCCCAAAGATCTGGTGCAGCGGTTACAAACCCTGGTGCAACAGCAAGAAATCTATCGGATTAAAGGCTTTGTCGCGGTGCCCAACAAAGCTATGCGCCTAGTGCTACAAGGCGTTGGCCAGCGGTTCGACCACTTCTACGATCGCCCCTGGCAAACCGACGAACCCCGCCACACTCGTCTGGTGTTCATCGGTCATGGTCTCGATCAGGCCAGCATTCGGCAGCAAGTTGCAGCCGCAATAGAGCCTCTGGCCATTTGACCAACCGTTTCGGATTCATGCTTTCAGGAGTTTAATCATGCAACAAAACCATCGAAGATTACACCTGGCTGCGATGGCTGGGCTTAGCCTCTATCTGATTGTGGCCGCCGCTTCCCCCGCCCAGGCCATGCACATCATGGAAGGCTTTTTGCCCGTCGGCTGGGCCGTGTTTTGATGGGTTGCTTGAGCGAGAAATTCCGGTACTGTCATCGTCGCTTGCTGGCCCACAATTATGCCCAACTCTTTGACCTGACAAAGGAAACGATGCCGGGTGCTTTCTAAACTCTCGACAACGCTAACATTGGTACCATTGTAGACCACCCAGAGTTCCTGATATTCCGGGGTTATCCACCAGCGCTTTAGCTTTGCAATAATGTCTTCATCCAGTGTTGGCATGTACTCTGTTTTGGGGAGGGATTTGTGACTCCCTATCTTAAATCTCATCCTTCGCACTTTAGCCTGTCTAAGCAGATGCTTTATTATTTGCAGCCCAGTGATTCGGTTTCCAGGTTTCCTTACTGACGGCAGCTGAACGCTATTTGATTTTATAGTTGTGACCGTCTAAGAATGCTCATGCCGCTTTTTCAGACAATCAAGCATCTGTCTTCTGACAGCTCTAGCCCAGCGATCAAAGTCAGTTGACGCCAGCGCGTCATTTTCTAAATTCGTAGATTGATTGGGCGAACGATTTGATGAATCGTGAGATTTCATGTTTCACTCCAGCAATAAGTCATATTCACAGGATGATAAAAAAACGAACTTAATCGAGGTGGATATGCAATAAACGAATCAGTTCAATGCGATTTATGCATGGATATCCAAGGTAGCCACTTTGCCCCAAGCAATCGTGAAATCGGGAGAACAAAGTTGTGTTGCTGTTTACTTGTTGTCATATTTAAGCAGTAGTGAGTGGCAAGGAAGGCCATACGAAGCCTGATTGGGCCGCTTCCCAGAGGCTTCTTTGAATCTGACCAGCAGACCATCTTGTTCTAGTCGATTTAAGGCACGAGTTACCGTTACGCGGCTAATCCCCAAAATTTCGGCTAGTTGCTGATGGGTCAGCAGCGGGTCGAGTAGCTGCCCTTGGGGCACCGGCCGACCAAACCTTTGTGCTAGCCAGTGCAGCAGTTGTGCTAAGCGCTCTAACACCGATGGTTGACGGACAATTTTGAGCAGATCTTCCTGATGCCAGAGGTGCCTAAGCAAGACAGACTGCCAGCAGTGACTAAGACTATTTAGAGAAGTGGCGATCACTTTTACTAGCGTCGAACATTCAAAGCTGCAAGGATGCTGGCGCGTTAAAGGCTGTCCAGTAATATCACCTTGCCCCCAGAGGCCCAACGTTGTGACGTGCCCGTTTTCATCCCAGGTGATGGCCCGGACAACGCCCTGTTCGATGTGCCAAACCCGATCCAGGATGGCCGGCAGGCATTCTTTACGCTGAAATGTCTGGACTTGGGCAACCGGAGGTAGAAGCGAGAGCGGGAGCAGAGGAGTACTGTCCATCAGTAAGCAGTGAGAAAGCTAGCTAAAGCAAAGGGCACAGGAGGCTACAGAGAGCTTCCTTGCTGCCCGGCATCGAGGCTGCAGTTTAATCTTTGAGAAGAATTATCCTGAACAACTTAATTATTGAATATATTTGTCAACAAGATACGAATAGTATAGAGCAATACAAAAGAGGCTGTGAGCACTAAAATGGAATTTTCAGTAGATAAGGCAGGTCTCTTGAACCTATGGGCAAAGGCTGCTATCCTTTCGACACAATGCTTTCATGAAATTATGTTAGATGAATCCAGGGTGAGCAAAGAAGAGGAATACTCAAAACCTATTGAAGGTATCTGAATTTTGTATGCTAATAGGTGAAAGCTTAAGTCAATAAGCCAAGATGATGGAGTAGGTCATTTGATCTTGTAGTCTTGGCTGAGTGAGCCCAGAAGGTTAATCGGCTCCGTGGTGAAGCATCTCGTAGAATTGCTGGGTGAATGTTAGGGGCATGATTTTGCTGCCCCGCTCGTAGACGACTTAGCCTTGTTTGCAAATTCAAAAAATCCTGGCTCAATAGCTGTTTTAGGGAGATCGACAAAGATAATGGTCTGGAAGCTTCACCAATAACTATGTTTCAGGTATTTTGCTATCTGCTATGCATGGTTTCCATGCATAGCAATGGTTTCATTGTTTTCCGATTCAAACCTCCTTGAAATCCATTTAGAACCAGTTCCGAAATCTACAGCACATTTCTATCTTGACCATAAGTCAAAAGCAAACGTAGCATCTCTTTGACTCAACGACTCTCCAGTTCTGCTAGCCTCTTTGCATCATTCGGAGTGTCGCGCCCGCGTCATGGGTCATTGCTACATAAATCAGGCATGAGCAAAATGCTCGCCCTTCTAGAATCGAAAATCTTCCATTGATATCGGCGTTCCCAATGGCAGCCCTTAGAGCGCCAGTTCTGTTCCATGAAACTTGCTCATAGATATGCTGAAGCCTGCTTTTGGTGATTTTTCCTGAGATTTCCTATCGTAGAAGTGTCGAAAGACTACTATTCATCTCAGGAGTTAGACAGTCATGCAAGCCACCACGAGTAACCTTTCTCAAGCAGATTTCATTCGACTGGCTCACCATCTGTTCCTAGGCCGCATTTTGGAAGATACTTACGGGTTTGGTACGGTGACTGCTGACTATGTGCGAGCCCCGAAGCGGAATTTGACTTTAGATCAACTGGTACTGATGTCTAACGCTCGATCAAGCAATTCTCTTGCCTAGAGATTCCAATCTATTCCCTCTCGTTGATATAGGATCTGATTCCATGAAACCGACCGGAAACAAACCATCTCCCCGCCAACTGACTGATATTTCTCGCCGCTTGCATCTGGGTAGAGTCTTTGAAGAAGCGTATGGTGCTGGCGTGATGACTGCCGATTATAAGCGAGCCCCTTCTAGAGCTGGGTGGACGCTGGAACAATTAATCGCCATGTCTGAAGCGAAGTCGCTGTATAACTAATTGTTTTCTGGTGGCGCGATTGTACGGGTACGGCTCTTGCTTGCAGTCTCTAATGGTTTATGCAATCTGGGTTTACCGGTTGCTGAAGTTGCGAGCCGCGTCCAGGATGCCCTCCAGGAGTTCGATTTACTGGCGTTAGCGGATACCCCGATCAACCATTTGAGTTTGGGGCAGAACAAGCGGGTGGTGATCGCGGATGTGATGGTCCTTCGCCCCCACCTCTTGCTGATGGACGAATCCACGGGCCATCTTGATCCGGCCCAAAGGCGCACCCTCTTTCAATCGCTAGAACGCATTCACGCGGCAGGTACAACCATTGTGATCGCCACCCACGACTTGGAGTTTGTCTACGCCTGGGCCGATTGGCTCATGGTGATGGATTAGGGATAAATTGTGCTGGTGGGCACTGCCCAAGAAGTCTTTGCAAACCGCACGGTACTCCACGCACTCGGCCTCGGCCTACCCCTCGTGATCGATATCATGGCTGAACTGCCAGGCTCTAAAAATGACTTGGGATGGATGCATGAGATGCTGCGCCAACGATTTACTGCTTGAGTGGCTAGCTCGCTGGTGGGGAGCTGCTACCTATTCGCTGCAATTTCCTCCAGTTGCCGCTACCGAGCCAGTGAATCCGATGGTGACCGCATTGTTAGGGAACAAGCGCCTGGTTGTGGGGTAGTTTTGCTCCCTAATATGTTTAGGATGAAGCGATTGCCGGTTTTCTGAGGTGTGATCGCGTTTGTCATTCAGCAGGAAGCCCCTGAAAGTCGGGATGTAGTTGTTGGAGTTGTTGGAGCTGGGGTTCTAGGGTTTGAGCCGGGACGTCAAGCTTTGGGGAGCGTTCCAGAACGTTGTTCGCGAAATCAGTAGCGGTGGCAACGTGGTTGCCGAGTGTGATCGCGGCAGCATTGCTTGATTCCATGAGTGTTAGGGAGTAAGTCTTGGTATACACATTAAGGATGAGAGCGCGGAACCGGGTCAATGAGCTGCTAGAGTTTCTCTTTGCGTGTCTTCCCAAGGGCATTTGTAAAGAGCCAGGGCATGATCCACCAACGTCGAGCGTGTTAGTAAGGTAGTGTTGCTGGCAATCAAGGCTGTGGCAGGCTGTGGGGAAAGTCAAGACTGGGTTTTCAGCACCGCTTTGGGATGAGTTTCCCAGCTCTCTGCATCCTGTGGATGGACTGTATCTCTCATATGTCACTCTCGCAGGAGAATATCTGCAACGCCTATTCTTGGTAGACAAGTTTAATCTTTCCACTGAGCAAAGATATGAGAATAGACAGAAACGAGTTACCTCTTTATTCTCTGGCAACTTTGACTCGAGAGGGGTATGTTGAAAACGCCATTTGGGGCGGGCACTCCCCACGTTTGCAAATGGTCACCGACCCGACTTTATGAGCAAAACTCTGTTGCGGTGTTGATGGTCTCACACCAGTCTGAGATTGACTGTTGGCAGAGACGCTATTGCCGTTGAGGCTGAGTGGGGAATGAACCGAATGCTTTCTGCGGGTGAACGCCTTCAATTTCCGCGCCTGTGCTGGGTAAAATGCGCTGTCATTGTCTACCTGAGAGAGAGTATGAGATCTCGCAACCGGGTAGATGAGCTGCTGCGGGAGATAGCGACCTGGGAGCCAAGGGAACTGCGCGAGTTGCAGTCAGCCTTAGGCGGCTTGCAGGCGGCGCTGCAACGAGCGTCTAAGTCAGCGCAGCAGTCGCAAGGTCATATTGAAGAGAAATACATCACCCGTGGCCATAAGCAGCACGGGCCTTACCTGTACCTGCGGTACTGGGAGGATGGGAAGTTGCGGTCGAAGTATCTGGGAAAGAAGAAGTCCGAGTAAGGGGGCGATCGTCTCAGCGTGATGGCGATCGCGTTTGACCTAGAATGAGGCGTTCTGGTGCAAGTTGGTGCAAGTTAGCCGGATATGAACCGCTTGTATTGTGCTAGTGATCGCGCTCTTGACGGCCAGAGCCCTTCTGTATCTGTATCTGTATCTTTATCCTTGTCTTTATCTTTTGTCTATCGCAGACTTTCACAAGGGATACCATCATCATCACCGTCTAAACGGTGGGGGTCACCAGGGAAGGCGTTGAGGACGGCTTGGGCCTGTTCCTGTGTCGAGAAATCACCACAGTCGCAATCGTCGCTGACGCAAGCTGGTAGCGCGGTAGACGAAGCCGTGTCCGCCGCCTGCTCACCCTGTCGAAAGTCCCACGGCATGACGGGATTGGCCTGACTCCAAAAGTTAAGTTTTGCGGCTTCAGCCCTGGCCTCGGCTTGCAAATAGTCATCACGGGACTCAGCGCAGCTATTGAGGTAGCGATCGTAGATGACGGCATAGCCTTCCGCGATGAGCTGGAGTCCGACGGATTGATCGTCTTTGTAGACTTCGGCCACGGTGCGGCCATAGCGGTCAGTCTCGACGGCACGGAGAGTGACCGGAGTGCCATCCGGTAAAAGCTGAGCGAGTCGAGCACTGGCATCAGTGCCGAACGCCTGGTTGGACTCAGGGGCGTCAATGCAGGCGAGGCGAATGGTGGTGGCGGTGCCATTGAGTTGTAGCCGTAGCGTATCGCCATCGCCGGTGCTAATGACCGTGGCGGTGGTCGCTGCGGCCACGGTCTCAGGAGCCGCCGCCGTGGGGTGCTCGCTTGAGCAAGCGGCCAGAGCGGCCAGCGTGATCGCGGCGAAAGTGACTTTAAGGGGCATGAGGCGGTGATACGGGAGGAAGGAGATTAAACTTAGGCTGCCCCTGCCGAAGGAGCGCGATCGCGCTTGAGGCTAATACTGATCGCGAGAATTGCCCCGAATGATGAGTGATCGTCCTGGCATTTACGATGGCGAAGTGATTGCAGTGCCCCCCCTGCGGCTGACCCCAGAGGAGCAACTAGCGTTATTGGACTGGCACCCGGTTTTCACGGGTCGGTGTCCTGAGTGCGAGGTGCCGATCAAAGCGCGATCACAGAGGCCAGTGCGTTGGGAGTGCGATCGCTATGGCTGGGTGGATGAGCGTGTGTGAGCCCTGTGGTGTGTCGGTCAAGGAGAACGCTCGTCTGGGTGGATGAGATCGTCCTTCAGGCAAAGAGCTGATTGTGCAACCGTTTGAGAGATAACTTGGTCCGGCCACACCCGAAAGCGCGATCGCTCTGGTGCGACTTGTTGCAAGCAGGGTTATGCAGCCTTGGACGGCTGTGGTCTGGAGGAAGCGATCGCCCCTTTCCTCCTGTGTCGGTTGTGGAGCTGCGCGGCCAGCGGTAGAGCAGGCCTTCGGGGCTAGTGATGAGCGCTGTAATTATTTCTGTACAAAGAGTTCAGGGTTTAGGCATAGCGTCGAGGCCGGTTGTGCCAGTGGGGGGGATTGCGAAAGTGTCGGAGAACATCTAAGGCGAGGCGAGGCCGATTGATACCCTAACGAATTGAATGATGCGATCGCGGGTGGCCTCTAACGGTGATTGCCCTGTGGTGGGAGGTTCAGATTCCGAGGAGAGGACTTTCTGCTCTAATGCCCCTGCACTAGAGTAATCGTGACAGCGTTGGGAGAGGACATGAGCCAGTCAAAAATTCCTCCGCATGTCCGACGTTATTGCGATCGCTGTGGCTATCGTGAGCCGTTCTGGCATGAGGGTCGGTGGTGGGCGTATCCGGTTGCGGCGGTCATCCTGGTACCCGTGCCGAGCCCGATGTCTCTAAAAACTGGTACATTTATACGCCTAGTCAAGATAAGCTAAGGATGGTCTTGTGAGGGGCGAACGCGGATGCAAACCGATAGCTTGTTCTATGCGTTGTTTCAGTCGTTGCCGTCGTTGCTGTTAGAGCTGTTAGAGCGTGACCCAG
>JBCCJU010000139.1:0-15406 GCA_039027715.1 Cyanobacteria bacterium P01_C01_bin.120
CGCCAAAGATGCCTCGACTCGGATCGGCCACGGCGCTGCTGGTGAGAAATTCTGTGTTTTCAGCTAGCCAGCCGACACGTAAATCGAGCCAGTCGGCCACGTCCCAAACGGCGATCGCGCCAGTGCCGCGATCGACCGCATTCACCTGAGTGCCGCCGCTGGCGTTAAAGCTGTTGGCTCCGGTCAGAAAAAACGTGTAGCGGTTGTTGTCAAAGAAACGATACCAGTTAACTCGCGGCCCCACTTCAACTGAGAGCTTGTCACCAACGGGAAATCCGTAGCTGAGTTCACGAACATAAACGTCGCCGGCGGGGGGTGGGGTGCCCCGCTGCAGGGTGAAGGGTGTGCCATAGGTGTTGAACAGACCGCCTGAAACGTATAGGTTGGCGGGAGCATTGCCGTCGCCTGCCACCAACTGTATTGTGAGCTTGTCAGACCCGGTGAATGAGCTGTCAAAGTTAATCCAGGTGTAATAAGCAAACACCGTTGAGGGATTGTCATCGATAGTGCGTACCACCGGATTGCCCGCTGCGTCTCGGGTGGCGGCAAACGCATTGATGCCTTCGGCCTGAATGGCGCCATCGGCAAAGCCGCCGCTGACGTGGGCAAACACATTACCCCGCAGCTTGGTGACGGTGGCAAACTGCTGCTCTCTCAGTTCAGCGACTTCGGATTCCAGCCCGTCTAACCGGCCGCTCACGGCGCTCAGCTCGACGGCAAATTCCTCTGACAGTCGCTGAATGGTGGCAATATCCTCAGCGGTAACGCCGCCACTGTCGATGACCGTCAGCAAAGCGCTCAAGCAGGCATCGAGTCCGGCGGCAAATTCATCGCGGGTGAGGGCGCGATCGCCTCGATAAGTCAGATCGGGATACCCTTCGATGCAGGCGTAGTCTGCCACCAAATTAGCCAAGGCCCGATAGGCCCATTCATTAGGAGACACATCGGTGAGCTCATCAATCTCGGCAACTTGCGCCAGTTCCAGGGGCTCCGGGCCCGCCAATGCCGCAGCGGTGGTGGCTGTGGGTGGCAGTGTCATCACGCTGGAGACCGTCACCGGTCCAGCATCAGGAGCAAGAGAGGTCTCTGCTTCGAGCATCGGATCATCGCTGAAGCGGTTAGGCTCAGCCATTAACGCTTGATTGAGCGACTCCGCTGGTCCCATTGCCGCAGTCAGCCGGGAAGACTGGGCCGCTAATTTGGCCGGCTCGGCGGGTTTGGCCGCTAACGGTAACGGGGGCTGCTCGGTGGCGATCGCCGGCAGGGCTACCGAAGCGCTCAGCAATGCGCTTGCCAAGCCGGCAGTTTTGCTCCTAAAAAATTGGCAGGACGCTGCATCCTGCCACCCATTAGTCTGATTCAACATAACTCACCCTTCACACCAAATTATGTGTGACAGTAGCAATCTTGTCTCATCAGAAATGTGGTCTAGACAACAACTTATTTACTCTCTAAACAATTTTTCGAAGTCTATATTTCGACCTAATAGAAGTCTTTTGACAAACAGATGACAATGCCGAAAATTCATGCTGTTTGTTGCCGGCAGTTGTCCCCCAGGCATAAGTTTTTACCCCAGCAGAACCAGAATAGAAGCAAAATGAATAGCTGTATCGTAGTTAGCAAAATCAAGATTTATCATTCGTTACTTTGAATCAATCTGTTGTTTAGAATCCGAACGATCTTTAGGGCTGTACCTTTTGAACTGATTTTTCACCATTGGTAAGAATGCCGCTATTTTTGCAGCGTTTCGAGCCAGGCAGGCGCTAGATTGCTTCTCCGCTTGAGGTAGCTATGTGGTGTTTAGCTGGACTTATCGCTTTTAAGCAATAGAGACTTTAAATGCTTATGTGAATATCAATATGGAAGAGATTACCCAATCCAATTTTGCCGAAACAGACGTGCAGGAGGAGGCTGCAATCGCCTCTGAATCAGCTGACTCAGAGCTAATTTACGGTTTAGAAGATCGCCCGCCGCTGCGGGATACGATTTTTGCTGCTGTTCAGCATGTTCTGGCCTGTTTTGTCGGCGTCATCACTCCCTCTCTCATTGTTGCGGGAACTTTAGGACTCGACTCCGCTGATGCCACCTTTATTGTCAGCATGTCGCTGTTTGTTTCCGGCATTGCCACCTTTATTCAAGCGCGTCGAATTGGGCCGGTGGGCTCTGGTTTGCTCAGCATTCAAGGGACAAGTTTTGCCTTTATTGGACCGATTTTGGGAGCCGGCACGGCAGCGATCGCTGCCGGCAGTTCCCCCACCGAAGCACTGAGCACCATTTTTGGTCTGTGCTTTTTTGGCGCTTTTATCGAAATCTTTGCCAGCCGCTTTCTCCACTTAGCGGGAAAAATCATCACTCCCCTGGTGACCGGCATCGTTGTCACGTTGATTGGCTTGACCCTCATCAACGTGGGGATTACCAGCGTAGGCGGCGGCTTCCCAGCGCGCGATGCCGGCACCTTTGGCAGCGTCACTAATCTGAGCGTGGCTGCCTTAGTGCTGGTGATTATCCTAATCCTCTCCAACACCAACAACGCCCTGTTGCGCATGTCTTCCATTGTGATTGGTTTGGTTGTGGGTTACTTGGTCGCTTGGCCTCTGGGCATGTTGTCATTCGATAATCTCAGTGGGCTGCCCGTCTTTGCCTTCCCCATTCCATTTCGCTACGGCATGGGCTTTAACTGGGCTGCCTTCATTCCCTTTGCCTTTCTCTATTTGATTACTGCGATCGAGTCTATCGGTGACCTCACGGCCACTTCTCTACTGACGGGGCAGTCTATCACTGGTCCTAAATATATGAAGCGGCTCAAGGGCGGCGTTTTGGGCGATGGGGTCAATTCACTCATCGCCGCCTGCTTTTGCACCTTCCCCAACACCACGTTTAGCCAAAACAATGGAGTAATTCAGCTTACCGGCATTGGCAGCCGCTACATCGGCTATTTCATTGCCGGTATCTTTATGCTGATGGGTCTCTTTCCTTTAGTGGGGGGTGTGTTTCAGGCGATGCCGCAGCCGGTTTTAGGCGGCGCCACCCTGGTGATGTTCGGCACGGTGGCTGCCGCTGGCATCAAGATTTTATCCTGCGTAAACTTTACCAAGCGCGCTTCGCTGATTACGGCCGTTTCCCTAGGCATCGGCTTAGGAGTAACCTATGCTCCCGACGTGTTGGAGAACTTGCCCGTGTTGGTGAAAAATATTTTTTCTTCAGGAATTTCGGCCGGCGGCATCACGGCTTTAGTGCTGAATGCGCTGCTGCCGGGGCCAAAAGAATAGATTAGGCGACATCTGTGAACGGTATGGGCAGCTAAGCAGGAATCGTAGAGGCGATGGCGGCAATCGGCGCCAAGGTGTTCCTAGAAACTCTATGGGATAGTAAGAGCCGGCGACTTGCTGGCAATTTCTTTGCTGGCATATTCCCCTTTTTTTGAGCTGATAGGCAGCATAAAAGCTTTACTATGCCAGCAGTAACCCCAATCGATATTCAAAGTTGCTAATGAAGTCGGTCAATGTCAGCACGAGCAAAGGAGGATGAATGGGCGGCAAATTGACGACCCATGTTCTGGATACGGCCAATGGCTGTCCGGCTGCCGGCATGAAAATTACTCTGTGGGCGATCGCTCCAGACACTCAAGCCAAAACTCTGCTGAAGGAAGTGCACACCAACGCCGACGGTCGCACCGATGCGCCACTGCTGGACGCCGCCGACTTTCAGGTGGGGCGTTATGAACTCATGTTTGCCGTGGGCGACTATTTCCAGCAGCAGGGAGTAGAGTTGCCAGAACCGCCGTTTTTGGAGCGGGTGCCGCTGCAGTTTGGCATTGCCGATGTCGAAGCGCACTATCACGTGCCGCTGCTGACTTCTCCTTGGTCATACAGCACCTATCGGGGCAGCTAACGGTGGCGCAGTACTCGCTGGATGAACTGAACCACATGGATCAGGAGCGCTTTACCCGGGCGCTGGGAGAGATTTTTGAACAAACGCCGGCGATCGCAACTCAAACCTGGCACCAGCGTCCCTTTGCGACCGTTGAAAGTCTGCATCAGGCTATGGTGGCGGTTGTGCAAGCACAGCCCCTGCCGCAGCAGTTAAGCCTCATCCGCGCCCATCCTGACCTGGGCAGCAAAGCGAAAATGGCCCCATCCTCGGTACAAGAGCAGGCTAGCGTCGGCCTCGACCAGCTGACGGCGGCAGAGTTTGAGAGTTTGCAAGCGCTGAACCAAGCCTATCGCGATCGATTTCAATTTCCCTTCATCGTCGCGGTTAAAGAGCACACCAAAGATTCCATCTTGGCCACCTTGCGGCAGCGACTCACCCATGACCTGGCCACCGAACGCCAAACCGCCCTGGCCGAAATCGCCAAAATTGCCAACTACCGACTGCAGGCCCTCATCACTGATGCAAGCAGTGCCTGAAAATCAAAAGTCAACCGACGAGAGGCCCCGCCACACCCTACCGGCCATATATTCCCTGCTGTAGACTGCTAATCCCGGCAATTCTTCAATTAGCTATAGACCGCTTGAACCACGGCAGCTATCCTGGCGCGGAGCCCGGCTGGCTGACCAAACTGTCCCTTGGCAAAGAGACTGGAACAGGTGAGAATAATATAGCTGTATTCTCGGCAAAGTCTTGTGAGCAACGTCCGCACCGTATCTGACACCAAACGTACCTTTTACGAAAAATTTGATCGTCCGGTAGTCTCCGTCTACCGGCGCGTCATTGAAGAACTCATGGTGGAGATGCATCTCCTCTCTGTCAGTAGTGACTTTGTCTATGATTCCATCTATGCCCTAGGCATTGTCACCACCTTCGATATTTTTATGGAGGGGTATCGTCCTGAACAAGACGTCGAACCCATCTTTAGGGCCCTCTGTGAGTCAATCGGCGCTTCTCCCGAGCAGTATCGTCAAGATGCTCAGCAGAGTTTGAGCACGGTTGAAGGGATGTCCATCGACGATGTCAAAGCGCTATTGGGAAATGTTTCAGAGGCTGACGACAGCGGTTTGGCGAGCGTTTTGAAGGGAGTAGCCGCGCGCGATCGCTTCAAATATAGCCGCGCATTTGGCATCGGGTTTTATACCCTCATCGACAAAATTGACTCCGAACTGGTCAAGGACAAGGAAAAACTGATGGCGCTGATGAAAGAGGCGGCAGAGGCGCTGTCAATCTCTTTCGACAAACTGCAAAAAGACATCGAACTTTATCGCAGCAACCTTGACAAGATGGTGCAGGCTAAAGCGCTGATGGCTGAAATCTTGGAGTCTGATCGGAAAAAGCGTGAAGAGCGGGCACAAGCCCTAGCCCAGAAAGCCCAGGATAAAGCTGAGGCTGAGGCCGCTGAGAAAGAAGGCGCTGAGCAAGAGGGGACTGAGGCGACTGAGGCGACGGACGGTGACTCCAACGAGCCGGTAACCACGCCAGCCAGCGATAGCGAAGAACAGCCGCCACAGTCCTAAATTCGGGACCCGGCCGTCGATGGCAGCATTACCAACCGCAACTAAGGCAGGCATGACGACAGCTTGCTGAGAATTTTCTTCGGCCAATCCTGAGCGCCCTCCGGCTTTGCATTTGTCAGGCCATACTGCTAGCAAGCGAGCAGACCGCGCTCACTGAGAATAACTTCCAGTACTCATACAGTTATTGGGCGGCAATTGTTACGCTTTGCCGAAACAATTTATTGTGGTGCGGCAAATAAGCTACGATTGTATAGTTCAAAAGAACTATTTGCAGTCATGGTTCAATATACGCTCGCCCAAAGTCCAGAGATTGTTCTCGATGTATCGGGTAAAGATTCTCGCAAAGCCCGAGAAAAAGCCATGGATCAGCTGGTTGAGCTGATGGATGGTGGCCAGTTGTCGTCCAATTTGGCCGATGGATTTGACCCGCAGCAATTTATCGAGGTGCAGCCGCCTGCTCCCAACGCCGACGTCAAGAGCCAAGAAGATACGGTTGTCGAGGCTGTTCAAATACTGAGTCATTTGGCAACGCTGAAATTAAAGACGCAGGACTCCCGCGAAGAAGCTTTGCAGGTCCGAAAACTGGTGGATTTGTTATTTACAGACGAACCCATTACTGAAGCACAAATTGCCAGTCTTAAGGATGGGTTTAAGACCCTCAAAAGCTTTGCTCAGAGTAATTTGAAATACCGCGACGCGCGATCGCAGGCAGAATCAGCGCGGCAGATTCTCGACTCAGCGCTTCAGCCATAGTGCTGTTTGCCGCATTAAAGCATGGCGCTGGCTGAAAATTGGTGCCATAACCCATCGACTTTTATGGTCAAATGCGATCGCGGAGAAAGCTTAGGGATCTGCAGTTGAATAATCCCTTAAAACACAAATTGGCTGTAAGGGTTTGGCAGTGCCAGACTCTTACAGCTGGGTAAGCTATTTTCGAGCAGTTCCCTTAAGGCAATACGTTTTCCGCGATCGCCTCTGCACCATAGACGGTTTTCCATGCCTTGACAGTTTCTTCCCCAATTTCACTGTCAATGCTTTCGCCACTCTCGCTGACTAAGCGAATGCTGATGGTTTCATCAGGTGCATTCTGCAGCGCGGCGGCAACACTGTCGCTGACCGAAAAAGTACTGCTTTGACCGGCAATCTCGAGTACTTCATCTCCGACTTTGATAAACAGTTGAATAATGTTTTGAGAATTGTTGAATTCGGAGCATCTCGACGAAGTAGTTACCCTGGAAGGTAGGCTCACACAATCGCGATCGCGAATAATTGACAGTATTTTAATGGAATCGCGGGTCCAGAGGCTTTGTACTTCAATACGAACGTTCGTGTTGAATAAGCTGCCGAAAAAAGAATGGCGATCAAAGACTCCTACAAAGCTGCCTTCAAACGGGTCATTAATTTGTACGGGCTCCGACCAAGGCAAATTGGCGTTTTTCCCCAAGGCTGCAGAGTCAACACTGAGCAATTCGTCCTCAAAATCGTTAGCGGCAGGGGCGATCGCAGCACCAGTCGACCAGACAGCCAAAACGCTTAAACTAATGAGGAGCTGCTTAAACATCTGCTGGCCTCCGGGGCGCGTCATTCATTAAAACCAAAACGCTTTTGGGATGTGCGCTTCAGCGCTTGCTGCGCAAACTCATTCAGGGGCTGAGCCGCCTTCGATACAAGCACTCAACCGCTGAATGATGGAGGTCCCTAGGCATTTGCTGTGAAGATTTGATTCGAGACTAGCACAGCGCTTCGAGTCGCCTCGCTGCTTTAAAGGTAAGACTAAGGTTTTGGCTGGTTAAAGGCTCAAGGTATGCTGTCGGAGCGAATATTCCCTTGGGGCTAGTTTTGCCTCTGATATTCCACGATTGGCGATCGACGAGCAAAAATCGGCGGCAGTTGCGTCAGTCCGATTGCCTTTTACGGACGTTCAAAACTTGACGCCGCAAAAAAGCTGGCCGGCAGAAAGTTGGTTTTTGTTGCAAAATGCGATCGCGTGTTAAGTCCTTTCCAGCCGCCGCTAACTCTCACTTTAAAATTAGAGTTGAGGCACGAAGCGATCGTATGTAATCGCGACTAGCTTCAACCCAGCGAGCGATACCGGCTTACAGCAGTTTTAGAACCTGTTGAGGTAAAGGTGTTCTCTAGTTCCTGTCTTGGGCAAGATAAAGCACTTTTATCAAGTCAGAAAATGCTGTATTCCAATCAAAATCGGTGGCTTCTCTACAGCCCCATCTGCTTGGAATTAATGAGTTGATGGCTTTCTAGGCTCCGGGTATCGCGATCAGCCGCAAATTAGCCTGTTTCCGAAGGAGGCAGTTATGTATCGCAAGATTCTAGTGGCCGTTGATCATTCTCCCCTACGGACATACCTCATCGATAAAGCCATCAAAATGGCCCAATTGATGAAGGCCGAGCTTATGATTGTGCATGCTCTTTCGGCCTATGAAGAAGGAAGTCCCGGGTTGCCAGTGCGAACCTATCACTCTTATTACCCAATCAGCGACAGCATTGCTTGGGAAACCTATCAAAAGCGTTGGGACACTTACGAGCGAGATGGCATTCAAGAACTGCGCCAGCTTGCCAATGAGGCGGCAGCCAAAGGCATTTGCGCCGAGTTTACTCAAACTGCCGGCGATCCGGGACGAGTAATTTGCAATGTGGCGGGCAGTTGGCAGGCCGACATGATTATTGTGGGCAATCGTGGCCGCTCCGGGCTGAGCGAATTTCTCCTGGGTAGCGTCAGCAACTACGTGATGCACCATGCCCCTTGCTCAGTGCTGGTGGTTCACAGCGCTGATATCGCCAATCAATCTGAAACCACTGCCGTCGCTGCCGTCAGCGCGGATTCTTAGTGACTGCTCTTGCCCAGCCAGTAGCACCAGGCCGCAGCCAGTCATCTGGCTAAAAATACCGAACCAATGCGGCAGCGCTGGTTCATTGATGGCGGACCTCAAAGTGTGGCATCTGAAGGAAAGGCGATCGCCCGTTTCAGGCCCCCTCAAGGTTAAGACAAGCTCGCTGGGCCGGCGCGGAAGCCGGCCCAGATTTATGGGGGTGGAACCATTCTTTAGAACGACCAGGTAACCCTCAAATCAGCTTGAAAACCTCCATGCTTGAGATCTCTATGCTTTGATGGCAGGCCGGTCAGCCCCTACCGAATGAACTTGGGGCGAGCAGGCCCGCCTATGCCCTACAGGACGCAGCTGCTGATGGAATCACGGCGCCATCACCATGCACCGGCCCGGCTTACTGCGAATTGTTTGCAGAAGTCTCTACAATTCAAAGGGCAAACCGAACTTTGAGCAACATGACGAGCCAGGACTCTTTTGAGCCGAAGGGCCACGGATTAAAACACGGCGATCGCGCAAAACAGTCATGGCCCTTTTGGCCGGTGGTGCCGCTCTATCCTTATGGTCAACGGCCAACGCTAATGCAGACCGTGGTTGAAGACACCATTTGGACATTTGACCAGTATCAGGGCATTTTTTATGTGGTCGTGCCGATTCGCATGACGGTGGTGCGACTGGCGACGGGCGGGCTGCTGGTTTATTCCCCCGTGGCTCCCACCGCAGAATGTATCGACCTCATGAGATCGCTGGAAGCCGTTCACGGTCCAGTGCGGTACATCATTCAGACCACCACCACTGGCATTGAGCACAAAGTTTTTGTGGGCCCGTTTGCTCGCCGCTTTCCGCAAGCCCAAATCTACGTCGCTCCGCACCAGTGGAGTTTTCCCGTCAACCTGCCTTTGAGCTGGCTGGGACTGCCTAAACATCGCACCCATATCTTGACCGCTGACACGCCTGTGCCGTTTGCCGATCAGTTTGACTGGGCAATTCTTGGCCCGATTAGACTGGGTCTGGGGCCGTTTGTTGAGGTGGTTTTATTCCATCGCGCCACCCGCACCCTATTGCTGACCGATACGCTGATGTCGGTATCTGATGAGCCACCGGCGGTACTCAGCCTCGATCCTTATCCCCTGCTGTTTCATGCTCGCGATCGCGCCCAAGAGCCCATTGTCGATACGCCGGCAGCGCGACGGCGGGGCTGGCATCGGATTACGCTGTTTGCCTTTTTCTTTCGCCCCAGTGCGCTCGACACGCCGACGCTGGTGGAGGCGTTCAAAGAGTCGCGCCAGGCCCCCGATCGCTCCAAGCGGGCTTATTTTGGCTTCTATCCGTTTTGCTGGCAGGCAGACTGGCAGGCGTCTTTCGAGGCGCTGTGGAGCCACGGTCGTCCCTTTGTGGCGCCAGTTTTGCAAACCCTGATTTTTAATCGCAACCCTGACGCCGTTCAGCACTGGGTTGATCAAGTGAGTCAATGGCCGTTTGAGCGAGTCATTCCTTGCCACCTGGAGGCGCCACTCGACGTTGGACCCGCCGATTTACGGGCGGCCTTTGACGACATCTTGAGGCCAGAAAAGGTGGGCGATCGCCCCCTGCCGGTTAAAGATTTTGCCTTTCTCAAAGAAATTAACGACGGCCTGGTGCAGCGGGGCATTACTCCACCGGCTAAAACGCCCCCAAATTCATGAAACTCGGTCTTCCCTATAATCGCGATCGCGCCGCTGGGACGATGCTTCAGGGTGCTTCTGCGAGCGTTTAGCCTGGAAAAATTTTCCCGGGAAATGAACACACTTATGTTAGATTAAGGGTCTGTGGATGGCGGGTCGATGCCCGAGTGGTTAATGGGGGCGGACTGTAAATCCGCTGGCTATGCCTACGCTGGTTCGAATCCAGCTCGGCCCATCCACGTCTGCCCATGTAGCTCAGCGGTAGAGCACACCCTTGGTAAGGGTGAGGTCACGAGTTCAATTCTCGTCATGGGCTTATTGGATTGAAGCCGTAGCCCCGTAACATAGACACGGCTCGGCTAGAACCAAGAACTCACTGCCCAGACGCCGCCCTGCACCGAACTAGCGTCATCAGCCACGGTCGGACTCATCACATTTTCTTGCTTAATCAGTAGCAGCACTCCTCAAGACTGCGACTGTCCCAAAATCAATAGCGCTAGTGCTGTCTAGATGAATGACAAAGTTATTTAATTTGATTTGGTGATGGCACGTTTGCTGATCACGACCGAGCCATCCCGAGTTTCGCGATTGCAAGAGCAGCTGTGGAAAGTTGACAGGATATCGTCGAGCATCAAAGACGATCGACTCAGATTTCCCTCAAATGGTTTTTCCATATCATAGATATTCTTTTGGTTACATATTGATAAATCTAGCGGCTTTCGCATAAACAACTAAACGCTTTAGTGTTGCGACGGACTTTCAAAGCATTGAGAAATGTCCATCCTAAGGATTCAACATCACCGCCAAAATCCTTATCGTGTCAGACCTTTAAGATTTTTCCGACTTTTCCGGTAATCGTTTGTGACGGGAAAAATCAGTGACCTAATTGTTGTCGCTGCAGTCAAAAAATCCGAATTTTCACTGGACGCGATCGCCCACTCTTACGAATTCCTTAATGTGAGAAAAGTATATTCACGGACACTTTGGTGTAAGGTTAATTTCCGAAAGTGCAATCTACAACTTTTGATTGATTGACGTCCTGGTGCAGGCAAATACGTTTGCCATCATGGACAGGTAATGTGGTGTGTGTTTAGACAATTTTTTCACTTGAAAAGCATCCATGCTTTTTAGGAAATGCTGTCCTAAGGATGTGAACTTCGTCTCCTTATTAGAATGTTGCGACTTGATTGGATCTTTTCCATTCCTAATTTTATTGGCCAATTAATCAGAGATCTTGCCCATTCTTCTAAAGGGCGGTTTTGGTTTTTGGCAGCGATCGCTTGTTTTACCGTGCAGTTTTTGAATTGGGTTGATCAGGTGCCGCGCCCCGGATTAGCGCCGGTTGCTGCCCAAACAACTGTCGTTTTAAATCAGGTGGGAGCCAGTTATTTAGACAGCAATGGTAATTCTCAGACAGTTGTTTCAAACCCCACATCTTTACAGGCTGACGAGACCCCACCGCTGACATTAATCAAAACTTCTGACCGAGGAGCCGCTGAGCCCGGTGACGTGGTGGTCTATCGTCTATTAGTGCGAAATTCAGCGACCGTAGCCGCTGGTCCACTGACCATCACAGATGAACTACCGCTGGGTTTACAGCTCCTTGAAGATTCGATTCGGACGTCACCGCTACAGTTCACTAACGTGGCGACCAATGATCGAACCTTTACCCTCGACTTTGGGGGGGCATCTTTAGCTGCAGGACAGGATTTATCGGTGGTTTATGCGGCGTTGGTGACTCCGGATGCCGTGCGCGGTTCGGGCCGTAATGTGGCCCAAGCCATTACTCCCACCAGCAGCGCTACCGCTAGCAATGAGCTAGCGATCCGACCAGGGATTTTGTCGGACTGCGGGACGCTGATTGGTCGAGTCTTCGTCGACAAAAACTTTGACGGCGAACAGCAGCCTGGTGAACCCGGCGTTCCTAATGCGGTGGTGTTCCTGGATGACGGCAACCGCATTCTGACTGACCCCGATGGATTGTTCTCAGTGGCCTATGTGATTGCTGGTAACCGGGTCGGCACGCTGGATCTGACGAGCCTGCCAGGATATACCCTGGCTCCAAATCTATATCGCTTGGCGGATAACAGTCAGTCTCGACTCGTACGGTTAGAGCCCGGCGGTCTGGCTCGTATGAACTTTGGCGTCACACCCGCATTTGGGGAGGAGCAGGGGTGATGAAGACCCTCATTGCAATGATTGGCTGGCTGATGGTCAGCGCGTTAACCGCAGATGTTTTGGGAGTGGCGATCGCACAACCCTCGGAGGACAACGACGAAGATGCTCTAGCGGCTAACCCTAATCGCGAAGACTCCGATGCGGTTATTGATCTGACGGCGATCACCAGTGCAGCGACTGATGAGGCTTTTGGCGAGTCAGAATTAGTGGCCACAGACGCCGCTTCGCTAGTCGATCTGGAAGCTGTCAGCGCACCAAATCGTTCTCCACTAACGGTCATTGGCAACAGCGTGGCCCCCATCGCACCGCTGCGAACCGATGCCGTAGTGCGACCACTCTCTGCAACGGCTGCGACAACCCGTGCCGACGCCTTTGTGGTAGCGCCAGCCAGTGAGCAAACGCCCTTGACGGCAGAGCCGTTTCCCAATTTGCCGCTGCGGCTGGAAGAGCAAGCGCAATCCAATCCACTGCCGCTACCAGAAATCCCGGCTGGGGCGCTGGATGCGGCTGAGGCCACTGAGGGACAGTCGGAATTTAGTCTCAGCCTGACGCCAGTGACGAGTCCTGTGGTGCCGGCCAATCGGCGATCGATTATTGAGTTTGAAGGGCGCATTACGGATGATGCGGGCAACTTAGTGCCCCGTGATGTGGTCGTCACCCTGACGACTGGAGCCGGTGAATTTCAAGGGGTCGATCACGACGTTGACTTAGCGGGATTCCAGGTGCTGGCTCGGCAAGGTCAGTTCAACGCCGTTTTGCGGTCTTCCTTGGAAGCGCAGCAGGTGCGAATTCGAGCCGCCGCTTCCGCCTATGAAGTTCAAGGTTTGGAAGAAGCTGCGACGCTAGCGCCGCTACCCGATCTGGAAGCCTTTACCCAGGTGGAGTTTGCTACGAATCTACGGCCAACTTTGATATCCGGCTTAGTTGATCTGCGCATTGGTCCCGGCGGCACCAATCTCTGGGGCAGCTACGCCGATTTCCTCAACCCCGATGACATTGGCGATACCGAGTTTGATCTGGGGGCCGCCCTGTTTGCTACGGGTACCCTGGGCGATTGGCAGTTTACCGGCGCCTTAAACACGCGCCGACCGCTCAACGAAACCTGCGATGGCAACCGCCTATTCCGCGCCGATCAGCTCTGCGACAACACCTATCCCGTTTACGGTGACAGCTCCCAGGTCGACTATCTAACGCCGTCGATTGACAGCTTTTTTGTGCGGTTCCAGCGGGATGCGGACGTACCTGGGGGCGAGGCGGACTATTTGATGTGGGGCGACTATCGGACGCCAGAATTTTCTCGCTCTTCCCAGGAATTCACGTCGATTACGCGCCAACTGCACGGCTTTAAGGCCAACTACACCCTGGGCAATTTGCAGTTGACGGCCATGTATGCCAACAACCTGCGGCCGTTCCAGCGCGATACGATCGCCCCTGACGGCACCAGCGGCTTCTACTTCTTGTCCCGCCGCGTCATTTTGGCCGGCAGTGAAGATGTCTTTATTGAGACGGAAGAACTCAACCGTCCGGGAACCGTGATCGAGCGGCGTCAACTCGCCCGAGTTAGCGATTACGAAATTGACTACGATCGCGGCACGCTGCTTTTCCGCCAGCCCCTTTATCGCACCCGCATCGACCCCCTGGGCAAAACCCTGGTCAATCGGATTGTGATTACCTACCAGGTGGATGAAGAGGAAGACGGCAACCTGTTTGCCAGCCGCTTTCAATACAACTTCAAGGCGGGGCAGCCTCAGCAGGGGGGCTGGGCCGGAGTAACGCTGCTGTCTGAAGATCAGGGCGAGCAAGACTTTTCCCTGTTTGGGGCCGACCTGTTTGTGCCACTGGGGGAAACGGGGTCTTTAATTGGTGAAATCGCGCGTTCTGACTTTGACCGCTTTGGCGAATCCGCGGACGGCAACGCCTATCGCATTGAGGCCCAAGGCCCGCTGTTCACCCCCGCCGTGCAAGGATTGGCCTATTTGCGCAGCGCCGACGCCGGTTTTAGCAACACGGCCACCACGAGCTTCCGGCCAGGACAAACCCGCTGGGGCGCCGCCGTGAATGCCGCTGTGGGTTCCACTACGCGGCTGAATCTGCAGTTTGATCAGGAAATCAATCGCGGGGAAGCCCCCGAAGTCCTGGTTGATCCGGTGGCGCTGTTTAATCCGGGCCAGTTTGCTGAACCGGGCGAACGGGTGGATAATACGCTGACCACCTACCGCGTTGGCGTCTGGCAGGAAATTGGGTCAGTAGACCTGGGGTTAGACTATGTAAACCGCGATCGCCGCGATCGCCTGGGCGACAACTTCAGTAACTCCCAGCAGTTTGTGCCCCAAGTCGCCATTCCCATCACGTCAGACCTGAGCTTCCGTGCCCAAAGCGAAATCAATATCGGCGATGACGAAGATTTGGCCTATCCCGATCGCACCACGCTGGCACTTGACTGGGCTTTGCAGCCGGGCGTCACCATGCGCTTATCGCAGCAGTTCGTCAGCAGCAGCGGGGCGACCCCCCGCAACATCACCAGCCTAGATACCCTAGTGGACTATGAGCTGGGCGACAACACCTCGCTGCGCAGCCGCTATTCGCTAATTGGCGGCTATGGCGGTCTCATTGGTCAGGCGGCGTTGGGGCTGAACCACCGCATCATTCTGGCCCCTGGCCTGCGCGCCACCGTCGGCGTGGAGCACGTCATCAGCGACGGCTTTAACACCACTGGTGCCGGCGATCAGTTTGAGCAACCCTATGCGGTCGGCCTGGGCGGCACGGCCCTGGGCATTTTGGGCGGCACGTCTTACTCGGTCGGCCTGGAATACACGAATAACCCTGACTTTCAAGCCAGCACGCGGATCGAGCACCGCGATTCGTCCTCCGGCAGCAATACTGTATTTACGGCGGCGGCGGCGGGTAAAGTCACCAATTCCTTGACCACGCTGTTCCGCTTCCAAACCGCCAATTTTGCCAACCAATCCATCACGGGACGGCTGGGTAACTCTACCGACCTTAAGTTAGGCATGGCCTACCGCAATCCCATTAGCGATGAGTGGAACGCGCTGATGAGCTATGAATTTCGGCGCAATCCGTCTACAACGCCGGATTCATTGCTGATTGATAGCGACATCGGCTCCTCTGACCACACGCTGGCACTAGAAGCGATTTACGCGCCTAGCTGGCAGTGGGAGTTTTATGGCAAATACGCCTTCCGCATCAGCGATGCGACCCTGGCGGACGATTTTGAGTTCAGTAACTCGATTCATCTGATGCAGTTCCGCAC
>JBCCJU010000140.1:0-14922 GCA_039027715.1 Cyanobacteria bacterium P01_C01_bin.120
ACTACCCGACGCAGGTCAAAGTCTCAGACGCACAAATGGCAGCACTCCACATCTCTCGGCGGAAGCTCTGTCCCCAGTGGAACTACATCCTTCATCCACGGGAAATAGAATCATGCATTGCATGAACTTATTCTTTTACAGCCCCTTAATGCCGGGGCATGAAGTGAGCGATCGCGCCCAAAAGTATGAGTATTATCAAGCCGCTGGAGTCCCAGAATATTGGCTGGTTGAGCCGACAGCAGAACAGGTGGAATTTTATCGGCTCATTGATGGACATTATCAACAGCAACCTTTGGCAGCAGACGGCTTCTATCGCCCCAGCAGCGTTCCGGGGTTAGCGTTTTGTCCGGCGGTGCTCTGGCAAGATGAGGATGCCAGTCCCATCGACGCTGGCCTTTGGGTAGTCGAGCAGCCTGTCGAGAACTGGCAACGGCCCCCGTCAGAGGTTGGTCCCAAGTGGGGCTCGCTGCTGTTTATCTCCAACATTCAGCTAGAGGCTGTGTCGATTAGCTTTGAGGAATTCATTAGTTGGGCACCCCGAGCCAAATTTGAGTTTATTGAGGGGAAACCACTGATTGAGTCGACGCCGGGAACGCGAAATGTGCTGGCGATGCTACTTATGACGTTTGGGCTGGCTAGTGTGGTGCAGCTCTTGCCGCCCCAAGCTTGACTGCAAGGACTGCGACAGCGATTGGCATGGGAACGTCAGGATGCAGAGAGAAAAGCCGAGTGGTGGGCGATCGCGCGTCAAGCGGCGGAAATCCTTCACACTGATTTTGGGGTAGGACGCTTGGGAGTGATTGGTGATCTGGCCATGCCGCAGCCCTTGAATTACTGGTCGGGCATCACATTGGTCTATTGGGAGAAACTGGAGAGTTCTTGGCAGGCCTATGATGCCCTGCGCGACATCGACCCGGAGCGACATATCGTTGATTTGCGTCAGGTGGATGAGCGGTGGCTGACGGCAGATCAGCTCTGGCAGATTGAGCGTCATTTAGTAGAGCTGTGACGGTTTGCTAGTTGCGATCGCTTCATGCATCAAGCTCGCGGTAAATACTTCGCCAACGCCTCCCCTGCGAGAAGCCGCTTCGCGTCTACATGACTTCACCAGGCCGAGTTTGTAGAGGATTCGTCTCGCTGGGAGCAGGGAGAAAGTCAGTCCACTCACTATGAGAAGCGCCTGCCCGGATGGCTTTAGACTTCAGCAAAGCGATGTTGATGCAGACAATGAACGATCGCAGTGACCACTTCTCGAGACCAATGATCAGCAACTTAACGGGTTCACGTTGGCCGAAGGCCGGTATTTAACCTTCGAGCTCGTGGTAAGTGTGGAGCTTCAGAGAGAGTGCGATGCCGACAGTTCAGAGGATCGTGAAGCGGCAGAGAGAAAAGCCTGAGGTTGCATAGAGGATGTCAACCACTAGGACGTTTTGAGGATGTTAATCGACCTTTGGGTCGACTGTCAGCCAACGGGATGTTTGAAAGTTGCCAGTTCTCTGACAGGATGAGCGCATGAGAAAGTCAGGTCAAGCGCTCAAGCAGGTTTTGAAGAAGTACGGCATCAGCCCAGTACAGCCTCTCTGTTGCAATGGATGTCGAACGCAACAACGTTCACCGCTGGGTTAACGAGAAGCGCGACCCCACGGCTGAAACTGTCGTTGAAATTGTGAGAGCTTTGAAGACAATAAATCCCGAGTCAGCAACGAAATTTGTCAGGCTATTTCTAGAGAACGAACTTTAATGTGAAGGCAATATTCCCCAAGTGCTCAAGCAGCACGCTGCCCATCTCAATAGCAAGTTCTCAAACCCAGTCTTGCAAGACTGAGATGCACTTGTTTCACGCTTAGTCCGTAATGCTTTATCTTTTTCCAGAAAGCTTGAGAATACTATTGTGGCCATTTGGCATCTCATCCATCATCAAAACGCATCCTTAATAGCTTTGGAATTACCTATTTAGGTTACACTTAAAAACGCAGTAAGAATTAGATTTATTTCAAAATGACATTCTGGCTTAATCAATGAGAAGACTTGATTGAATCTATATTTGCCGGCTTATTTATTATTTTGAAAGGCGATTGACATCGAAGCAGTTGACAATGGTTAAATTAGATTTTGGCATTCTTTTAATTGGTTTTCTTGCATCCTTGGGAATGTTTAAGGTCATTGTCAATACTCCACTACGGCAGAAATTCAATTTTGAAGAACATTACCTTCCCCAATTATCATGGGGGCTTTTAATTTACTTCCTCATCTTTAAGGTCGCAAGATGGTGTGCTGCTCCAAGCAAACTGATTAGAGTTGGCTATGAAACTTTGGCAATAGCTTCACTAATCTTTCTGATAATTTGGCTTTGTTGGCAATGTTTCAGCTTGGAGTACAGAAGTTTTTTGATAAATAGGTTTGAACGAAAAAAATCATTTCTGTCTATCCTCCTGGTATTCCTTTTTATGGTCAGTCTAGGAGCTTATTTAGAGTTTCCATCAGACTCGATATTTCATTTAAACAGTATACAAGCCTGGGAAAAAGTGACTCTTATGGACTTTGGCTTGGGGAGTAAAACTTATGACCGATTCATTTATTTCTTTCAACACTGGCTGTTAGGCTACTCTGACCTGAACTTAGGAGTGCGAAGTGGTCTGGTTTTGTGGGGAGCTGCGTTACAAACAATGTTGTTTTGGCAATTTGTGCGCTTAACTAGATTGCTAACAAACAATATTGTTTTAGGGTGGTTCGGCGGCCTGATGTCTTTGGGATATTTTGGGTATAGTGCATTTAGCTTCTATCGCTACACTGCTTTTGGAGGCGCTACGATCGCTCAAATTTGTTGTACAGAAGGCTTTATTCTGATATTTGCAGCTTTCATAAAGGAAGAAATTCGATACCTAATTTTATTGCCACCAATTCTATTTTTTTGCTATGGAAATCATGAGCAAGAAACGCTTCTTCTAATTAATGCTTTAGTTGGCATTTCTGGTTTATTGCTATTGTTTAGGCGACGAGAGTTTACTCGTAAGTTAGTTTGGCTTATGTCGCTGATTGTTGTTTTGTCAAGCATATTTACAGCTTATATTCTCATCACTAAAGAGCCCTTAGCTCGGAATCTTGGGCCTGTAAGCAGTAGAGTTAATTTAACTGTTTTGTTCGAAATTAACGGCATACAAGCTGTCGTCCATGATTTCAGTATTTTAAATATCATGACTGGCTTTTTAGGCTGGGGAGCAGCAGTCATGGCCTTTACTTTTCTGTGCTTCAAAAAGTCTTCTCGAAATCTTGATGTCATATCCGCGGTTGCAGTTTGGCCTTGGCTATTTTTGCTGAATCCTATTGGTATTAAAGTTTTGGATAGATATATGATTTCAGATGTTTTTCACCGACTTATTTATGGTTCTCTATACTGGATCTTTCTGATTGTTTCGCTGCCCTATGTTTTGAAGTTACTAAAAGATGAAAGCTTTTTGTCTACTCGATTTAAAATGATAAATCGCATATTCATTAACTTCAAAGAAAACCATATGGCTTATTTTCTCGCTGCTCTCCTGGTTGGCATTTCTTGGATTCCAAGCGCACCTGTTTACGGTAAAACTTCTCACCTATTCCTAAAGCCCGAAGCGCATTTAGATGGGAGAAACTTAACCGAGCCAATTCAATATCTTAGACAGGTCGCTGGTGAACATTGCTTTGATACCAATGCTGACTCAACTGTATTGCCAATTCGAAGCTGGGTATTGAGTGATCCTTATACAAATGTCTATCTGTCTGGAACCGGATATTTTTATACTGTATCCAATCGCTTTGGTAGACCTGGTTTTGAGTCACCGCAGGTGCCTTTAAGTACTTTAATAACTCAACAGGAAGTCAGCTATCAAGATTTTTTAAATAGGCTGAAGGAGTATAATGTCTGCTATATTTTTATGTATTCAACATCAAACAAAGTAGAGAGTAAGTCAGCAGAGTGGGTTGGTCATTGGGCAATTGATTATGCCGATCCTCAAAATTACTATTCGTCTGACTTTATTGATTGGGTGTCTAACAATCCCCAAGATTTTGAGCTTGAATATGAGAATAAAGAGTCTAAGATATTCAAGGTTTTATGATTATATTTAAGGTTGACATGGTCAAGAGAGCTCCGCTGATATCGTTAGCTTTTCCAACAGTGTAAATTCATATAGACCCAAGTAAATCTGTTTGTTGTTGATGATTTAGAAGTGTTTTGGAAAACGACTTAAATTTTGTGGGTACAGGAAGTCAAAGATGGGAATTGCTTCGTTGTAACTGTTAAATATCATTTATTAAAGGCATAATCTCAACTCTGCTTGCAGCGAACGGTGCGACACTAAATAAGACTTTATGTGCTTATGGTTTCATGGTCGCCACTACTGCCCATTCCCTTATGGATCGCCTGCCCGAGCTGATTGACGATATGCCGCCCTTGGCAGGCTGGAGCGATCGCCTTCGCGCTACTACTCAAAATACTGATCCGATCTATCTAGAGCGCACCAATTTGCAACTGGCGGATATTTCGGCTGGCTTTGCGATCGCTTTGCACATGCATCAGCCAACAATTCCCGCCGGGCAGCAGGGACAGCTAATTAGCAACCTGCAATACATGTTCGAGCATCCCTATGACGGCGACAACCATAATGCCGGGCCATTTGCTTACTGCTATGCCCGGATGGGGGACTTTATTCCCGAACTGGTAGAGCAGGGCTGTAATCCACGGGTCATGCTCGACTATTCGGGCACCCTGCTGTGGGGTTTTCAGCAGATGCATCGCTATGACATTCTCGATAAGCTGCGACGAATCACCTGCGATGCCCAATATCAGCCTTATGTGGAATGGTTAGGTACGTTTTGGGGACATGCCGTTGCGCCCTCGACGCCAATTCCGGATATTGCTTTGCACATCCGCGCCTGGCAGCATCATTTTGCAGCGCTGTTTGGCTGGGAAGCGTTGGCGCGAGTGCGGGGGTTTTCGCCGCCGGAGATGCATCTGCCGAACCATCCTGATACTTTATACGCCTTGGTTAAAGCCCTTAAGGACTGCGGCTATCAGTGGATGATAGTGCAGGAGCACACTGTCGAAACGATGGCCGGACAAGGCATTTCACAGCCCCATGTACCGCATCGATTGGTGGCGCGAAATTCTCACGGTGAGACGGCCACCATCACGGTGCTAATCAAAACTCAGGGCTCCGATACCAAACTGGTCGGGCAGATGCAGCCTTTCGCCGAAGCTAAAACCCTGCAGCCGATAACGCTGGGGGGGCAGACGGTGCCGCCACTGGTGAGTCAAATTAGCGATGGCGAAAACGGCGGCGTAATGATGAATGAGTTTCCCAGCATGTTTAAGCGCTGTTGGCATGAGATGCGGCAGCAGGGCAATGGACGAGTGGGAACGGTCGGCATATTGGGAACGGAATATCTGGAACTGTTGACTGCCGCAGGCGTCACCGAAAGTTGCTTTCCCACTTGTCAGGCGATTGGGCAGCAGCGTCTCTGGCAAGCAATGGGCAGCGATCCGACCCCGGAGTCAGTCCAAACTGCGATCGCCACGATTCAGGCTCACGACAGCAACTTTCATATGGAAGGTTCTTCTTGGACAAGCGATCGCAGTTGGGTAGAAGGTTACGGCAACGTTATGCAACCGATGCAGCAGCTGAGCGCTCGATTTCATCAAGCTGTGCAGGCTAAGCAGCTAGAAGATGAGCGCTCCGTCTCTTATCACCGGGCTTTACTACACAATTTACTGTTGGAAACCAGCTGCTTTCGCTATTGGGGCCAAGGTTCCTGGACGCAATACGCCCAGACTATTTATCGCCGTGGCCTTACTGCGCTGTCTGGTAGCTGAAAAATGAATTGTTCCTGATGGGTCATGCTCTGGTAACTCAGGGGCGAACAAGAGCAGGAACGAGCGATATGGGTGCGTCAGAGAGATGCCCATGCTTTCGGCAATAGCGTTAAAAAATTTCTAACACTGCGGGCGAAAGCAGCCCCTTAACAATCTTTTTGATGCTTTCTCGAAGAGGCTGGGAAGTGAGATGTGACACTCAAAGCCAAGATTCTGTAGCCATAACCTAAAGGGCTGCGGGCTGGCGACTTGTGATGGTCTCATCTGAGAGCTCTTCTAGCGCAAACTGTAAAAACTGTGTTGCCACTTCAGCGCTTTCATTATGGACCGAGAATACAACTAACATGCTGGAATCTTCGCCACCGCCATAGCAAAGAATGCGGAATACGCCGTCATCAAAATAGCCGGTGCGATCGATATTACCGCTTTCATTCGGAACATTGAGTTCGCTGATGAAGTCATCAGCGCGATCTAGACAATCCGCCTGGTTAATTCCTTCGAGCCACTGATCACCACTGGCAATTTCGGGCCGGGCTTCAGCCGGCGAACTTAAAGCCGCCAGACCTAGACTCAAACAGCAAATTGAAAAAGATCGTAAAAACATCAAAGTTACTTAATAGGGCACTGGACAGTGAGAACAAGCAAATAACCTGCGAAATGGCCAAATGAGTGCAGTCGAACTTGCCTAAAATCTCCGAAGCTGTATTCGGAAAAAACCTAAACTCATTGGTCTCAAAGTTTGAGAATGACAGAGTACTCTTAGGTGACTGCACGAGACCTATAGATGTTGGGCTGCTAGCAGGATTTATCAACCATCAATAGACTATCTTCTCTATCGACAGATCGTGCATAAAGTTCTTATCAATAGATAGCAGCATAATCCGGATGAAATTTGAGGATTTTGTCAAGAATGTATCTTGCCGAGTCACCTATAAAACAGTGCATAAATTGCAGAATACGAGCCTAAGAGGCTGAATATACGAAAAAAGCCGGTGTTTAGAGCAAAGCGATTTGTCTTTGGCAATGCTACGCGATCGCGATTTTCAGTACCTGCAAACGTGAGAGAACATTGGTTGGAAATGCTGCCATTGACCTTGAGCAGGTTCTCCAAGCCAGCACCAAGCCGTAAAGTAACGACTACGACACGATCGTTAAACCGGTCAGGAATGCAGAGGGAGTTGAGCGGCCAATCTGGGTGGCGGCAGTGGCTGAAATCGCCCCAAATCGCCAATAGACATCAGTGGGCGATCGCGACCGCCCCGCCCCGCCGCGCATCCCCAGCACCTTGCAGTTCGCCGAATTCATCCATGCCGACTGCGTGGACGCCGCCAAAATACATGTTTTGCTGCTGCCAAGGAATTACGTTTGTCGTCTCTGCAAGCTGACTGAGGGCGGCAAGAGGCGGATTTTCCAGCGGTTCCAGGTGCAGGGTGCCTCGCTCCCAATGTATGCGAGGAGCGGCGATCGCTGCCTCCAGTGGCATGCCAAATTCAACGACATTCGCGATCGTCTGCAGAATGGCGGTGCGAATCCGGTTGGAACCGCCAGAACCGAGCACAAGTTGTGGTTTGCCCGCTTGCAGCACCAACGTTGGGGCCATCATCGACGAAATACGCTGATTTACGGTCCATTGATGAAAGCCGTGGGGATGCAAATCCTCTTCCCCCAACATGTTGTTCACCATGATGCCCGTTTGCGGAATGATGTAGGAAGAGCCTTCCCCATTAGACGTGGTGACGCTGGCGGCGTTGCCTGCCGCATCGATAACGCTGATGTGGGTGGTGCTGCCTAAGCGATTGACGCCGGTGGTCAGCCCTTGCTGATAAGCCTGCAGATGCTCTGAACTAAGAAAGGCTTCAGCTATTTGAGGATCGTGTAGCCGCTGGTCAAACCCATCGCGACGAGCGGCGTTGGTCAGCGCCATCACCTGGGTCAAGGCGTGCAGATGGGGACCGCTGCCCCAAGCAACTTGCGGTAAGTCGAGCGACTCCAACAGCTTCAGAGCAAAGCCGATGAGCGTCCCGCCAGAGCTGGGCGGGGGATTAGTGAGAAAAGTCGCATCGCGATAGGTCAGGCTCAGCGGCTGGCGCTCAATCACCCGATACTGCTGCAGGTCTTGCTGACTCAGATAGCCGCCAATCGCCCGACAGTCCTGAGCAATTTGCTGGGCGATCGCCCCTTCATAAAAAACGGCAGCGCCCTGTTCCACGATGTCCTTGAGGGTGTGGGCCAAGTTCGGCAGGCGCAGCGTATCGCCCGCTTGGAGTAGCCGACCATTGTGGGTGTACACCGCTTTAGCGGCTGCGGTCGCGGTCAAAATGGGCTCTAGCAGTTCGTAAACGTAGGCCAAAAACGGATTGACGGTGACCCCTTGCTGCGCATGGTGAATGGCGGGTTCAGCGATCGCCGCCAGCGGCAGCCGCCCCAAACGCTGATGCACATGCAGCAGTCCCGCCACCGCCCCTGGCACGGCCATTGAGCCCAAGCCAATATGGAACTCCTGCACGGTATCGCCAAAATTGGCGTGTATGGGATAAAAGTCCGGCTGTTGCGCCAGGCGATTGTTCCGAGGCGTTTGAGTAAAAAAATCAAATAGACAATTCTCGCCTTGGTTGGTGTGAGCCAGCAAGAAGCCACCGCCACCGGCAGAGGTCAACACTGACTCCGCGACCCAGGCGGTCATGACCGCAGCGATCGCCGCATCAAAGGCATTGCCCCCCTGCCGCAAAATTTCTGCCCCCGCTGCTGCCGTGAGCGTATGCCCCGCTGAGACCACCCCCTTACAGCCGTCGCGATGAACCATGGCGCCCACTGACCTCACAACTATTTCTGACAGTGCTCCTTACTTTACCGCCCGGCTTCACTTCGGAAACAGCCCTCTGCCTGCTGGTGGACTACAGCGCTTTCAGGACAGCGATACCGAACCTGACAGGACGTTAAATAAGGCTTGGGTTTTGCTCAGACACTTCTGTCCTGGACTGATTTCGACGCCGCTGGAGAGGTCAATGCCCTGGGGCGAAAGCAACTCCAACGCTGTGGTGACATTCTCTGGCGTTAGGCCACCTGCCAAAATCCACGGTTTGGCAGGACAAAAGGTTTGCAGCGATCGCCAGTCCAGGGTTTCGCCGGTGCCGCCCTGCAGTTGAGGATGATAAGCATCCAGCAAAAGAGCGTCTATAAGGGGCTCGTAGGACGACACCGCCGCCAGATCGGTCTGGCTACGAATGCGCAGCGCTTTGATGAGTTTGATAGTGGGAAACGCCTGCCGAACTTGCTGACAGATCGCCGGTGACTCCTGCCCATGCAGCTGGACCGTCGTGAGCAATCCCGTCGCGATCGCGGCCCGCAGTTCATCCAACTCGGCATTGACAAAGACTCCGACCCGCTCGACGGTGGGTAACTCAGCGGCCATCAGCGCGTTGCTGATGGCCCGCATCTGTAGCGGCGTCACGTAGCGGGAAGAGGACGGCACCGCAATAAAACCAATGGCGCTGGCCCCCTGGCGAGCGATCGCCACCGCCTGTTCGGGAACCCTTAGCCCGCAAATTTTGACCCAAAGAGAAGCATTCATCAAGGCCATGGCCCAACGGTTAACTCTTAAAACATTCTGCCGCTTACGATTCTACGGGGCGCGGTGATTTGGCTGACAAGATTCTCAGTCAATTAGCGGCAGTTCTTTGTCCTTGAGCGGATTCTGGCGATCGCGATCGCCGGATATTGCCCCTGTGCAGCCCGGTTCTCTGTCATCGGCATCGCCTGTGGGCGTGTTTACAATAAGTAGTGTCTCTTAGCATTACGTGTTGAGAGCACTAGCTTATCGTTCACGGTTAATGGCAACTATGCGGTCTGGATGGCGCGTTGGCTCAATTTTGGGCATCCCCCTATATTTAGATACTTCCTGGTTTGTGATTGTACTGCTGGTGACGTTCGTTTACGGCAGCAATCCTCTCTGGCAAGAGCGCTGGGGCGACACCTCTTGGTTTGTTGGGCTGGCGATGGCCCTGTTGCTATTCGGCTCAGTGCTGCTGCATGAATTGGGGCACAGCCTAATTGCTAAATCCCAGGGCATTAAAGTCAACTCCATCACCCTATTTCTATTTGGGGGCATTGCCGCCATCGATCAGGAATCGAAAACGCCAGGACAAGCCTTTCAAGTGGCGATCGCGGGGCCGGCGGTGAGTCTGGGACTCTATTTTTTGCTCACCCTAAGTGTGGCAATTCTGGCTTTACCAGAGCCCGTGGCGGTACTCTTCGCTAATGTCGCGCAGATCAATTTGGTGCTGACAGTCTTCAACCTGATTCCCGGCCTGCCACTGGATGGCGGTCAAGTGCTGAAAGCAGCGGTTTGGAAGGCCACCGACAGTCGCATCAAGGGTGTTCGCTGGGCCGCCAGAACTGGGCAAATTTTGGGCTGGACCGCCGTCGGCGGCGGGCTGCTGGCTTATCTTGCCGAGCCCAGCCTGGACCTGATTTGGATTGTCTTGATCGGGGGCTTTGCCATCCGCAATGCTTCTAATTATGGTCGCGTGGCTGACCTGCAGGAAATTTTGTCAGAGCTGATGGCATCGGATGCCATGGCCCGCGAGTTTCGCGTTTTGGATGCCAATATGACCCTGCGAGAATTTGCCGACGAATATCTGTTGCAGTCGACCCGCGCACCGGTTTATCTGGCAGCTTCTGATGGTCGCTACCGTGGCCTAGTGAAAATTGATGACGTGCGTGAGATCGAGCGCAGTGAGTGGGAGCAAAAGCGCCTGCTGGATATTGCCCGACCCCTAACCTCTGTTGCCAATGTGCGTGAAACTACCCCGCTGCCGGAAGTGATTATGGCGCTTGAGCAGCAAGAGCTGTCGCGGTTAATTGTGCTGACGCCGGCGGATGCCGTTGCAGGCGTGATTGATCGGGGCGAAATTGTGCGGGCGTTGGGTAAGAAGATGAATCTAGCGATTTCCGATAACGTGATTCAGCGCATTAAGGATGAAGATCAATATCCCCCGGGCCTCAAGTTAGAGTCTTTGGCTAAGGGTCTGCAAGATTAGCAAAGGCTGTCGAGTTTTTCTCAATGTCTGCTATTTCGGCGGCACTCAGCGGTAATTCGGCAAAGGTGATGCCGAGCGATCGCTCCAGCACCTGCTGAATCGAGTTTTGTAGCTGCCTTAGAAAGTCTTCATCTGGGCTAGCAGGAATCGTCGAGGGGCGTTCAGAAATGGACGCGACACTGTCACCGAACACTTGGCGATGAAAGTCAATCTCCGGCCAGAGCCGAATGGCACCATGCTGCAGCAGATAGCGATCGCGACGCAGTTGAGCACTGCCAATTAACTTATAGCCCCTGTCCGTTACTAAATCAGCCGCCGTTGATAGGGCAAAACAGTTGGCCTGATGGCGGTAGCCGCTGCCCGCAGTCCCGTACCGCAAACTTACGCCTAGCTGTTGCCAAGCGGCAATCAGAGCATCACAAATCTGCTGGTATGCCGCTTGGCGAGCGACCGTCAACGGCATGGCGATCGCGTAGGTCAAATCCCCTTGATGCAAGACGGCGCGACCGCCAGTGGGCCGCCGCACTAAATCAACGGGGCGCCCTTGCCAAGTCAGCGTTTGCCAGTGGTGAGGCCAGGATTTTTGGTGATAGCCCAGGGATAAAGCCGGTGGTGACCACTTGTAAAACCGTAGGGTTGGTGGCAGGTGTCCAGCGATTAACTGCTCAAGTAGCCAGTAATCCGTGGCCATGTGCTCAGTGCCGGTCGCCACTCGCGCTGAAACTAGGCGCCACTGCTGAGGCATAAACCAGGATTCGTCCAAAACCCGAGAACTGTACAGTAAGGGATGTGCAAATTAAAACCGCTCCATCACACTCTCTTACCCTGCCACCCAACCACCCTGCCACTAATTAGGTCTTTATTTACCTGCAAAGCTCTAACCTATCTGACAGATGCTCAAGCGCCGTATTCAGCTTGCAAAGCTTCGTCGTTGTCATCGGCGATCGTGGCCACAATCGTCATCAGTCGCGAAATTTCACCGGCGGAAATATCTTCTAAAGGTCGGCTGGCCAGTACCACCACCTGACTGCCAAGAATGCCGAAACTGGCTTCAAAAGTCTCACCGCAGTTCATTTCTAGCAGGTGGCGCATCAGCTTAGGCTCATCCTTGGCCGGCAAATTCAGCACGGACGACCAAACGGTCAAAATGTCTTCGTCGCTGTTACCAGTGAGCTGCACAAAGACTTCGACGCTGCCATAGGTGAATTTCCACAGCGTGCCTTGCTCAGTGCGGCTGACCATGGCACTTTGATCTTGCTCAAGGCTGCTGATAACGGTCTGAATTACGTCAACATGATTCACGGTGATTGAATCTGCTTCGCCGTCATCTGTAAAAGTTGCCATAGTTTCCATGCCGAGCGGTGTCGATGTCATTGTCGATGCTGTATGTACACTGCTTGTCCAAATTTAACTGCTGTTGAGCCGAGAGCAAAGAGTTTCAGAGAAACTTTTTACTATTCGTGCCGCGATCGTCAAAACTGCGCAAAATATGGCTTTAACTATTCGAACTCACAGGTCTGAAAGTAAGAAAGCAGGAATGGGAAAAGGTAAAGAGACATTCCTCGCTGCTATATCCCGATTTATGCGGCAAACCAATGGCCGAAAATGTGATGCAATCTTGCTGGATTATCCGTTCCTATCATCCTGAAACAATTGATTATCGCTGTGCAACAACTGCAGCCAGATGAGCGGGCACAGCTAGCCAACGTTTTGATCTAGGCAGAGTTGCATTCTAATTTGACGGCTCTAATTCAAGAATTTTATGCTCAACCGCCCGTAAATGACATTACAGACAACGACATCATGGTTGAAATTCAGGCTTTCCGTCAGCAATCCTGGAAAGTTCCTCAGCGGGATTAGTTTTTCTTTGAATCAGATTCTTGAGCGAGGTCTAAGACACGCTGACACAGCTGAGGACTGACGCGAAAACCGGCCTTGTTGACCAAGGCATTCATGACCGGTTGAACTTGCTGGATGAGGCTTGTTTGTTTAGCGATGAGCAGAACACCCAGAATCCCGATGATCGGCAGCCCCAGCCGAACAGCTTCTCGTCGCCCCAATTTTTCGTCAATGAGTAGCTTATCAGCTTGTAACTCAAGCGCCAGCGCAACCGCATTCGCTTCGCCAACATCTAGTCCTCGTTCTTGTTGCAGTTGGTCGGCTAGTTGAGTATCGGTGAGGGATTGGGTCCGAATCCAGCCCAGTGTGGGGATGGCTGCAATGATGGGATTGCTGGCCGCTGCAAGCTCGCTAGCAACACCGTCCGGAATTATCACAGTTTGATAAATCGCTTCTAGCAACCAGAGATGATCAACGATGGCAAGATTGGAGGGAGCGGAGGTATCGCTAATGACAATCATAGCCAGCCCTGATCGCGCAGGTGCTGAACATCCTGCTCAAAGTCTTCCACGTCGTAGTGAACGCAAATGCCACGATCGCTCAGCATTTTTTGGAAGTCGATGAGCTCCATCCCGGCAATTTTGCTGGCGCGGCTGAGGGAAATTTTTTCTTGCTGAAACAGAGCTATGGCAATTTCCCGAAACCAGTCGCTCTGATTAAAGGTTTCGGTTTGACCAAGACTGTCAGGTAGGTTCAGAGTGATTTGCATCGGGTTGCCCTCACGCGCTTACCTTCAATTTTAAGGTTCGTGCAGTCGCAGCTGTCCACCGGTTGGTTAGCCTGTGAAAATTACATTCTGACCGACACCTGATTGGAGTGGAGGCGATCGCCTTTTGGGGCGGTCTCCGACCATGGCGGCGCTTCCTAAGATGCAGTCCACAGTAGAGAACATGAAACGACGCAAAGAGTGTTACGGTTTATTCGCTGCAGTTGAATCGCTATAGCGTGATCGCCAATACGTGAATTGCGGCGCAGTAAGCCTCGAATGATTGTGTTGTCAAAGTTTTCATCGGCTAGCAGCTTGATCACGCTTGCCGCTCTACCTGCCAAGACAATAAACGATCTCGCAAACCTTGAGGATCAAATCGAGCCTCATTTATTTGGCGAATTTCTTGAGCTTGCTGCTGTCTTTGCTGGAGATATGCCTCTACCTCCTCCTAATGATTCAGGTAGAAGGCCATTGAAGCATAAACGTTACCCAGTCTTAAAGATGGATAATGATGCACGATTTCTTCTGCAGTTGCCCCTTGCTTGAATACGGCGACGACAGTATTTAAAGTGACTCGCGTTCCCCCTTACCCGCACGATTCCATCAGAAGCGACAGCCAAGGGAGCAGGTTCAGCTTTTATTGCAAGAGACATAACATGAAGACTCCAAGAGCACTCATATATTAACCAAAGCAGCAACCATCGCAGCGTTGCCTGAGGTGCAACTCACCCGTTTACCCAGCACCTTGGGTCAAGTAGGAGAATATGGGGATGCTGTAGCAGAAACCATCAGGCCGTTTTTAGGCTCCGTAACCTCGTAGAGAGTAACGAGAAAGGGCGTCTAACGGTGAAGTTTTTCGGCGATAGAGGCCCTTTCTCGTTCACCAATAACCTTGATCCACTGCACCAACGCGGTGTTTGCTGACTTGGGCAAAACACAGACCCTTTCGAGACCAGAAGCGTACAATTGGGAAAGTAGCAAAGAGTTGGACTATGAGCGTTGTTGTCCCTGATGAAGTCTTAACTGCCACTCGCATGACTGAAGCTGAAATGCGTCAAGAGATCGCTATCATGCTCTTTCAGCGTGAAAAACTTACCCTCGCTCAAGCCAGTCGTTTCGCGGGAATGCACCGTGTTGCTTTTCAACATCTACTCGCGAGCCGCCAGATCCCCGTACATTACGGAGTCGAGGATTTTGAGCAGGACATCCAAAACCTCCGGGAGCTTAGTGGTGCAGAAAAGTCCTGAAAGCCTTGAAAATTGGTGAGTCTCAGATGAGATGGGTTGGTGAAGTGGGCGCTCCATGAGATGCTCAAGTTCCCCAACTATCAGCATCTCCATGGAGACTCCTCTACTGTATCGTCAATTGCAGGACCAACTGAGTCAGTGGGTGCTGCCTCATGATCGCCGCCACCTGCAAGGTGTGGC
>JBCCJU010000141.1:0-14865 GCA_039027715.1 Cyanobacteria bacterium P01_C01_bin.120
AAGTGACCACGCGGTTAGTGGTGAGTTACTTCAACTGGATATGGACACATTCTCGCTCCCACGATACTGCCGCTCAACGAGCGGGATTAACCTCAAGTCCTTGGTCTTGGGATGATATTGCGACCTATCCCACGCTTCTCTGAATCACGACCTAATATTCTTTGAAGAGAACCCTTGCAAAACAAATCTCAAGAATATTTTTTCTATGGTGATGTCGGAGCGATTTTATAGCGATCGCCCGCCCATATTTAAGATGCTTTGAGCGATCGCGCTCACAACACCAATCATTCCATCGAGGCAGTGGTGAAATGGGCGATCGCCTTTCTTCTGCTATGTGCTTCACTAGCGAAGCAAAGACAGAATGTGCTTATTAGAACGATCGCATGACCAGAGTGTATCTAGACACCAGCGCTTATAATCGCCCACTGGATGATCAGACTCAGTCCAAGATTTTCCTTGAATCTCAGGCTGTCGCCATCATTTTGCAGATGATTGAAGCTCAAGAGATTGAACTCGTCAGTTCTTCCGTCTTGGAATATGAAAACAGCCGAAACCCTTACCGCCTCAAGCAGGAGGCGATGAATCGGTATCTTCAACTAGCGAGTTTTAGGCAGGAAGTTAACGATGCCATTCGCCAGAGAGCCGAAGAACTGTGAAACATAATGGAGTGAAAGCGCTTGATGCTTTGCATGTTGCCTGTGCTGAAGCAGCCGACTGCGATTTTCTTGTAACCTACGATAAACGTCTGATTAATCGTTGCTCAGCCCTAGCTTTGCAAGTAACCAATCTGGTTGATTTTGTCTTGGAGTCCAGCAGTAATGATTCAAGTTAAGAACGAACAGCAAGTCTTGCACGAAGGTCTGCAAATTCTATTGGCAAATATGGAACCTTCTGCGTTTGCTCGATTTTGGGCTGCCTGCAATCTCGGCAAAGGTGGCTACCTTCAACTCAAAGATAAGTTATTTGCGGAAGAATCGGTGGCCAGCTTATACTCCAAAATTTTAGACTTTCAGGACTCGAAAACTGATAATGCGGAATCGGTCAGAACTGATTAACGCTGGTCTGATTGCTTTGAGCGATCGCGCTGCAGATAGCGCAGCACATCACCGGGGTCGCGGCGAATCAGGATGCCGTTTTCTGGAACGGCGATCATGCGACTCCAGTGAATGCGCTCGATGCGCCCGCCGGTATGCAGATAGTGGATGGTCTGCTGGGTATCGGCGGCGGAACCGACAAGATATAGGCGTAGACGTTTGTGCTGCCTAGGCTGGGCATCATTTGCCGGCAGCGCCGATAGGGCCGCCTCCGGTACTGGAGACGGCAAAAAGTATTGAGTTGTCACCATCGGGGGATTCCTCCAAGTATCGATTTGGGTGGAATCCCCGAATATTTAGCCACCCCAAGACGTAAAGCTAAAGCCGGGTGGCAAAATAGAGCACAGCCCGTGCGACAGCCGACACTGTCTGCGGGTTAGGCGCTGGTAAGGTGTCCTACCACCTGCCAGTGCCGCGACCAAAAATCCGGGGATGAAGTTGCGCGGAACACAACTCTAAGAGCGGATAATAAATTACCGGCTCTCCAAAGACAACCGTATTGGTTCAGGAGGCGGAGCGATCGCACTTTAAAGCGCTTTTATGATGAGCAACAGTAGAAATAAAAACACCTATACTGCTCGCGATATTGTCAACTTTTATTCCAAACTTACTTGGCTACAGCCGGCTGAGACAGCAGTTTTAAGACAGCTTCAGCCGCAGCTAGCGGATATGAAAATGCTAGATATTGGCGTAGGCGGTGGGCGCACCACGCTGCATTTTGCGCCTTTGACAAAGCAATATATGGGGATTGATTATTCGCCTGAAATGATCGCGGCCTGTCAAAAGCGCTTTAAAGATTCTCAGCACGACATTAGTTTTCAAGTTGGCGACGCCAGAGATCTAAGTCAGTTTGCTGACGATTCATTTGACTTTATTTTATTCAGCTATAACGGCATTGATTATGTCTCCCACGAAGAGCGCCTCAAAATTTTGATGGCGGTCAAGCGAGTAGGAAAACCAGGCTGCTATTTCTGTTTTTCTACCCATAACCTTCAGACCTTAGAAAGAAAATTAAGTTGGCGAGGTCAACTCAATATTAATCCTATTGAAATTTACGTGAATTTGGTACAGCTTGGACTCTTTTGGCTATTTAATTTACCGTTGATTTCTCAAGCAATAATGCGGCCTAAAATTGCTGATTTAGACTATGTGATTGTGCGTGATGACTCACATCGATATCGCTTGAATACTTACTATATTCGAGCAGCCCAACAGCTAGAGCAACTGGCCCAAGGCTTTGAACAAGTGGAAATTTATTCATGGAAAAGTCAAGAAAAAGTTTTGAATATGGATGACTCAATTCTGGAAGCAGAACTTTGGCTTTATTATCTCTGCCAGGTGAAGCCCGCTAGCGGTTCTCGACCGGCTGTCTGCCAGCCCAAGGGGCAAACTAATGATGATTTCGCCTGAATGTAAGTTGTGATGAGGAAATGCTGCAACGGCTATCTGAATTCATTAGCCAGGGCTATCTTTGACTAGATTTTGCAGAAGATGATCAGGGGAGGCAGAGCAGCGGAAAATTGAATATGGCAGTACGCAGACTTATGCCGTACGCTCATTTTCAACCCCGATACTGAAGGCTACTTAACCCAAGCTTCAATCGGATTCAGCAGTCTCCAAAGTTATGGGGTAGGGAGGACTTTGGCGTAAGTCATGTTGAAGTTTGTCGCCGATTTTAGATGACCGTGAATCTGGGCTTGATTCTAGGGAAGGGGTTGGGCGCGGATGCCGAGATGATTGGCGACGGGACGTTGGCGACCAGGCCATTTGGTGTGAATTGGGGCATTGAGGGGTCGATCGCCGTTAGGCGTCTCTATCACTAACGTGGTGGAACCACCGCCGTCGAGGTTAAGGGCAGCGTCGGCGTCGAGGCTAAGGGCAATTTCGATCAGTTGAGCAAGGGTAGCGCCTTCGCTGTATTGGGGCTGTTTGCCGTCCACCACCACCAGGGAAAGCTGACTGCCGCCCCGACTGACCACGGCCATAACGCGAGCATAGGCGCGATCGCGATAGTCAATGGGCACGGCCTCACCCTTGGCCACCAACTGCTGATTGCCGGCGATCGCCTGCTGCGTGCCGCTAGGACAGGTGCCATCAGCAACCACTTGCGCCCGATTGTTCTTGGCAAAGCAGAGGGCGGGCCAATTCGCTTCTGGCGGCGAGTAGGTCTGACCGTCCGCCATGCCAATGCCCAAAATGTTGGCGCGATCGCCGACGCGAGGTTGAAAATTCCAGGGCGTCTTTTCCACAAAAGGATTGAAAAAGTTGGCATTAACCGCCACCTGAGCTGCTGTTTGAGTCAAAAACTGAGTTGTGGTTTGAGCCTCGGTTTCGCCGTCATCGCCGCTCGCCCTGCCTGGACTCACTACCACCTCAACTCCGGGAGCGGTCAAATCAGCTGTGATGATATGAATAACTTGCTCCCAGGGGGTACTGTTCACCTGCCGCTGATAGCTGACTCCGGTAAAAAGTTGCTGAATTACGGGCGATCGAGGTCGCTGCCACTGCCCGGTGGTATACAGTAGCAGCGGCAGCGTTAGTCCCAGCGCTAGCCCTGTCCATCCAAGCCGATTTATGTCCATCTGTATTAGCTCCACCAACGCCTTGTACGGGCAAACCGCCATTCGCCCCACACCCCGCCACCCCGCCACCCAACTACCCAGCTACCCAGCCACCCAGGCACTCTGCTACCCCGCCACTCATCCACCCCGCCACCCATGCCACCTAGTTTTATCAATCAAGACCTGCGGCGACAGAGCTTTCGGCAACAAGATTTACAGAATGCCTACTTCGAGCAGTGCGACTTACGAGGCTGCGACTTTGGCCAAGCGAATTTAGGCAAGGCGCAATTTGTGCACTGTCGCATGGGCGTTGCGGGCAAATGGTCGATCGCACTGGTGCCCCTGGTGTTTATGGCTGCACTACTCTTTCATGCCCTCAGTTCCCTTCTCTTTGCTTCGTTGGGGACGCTGCCGGGCCAAGCAGCTTGGGCCTACGTCAAAGTATTGACTCAGGTTTTGGCGATCGCAACTTTGGCTGCTGGTATTCAACCTCTACCCTGGCCCCTAGCCAAGGTGGCTCGTGCCGTTCTGGGAGCGGCCATTTCGGCCCTGATGGGATTTTTCTACATCGGCAGTGGCACTAACAATAATCCCACCTGGGCGGTGGGTGGCGCAATCGCGTCGGGGCTTTTGGGGATGGCCGTGGCCTGGCGCTGGCGGACCCGACTAGACGCGATTTTTGCGATCCTAGGCGCGATCGCGGCCTATGGTTTGGCATTTTGGCTGTGGACCGACAGCAGCAGTCTGCTGACCACTGGGCGCTGGCTAAGCGGGCTAAAGGCCGCTCCGATAGTGCTTATCAGCCTGGGAATTACGCTGCAAAACTTGGCCTACTGCCAGCGATCGCTGCGACGCTCTGCCCAAACCTCGTTTCGTCGAGCCAATCTGACGCACTGTCGTTTTGTGGAAACCGATGTGACACACTGTGACTTAACCGATATCACTCGATCACTATGACATTTGCCAAAAACTGTTTTGTCGCCGGAGCCAGCCGCGGGGTTGGCTTTGAAGTGGTGAAAAGCTTGGTTCAGCAAGGCTATAAAGTAGTGGCGCTGCTGCGAACTGACGATGCGCGATCGCAACTTGAATCCTTGGGAGCCGCAGTCCGAATCGGTAATGCCCTTGATCCAGAGGCCATGGCGACAGCGGTGCAGTGTTTTGCAGCAGCGCCCTTTTCCCTGGTCACAACCATTGGTGGTAAAGGCGCCGAACGCGATGAGCCCCGCTCTGATTATCTGGGCAACCGACATCTTGTCGATGCGGTCAAAGACTTGCCCTGTCAGCGATTTATTTTAGTGTCGTCCATTGGCGTGGGCGCCAGCGCCGTAGCGCTGCCAGAACAGGTATTAGAAACGCTGCGCCCAGCACTGCTGGCGAAGGCGAAAGCTGAAGAACATTTGATGGCCAGCGGCTTGCCGTTTACGATTGTGCGTCCCGGCGGACTGCTGTCAGAACCCGCCACCGGCACCGGCATTGCCACCGAAGCGGTAGACACCGCTGGCACCATCACCCGCGTCGATGTCGCCGATTTAGTTGTTCAGTGTTTGCAATCCGAAAAGGCCAAAAATCGGGTTCTATCAGTGGTCGATCGCGATCGTGTCCGCAGCGAGTCACCCATAGAACCGTTTCCGCTGTAGCAAATCGCAGTTAAGCTTGAACAGCTTTAATTGCTACAATCCTGACGCAGTCATGCTTCTGCCTTCTACCTTTATCCTGCTTCGCATGGCCGAAGCTCTACATCCTTTTGCGATATGACGCTTCTGACCCTTAAGTCCGTCAAAAAAGATTTCGGCATCAAAGAAATTTTGCGCGAGGCTTCCTTCAGTTTGGAAACTGGAGACAAAGTCGGTCTGATTGGCACCAATGGCTCCGGTAAATCGACCTTGTTGAAGATGATTGCTGGCATCGAGCCGATTGATGGCGGTGAGATCTGGCGCAACGGGGGGGCGAAGATTGTTTATTTGCCGCAGCAGCCCGATATTGAAGGCGATCGCACCGTGCTGGAGCAGGTCTTTGCCGATGCGGGCGAGCAGATGGCCCTGATCCGCGAATACGAAGATATTTCTCACCGTATGGAGCAGGGCGCAGGCGATCTGGATGCCCTGATGGCGAAGCTGTCGCGGGTGACGGAAAAAATTGAAGCCGCTGGCGCCTGGGATTTGGAAACCAGTGCCAAAGTTGTCTTGACCAAGCTAGGCATCAACAATTTTGAAGCGCGAGTGGGCGACCTGTCCGGCGGCTACCGCAAGCGCGTTGCGATCGCTGCCGCTCTACTCTCCAGTCCCGATGCTTTGCTGATGGACGAGCCCACCAACCACCTAGATGCGGAGTCTGTGGAGTGGCTGCAAAGCTACCTCAACGGCTTTCGGGGCGCGCTGTTATTGATTACCCACGATCGCTACTTTCTTGACCGGGTCACCAACCGCATTTTGGAAGTTGATCGCGGCGATCTGTACGGCTATGCCGGCAACTACAGCTACTTTTTAGAGAAAAAAGCCGAATCTGAAGCTGCTGCCGTCAGTACCCGAAAGAAACATGCAGGGGTGCTGCGCCGCGAGTTGGCCTGGCTGCAGCGGGGTCCCAAAGCCCGCAGCACTAAACAAAAAGCTCGCATCCAGCGCATCGATGATATGCAGGAGCGGGAATTTAAAGAGAGCCTAGGCAAGGTTGACATCACCACGGCGGGACGGCGCATCGGCAAAAAAGTGGTGGAGCTGGCGGCGGTGACCAAGGAATATGGCGATCGCCGCCTAATTCACGACTTTACCTATATTTTCAATCCCCGCGATCGGGTGGGCATCATTGGCCCCAATGGCGTCGGCAAATCGACGCTGATGAATCTGATTACCGGGCGCGAGCAGCCTGATAACGGCGCCATTGAAATTGGCGACACCGTGCATTTCGGCTATTTTGACCAGCACTCCGAAGACGTGGTCAAAAATCCTAACCAGCGCGTCATTGAATATCTCAAGGAAACTGCCGAACTGGTCAAAACCGTAGACGGCAGCGTGATTACGGCTTCCCAGATGCTGGAGCGATTTTTATTTCCCCCCGACCAGCAGTACGCCCCCATTCACAAGCTGTCTGGCGGCGAGCGGCGGCGGCTCTTTTTGCTGCAGGTGCTGATGCAGGCTCCCAATGTCCTGATTTTGGACGAGCCCACCAATGATTTAGATGTGCAGACCCTCGCCGTTTTGGAAGAATATCTCGAAGAGTTTAATGGCTGCGTGATTGTCGTTTCCCACGATCGCTACTTCCTTGATCGCACTGTGCAGACCATCTTTGCCTTTGAGGGGAATGGTCACATTCGCCAATATCCCGGCAATTATTCCGTTTACCTTGACCATCGCCAAGCGGAAGAAGCGGAAAAATCTGCAGTTTCAGCGCCAAAGTCAAACAAAACAGCTAGCAATGGCGTGGCGACAGCGACAGCCTCTCAAAAGGATTTCCGAAAAGCCGACAGCCCCAAATCGAAAAAGCTGTCCTTCAAGGAGAAGCGAGAATATGAGCACCTAGAATCGCAGATTCCAGAGCTGGAAGCTGAAAAAGTCGCCCTCGAACAGCAGCTCTACGACAACGCCGCCGCTGACTATGATGCGATGAAAACCCTGACTGAGCAGCTTGCCAAGTTGACGGACGCGATTGACGCTGCCACTGAACGCTGGCTGGAACTGGCTGAACGGGCAGAATAGGCAGTAAAAGGCAGAATTAGAAGAACAAAACATAGAGGCCAGAAGACGGCTGGGCAGCCCCCCCAAAAACTAAGGATTTTGGTTTGGGTAGATGGATGTTTTAAACGCCAAAGAGTTTGAAATCGCAACAGCACCATCTCAAAGCGTCGATATTGGGCAGGTTACTTTACGTGAAATCACGGCGTCAAAAAACACGGCATAAAATACCTGTCTGAGTGTTTTTTCGAGGCTAGTGACAGACTAATTCTTACCTTCTCAGTAGAATTGCTGAAATTTTTGTTCCCCAAAACAACTCTTATTCGGGTATTTTCCGCCTCTGTAAAGCTTTAATCAAGATGGCGTACTAAAATCATGATTAAATTTCTTAGCGGTTAGGTTCTGGATACCGCGAGTTGTCACATTCAGAATGTTCGTTCACCTATTCTGAAAGATTAAACAGCTTAAAAAAGGCCTTACTTCATTTACAGCATTTTCTTACTAAACACGTCTTTCTGTCTAAAGCCATTAACTTTAGACGGCTTAATGGTGCTTTTTTAGTTTCTAAAATGCTGTGAAAGGCTTAAGCCAATTCTTTTGGAATAAACGTGAATAGAGTCTACAGGCACTAGATTTTCGACTCGTTTTTCCAGGTAATGGAGATCTTTGATGCTTAGCTCTAGTTTTTATATAGCGGCAAAATTTGGTAACAAATTTTTTGACCGCTTTCGAGAAACCAGTTATTACTGGTCAAGCGATAAAAGCTTTTTGCTGATGCAATATTTGGCGCGCTTTGTAGCTGTGAGACAGCGATTTGCTCAGCAGCGCCAGTCAGTTGGCAGTATTATTAAAAAATATTCTGCTACATCCCAGGTGCATCTCAGTAATAATATTGAAGCCATCGTTGATACGCTATTTCAAGATGGCTATTATCAGGGTCTGAAACTGTCAGAGGGCAAAGTTCAAGCGTTTTTGGACTACGCCTTCACCCATCCGTGCTATGCCAACCGCGATCGCCGGGGCGACCCCATTTATCTCACACCCGAATTGATTGCCGCTTGCCCTAAAATGCCTTATCGAGTGGCAAGTTATATCCACCATCAAGAAAATTCATCGCTGATTAAACAGCTAGCTAGAGACCCACAGTTGTTAGCGATCGCTGAAGCTTATTTGGGTAGAGCACCTGTTTATCACAAGAGTGAATTAATTTGGAGTTTTCCTCACCAGCAGTCTTCCGCTAACTGCTTTACTCACTTCTTCCACAGTGACATTAACGACTATCGCAACATCAAATTCTTCTTCTATCTAACTGATGTTGATGAAACTAGCGGGCCTCACCATTACATCGAAGGCAGCCATGTCAACCGTCCTTTGATCGGCCAACTGCGAGCCCCGTCACCCTCCGCAAAAACAAGTCGCAAGCTCGCTAAACTCTATGGCAAAGACGCCATCAAGACGGTTACGGGTCCTGCCGGTTACGGATTTATTGGCGATCCCTATAGCCTGCATCGTGGTAGCGACACCGCTGCCAGACCGCGCCTATTCTTGCAAATCGAATTCATCATGTCACAGTATCGCTGCTGGTATTACAAACGCAACTGAGTCGGCAGTCAGGCCTTTGAGAACCTGCCGCTTATTGTCCAGAAAGCTGTAGCGAATGCAGTAGTGCCCCCACAGAGCTCCTAGCTATGGTTCCGTAATGCGCCCTAAACTCGCGTTGCGGAATCATGGCAGAGCGATCGCCCTCGTTTCAAACGACGCAAACTAGCCACGATGCTGACTTAGCTGCCACGGTAGCGCTAGTTAAAGGATTTGATATAAACCAGATTATTGTCTTTTTAGGGCAGCGATCCCACTTGGCTCTCTTTATGATTGCATGAGCGTTAGTGCAACTGAAATAAACAGATCAGTTGGTCACATAGAGCCTTATTAATTGACCTCAATCAACAATAAAAAATATTTTTGGAAATACTAAATATGATTTATAGTCTCGGATCAGGCGTCTTTTTCGAGAGAGATTTTAGAGTATTTTTAATTTAAACTCAGCAATATCAAACTAACTTAGATGTTGGCCGATAGGCTGCTGCTGCGAAGATTCAATATATGCGTATATGCCTTTAAAGACAAAAAAGACCTTTAGCCTCAGCCAAAGGTCTTTGGAATCAGGGTGCATCTACCAATACATTAGTCGAGCAATGCTGCCTTTTATCCGGAATGTTCAGCTGTATTTAACAATGCTTTATCTATGACCCTTTTATATTAAATTTTCAAAAAAAAGCCCTGCAGTCAAAACTACAGGGCTTTGGAATCAGGGTGCATCTACCGCTTCAATAACCGAGCATAACTACGTAATATCCGGAAAGCTCAATAGATTTCATCAACGCTTCATCTAATAGCGATTAGTGCGAAAATCTGATGGGTTTATTGCGTGATTTCCGGCTGGTGGCTGAAGCGATTGCCGCGCAGAGTCAGAGGCTATAAATCGTAGATAAAAAGATGTGCTGACCAGGCGTATCAGCTCAGCGTAATATGCCTAATGAACAGGGATATTTCTTTCTAGAGACGGTCATTCGTCAACTTTTCGATGCGAAGAAAGATTTTCCGCTATCTACTTGCTGTCGGGCAGCCGATAAATGGGCAGCGTTAGGCCCCAGATGATGGCGGCTAGGCGTAGGCCAAAGATGGCGGCCATGCTGAGCAACATGGCGATCGCCGACGTCACTCCCAGACTCTGTAGTAGTAGATAAAGAGCGATGCCGGCGATCGCGGCAGTGGCGTAAATATTGCTGCGTCGCAGGATTATCGGAATTTCCACTAGCAGAATGTCGCGAATTAGGCCGCCAATCACGCCGGAACACGTGCCCATCAGAATGATGACGAGGCTATGCAGTTGAGCTGCTTCGGCGATTTGGGCTCCACTAATGCTAAATAATGCTAGTCCGCCAGCATCCGCAATGAGCAGAGCCCGTTGCGGTGGTTTGAAATATTGAGTGTAGAGAACAGTGAGCAGTCCGGCGCCCAAAGCAATTAATAAATAGTCAGGCTGCTTGATCCAGAAAACAGGAGAGCGATCGAGCAGTAGATCTCTGAGGGTACCGCCGCCTAAAGCGGTGACCATGGCAATGACCAATACGCCCAGTAAATCGAGTTGCTTGCGCCCAGCCGCCAAAGCGCCGCTGATAGCGAACACCATCACGCCTAACATATCGAGAATCTGCAAGATGACTTCTGAATTCATAGAGCAGCACTGTCTGAGCGGATACTCACGTCATTATTCTCTCACTGAGCTAGGCGGCAGCTAAATAATTCTGCTTGCAGCCGCGGTGATCATGCCCCATAGCAGGGAGCAGCCATATCGAAAGCCTGAACAAATTTCTCACTGCGTCAAAATTATGGCTAACCATTTTCTTGGCAATTCTCTCGGTCTGAACTACGCAAGGGACGAATTTATTTTTTTATGCTGGGATCTTAGGCCAGATTGTCGACTAGTGATTTGTAGAGCATAATGGCATCAACGTAATGGCTTTCCGACAGCGCTACCCCTTGGGGCACGCGACCAATTTCCTGAAATCCCAGTGACTCCCAAAGTTTGAGCGACGGCAAATTTGTTTCAAATACCAGATTGAACATTACCGCACGATAGCCGCGATCGCGAGCCAGGGTAAGCATTGTTTCTCCCATCCAGCGGCCTAGTCCCTGTCCTCGCAGTTCAGGCGCTACAATAAATCCGGCATTACTAATATGGCTGCAGCGTCCTGGAAAGTTGGGCTTCAAATAGAACGCTCCGACCACGGTGTCTAACCCCGATTTCTCCGCGTCCAGCCGACGCACGACAAAGGCGTCTCCCTTGAGCCAGTAGCCGGCAAAATCTGCGACAGTGAGCGGCTGCGCTTGCGGATAGCTTTGCTCCGCTTGCACCACATAATTGAGCATAGCTCTCACAGTTTCGGCCTCATGGGGCTGCATAACATCGAGACAAAGGGGAATAGAAGATTTTGTTTGGCGGTAAATGGGAAGATCCACGGACAATCGCGCTGAATGAATAGGTTTGTTAATTGATTTGAGTGTTACATGGCAATCGTACACGGAAGCTGGTTGGCGACTCAGCAGTTTTTTATCTGGGGTGAAATGTGGCAGCGACTGGATGCCAGCGACTTTAGCCCTGAGCCCGAGCTGCAAGATCATCCCTTTTGTATGGCGCTGCCCGAACTGCTTGACCGTTTGAAAGAGATCGGCGGTTTGCCCAAATCGTTTTGGGTAGAGGTTGGTGGTGGCAAGGGGAGCAGCCGCAAAAAGCCCGTTCGTCAGCTTGAACAGGTGCTATCGTTACCCACTACGCTGACTTCCGACGCTTGTCTGCCAAGGCATTCGGCTGACGATTTGACCGCCGCTGCTGAGGCGATCGCCCTCCATCCGTGGCAGGTGCGGGGCGTCTGGCTGACACCGCACGAAACCGCACAATTTCTGGAAAGCTTGCCCTTGGGACAGCAGTCAGTCGGCGGTGCGCAAATTGGCGAAGATCTGCGGTTTTGGAGTCACGCTACCCGCTGGAGTCTGGATTTACAGGCGCGGGGCAAATTTTTGCCGGCGATCGCCATCACCCCCCGAAAGCAAACCCAAGCTCAATGGCAACTGCTGCTGGATAGCGAAACCGATGCCCGCCGCCTGCAGTTGTTTAGTGCTAACATGCCGCCCAGTTGTCGCACTTATCAGCCGCTGCCCAAGGCGCGAAAAAATCAAGTTCTGGGCTTAAGTGTGCCTTTAATAAGAAAAGGGGAAACGCTGCTCTGCGACTTCATGCAGCAGCTGGTTGATGCTCAAGTGCGCTTCCAGGCTCAACCCGTCGGCAGTGCCGATGTGCTCAGTCCCGATTTGCCGCTGCGGGAATGGATAGAAGCCCTCAGCAGCAATGGCGATCCGACCATTGAAAGTAGCGCGATCGCCGCGGCTCGCCTGCGCGATGCCTTGTCCACCTGGACGACTCCTCTGCAGAGCAGCACTGACCAAAATCGATTTCGCGTCTGCTTTCGCCTAGAGCCCCCCGAAAATGGCGATGAAGTCTGGCATCTTGGCTATTATCTGCAGTCCCGCGACGATGAAACTTTCCTGGTGGCGGCGGATACGCTGTGGGACTATCCGGTTGACCAAGCCATGATTGATGGCCAGACGATTCCCCATCCCCAAGAAAGCTTGTTGGGGGGCCTAGGGCGGGCCGCTCGCTTCAGCGATGTTGTGCGCGAAAGTCTGCAGCAGCGTCGCCCCAGTCGCGTTCCCCTGGATCCGGCACAGACCTTTGTGTTCCTCAAAATGACGCTGTCTCGTCTGCGGGACAGTGGTTTTGGCGTTGCCCTGCCGCCGGGTCTAGAGTCGCCCAGCGAAGACAATCGCTTGGGTATTCAAGTGGCGGCCGCCGCCCCCAATCGTAAAGAGCGGCAGCGGTTGGGTCTTAAGAGCCTGCTTAATGTGGAATGGGAGCTTTCTCTGGCGGGCAAAAAGCTGTCGCAAAAAGACTTTGAAAAGCTGGTCGCCCAAGAAACGCCGCTGCTGGAAGTTGACGGTCAGTGGGTGGAACTGCGGCCCCAGGATATTCGTACCGCCCGCGACTTTTTCAAGCGGCGGAATACGCCCATTGAGCTCAGCGTAGAAGATGCTCTGCGTCTAAGCACTGGCGACACTCAAGTAATCGATAAACTGCCGGTCGTTAAATTTGAAGCTTCCGGCATTCTGCAAGAGTTGATTACCACGCTGACCGAGGGCAATCAGTCTCTGGAACCGATCAGCGAACCAGAAGGCTTTGCCGGCAAGCTGCGTCCCTATCAAGCTCGGGGCGTCTCCTGGCTGGTATTCCTAGAGCAGTGGGGACTTGGCGCCTGTCTAGCCGATGATATGGGGTTGGGTAAGACGATTCAGCTCATCGCCTTTTTGCTGACCATGAAACAGCGCGATCTCCTAGCTGATCCGGTCTTGCTGGTCTGTCCCACGTCCGTGCTGGGCAACTGGGAGCGGGAAATTCACAAGTTTGGTCCTGAGCTGAAAGTGCTGATGCACCATGGCGATAAGCGATCGCACGCGGCGGCTTTTGCCCGCAAGGCTCGGGGATCAAACATCGTGCTGACCAGCTATGCCCTAGCGCAGCGCGATCTCAAGGATTTTGAACGGGTGGAATGGTTGGGGGTCGTGCTGGACGAAGCACAAAACATCAAAAATCCTGATGCCAAGCAGTCCAAAGCAGTCCGGCAAATCGAGGCCCAATTTCAAATTGCGCTCACGGGGACACCGGTGGAAAACCGCCTGGCAGAACTCTGGTCCATTATGGATTTCCTGAATCCTGGCTATCTGGGCCCCAAAAATTTCTTTCAAAAGCGCTTTGCCACTCCCATCGAGCGCTATGGCGATACGGCTTCGTTGAAAACTTTGCGATCGCTGGTTCAGCCTTTTATCCTGCGCCGCCTGAAGACCGACCGCACCATCATTCAAGACCTGCCCGAAAAGCAGGAAATGACTATTTTCTGCAGCCTTTCTGAAGAACAGGCCCAACTTTATCAAGCCACCGTTGAGCAGGCCCTAAGAGATATTGAAGCAGCAGAGGGGGTGCAGCGTCGTGGCCAAATTCTCGGGCTATTGACCAAGCTTAAGCAAATCTGCAATCATCCTGCACAATTTCTGAAGGAAGCGCAAAAACAGCTGCTGGTTGGGCGATCAGGCAAGCTGCTGCGATTCGATGAGATGGTTGAGGAACTGCTGGATGAGGGTGATCGGGCTCTCATCTTCACCCAATTTGCCGAATGGGGCAAGCTGCTCCAAGCCCATCTAGAAACTGCCTTCAAACAGGAAACCCTGTTTCTTTACGGCAGTACTTCTAAAACTAAGCGCGAAGTCATGGTCGATCGCTTTCAGCAAGATCCCAATGGCCCCCGCCTCTTTATCCTGTCGCTCAAAGCTGGGGGAGTTGGTCTTAACCTGACTCGCGCGAATCACGTCTTTCACTTTGACCGCTGGTGGAACCCGGCAGTGGAGAATCAGGCTACTGATCGAGCCTTTCGCATTGGCCAAACCAAAAATGTACAGGTGCATAAGTTCGTCACCAGTGGCACCCTCGAAGAAAAAATCCACGACATGATTGAATCCAAACAGGCGATGGCCGAACAAGTGGTCGGCGCTGGCGAACAGTGGCTCACCGAACTTGACACTGATGCTCTGCGTAATCTGCTGCTATTAGATCGAACTGCCATCATCGACGACTCAGAGTGAGCCCTCCAGCAGCAGGCGGCGTCCGGCTAATTTACAGCTTCAGCCATGACTGTCGAGGCAATATCGGCTGAGCAGAGCCGCCGCTAAAAGTCGTGGAAGATTCGCGAAACACAACTATTGATGAAGCCATCAAGCGCCCACTAGACAAACGCTTAGAGACGTACCTTAGTTTTCTGAGTGATTAACATACCCTTGCCGGTGGATAAATCGGTCGAGGTCAGAAAAGGTGGTAGCGTGAGCGACAGTAGGCGTTTCGTAGCCCTTCAGGTGAACAATGTAGCGGCGAAAGAG
>JBCCJU010000142.1:0-14717 GCA_039027715.1 Cyanobacteria bacterium P01_C01_bin.120
CAGGCGGGCTGTTCTCTCCTCTATCTGCCGCCCTATTCCCCAGATTTGAATCCCATTGAGCATCAATGGTTTGTTTTGAAAAACCGCATGCGAAAACAGATTCAGTCTGGCCAACCCTTTCGGCAAGTCGTTGACCAAGCTTTCATTGACTGACCGGATCTATCCACGGATTGCTATAAAAGCCCGATTCAGCGACACTCTTGACGTAATCTTTTTCACTCTATGTAGACTTTGAGTCTTTGGCTGGGTAGCCGCATTTTCATCCAGTTACACCTGCTCCCACATCACCCGTAGGCCAGCCGGCAGGGTTTTGGCAATTTGCTGGGCCTGCTCAGGGGCGAGCGTTTCCCGCGCGGTTGAAAATACGGCAATGACGACGGCTTCAGGAGTCACATCTTTGGGGACGCCGCCTTCTTGCTTGATACGACGCAAAAACAGTTCAGAATCAATTTCCAAAGGCGGGCGAAAGCGACTTAAAAAAGAGACAATAGGATTATCATCGCGCCAGATTTCGGCAATATCAGCGTCTCTGAATGCCGCCTCTGTCTGCTGATCAGTTTGCGTTGTCATTAGGTCTCGCATGGTGCGAAAAACAATCGTAGTCAAATCCCGCGCGTCATAAATATCGGGGAGGCTGGCTCGCTTCATCACCTTTTCTAAAAAGGCTCTTTCACTGGGGCTAAATCCTTCGGCCATAATGCACAAACCTCCACTAACTTAAACTCGACGACAATCGAAATATTTGTGTCTCAGGGCGATGCTATCATGCAGGCCCTAAATAGCCTTCTATATTTTTGTTTCAGGCATTACCAAAGTGAACCAAATGGCCCGTTGTGCGAGTCACCTACCCAATGTAGCGCCGCGTAAATATAATGACTGACCACGATTCTGCGGCCCGATCTGGGTTGGCTGGGTTCCTCATACGGCGGCACTGAGTGATTTATTACAGCGGGGATCAAGACGCATTATTATGGGGAAGCTCTTCGAGAACCCGGTTGAATTTTGTATGATTGGGATTCTCAGATTGCGGCCCGGACGCGGTTACCTGTAGACAGCGATGGCTCAACTTAACCAAGGTCTAACGCTTTTTCTAAGCTTGCTGGTTGAAGCGACCCCCTTCTTATTGCTTGGGGTGGCTTTTTCAAGTATTTTGGCGGTGTTTATCGATGAACGCCAGCTGATTGCTCACACGCCGCGTAATCCAGTACTGGCAGCGATCGCCGGTAGTCTGTTCGGCTGTTTGTTTCCCGTGTGTGAATGTGGCAATGTGCCGGTGGCGCGGCGGCTAATTACCCAGGGAGCCCCCTCCGCGCTGGCAATTGGTTTTTTGCTGGCGGCTCCGACGGTGAATCCCATCGTTTTTTGGGCCACTTGGGTGGCCTTTCGCGACCAGCCGGCGATGGTGTTTTGGCGCGTTGGGCTCACTATTTTAATTTCCGTGATTATCGCCTGTGTCTTTAGCGTGCAAAAAGATCTGCGGCCATTTCTGCAGTCCGCGATCGCGCGCTATTTACCGTCGCCGGCGCCCGAGCCAGCGCCTGCCCTAAGCGGCGGCAGCTCGCTGTTGAGCAAAGGCACATTTCTCCTGCAGTCCACCGGCACGGTCAAGCTCGATCAGCCTCTAATGGCAACCGTTGGAGCGGCAGCGCTGCCAACACTTTCCTGGCAGACTAAGCTGCAGGCGGTGCTGGAGATGATGCTACAGGAGTTTCGCGAATTGGGGGCGGTCTTGGTAATGGGCAGTGCGATCGCCGCCACCGTACAGGTCGCCATTCCCCGGGAGTGGATTTTAGCCTTAGGCCAAGGGCCAATCACCTCCATCCTGGCCATGATGCTGCTAGCGTGGGTGGTCTCCATTTGCTCCACAGTGGACTCGTTCTTTGCCTTGTCCTTTTCGTCAGTCTTCACCAGCGGCTCCATCTTGGCGTTTCTGGTCTTCGGCCCCATGATTGACCTCAAAAATATTTCGCTGCTGTTAACGACTTTTAAGGCTCGGGCGGTGGTTTATCTGTTTGTGCTGGCGGCCCAGCTCACCTTTGTCTTCACCCTGGCAGTCAATTTGTATACGAGTTGGTGACCTGATCACGCCTATGAAACGGCCCTTTTACTGGCCCACTTTTTGGGATGCTCTGGCCCTGCTGCTGTGGGGGCTAATGCTGCTGCGCTATTGGTGGAGCGGTCGCTTGGCAGTGCTGCTGCACCCCGACTATCACTGGCTGGCGATTGGCGCTGGATGGATATTGGTCTTCATGGCCGTTTGGCGCGGCGTTGCCCTATTTCAGTTGCCAAAAAAGCTGGCTGCAGAACATATTGCCCTCTTGCCGCGACGCTGGAGCTTGACGGTGTTGCTGGCGATCGCCGTGTTTGGTCTGATTTATGTGCCCCGCCCTTTTGCCAGCGAGGCGGCTTTAGCTAGAGGCATTGCCGAGCCGGTTCGGGTAACGAGATCGCAGCCCCAGCGCTTTGCTCGCAATACCCCGCCAGCAGAGCGCTCTCTGATTGACTGGATTCGGACGCTGAACGTGTATCCTGAGCCAGACGCCTACGCTGACGAACCGGTAAATGTTGTGGGCTTTGTTATCCACCCGCCAGAGTGGGATGACAATTATTTAATGGTGGCGCGATTCGTCCTGACCTGCTGTGCTGCAGATGCCTATCCAGTGGGTCTGCCAGTTGAGCTGTCGGGCGATCGCCGTGAATTTGCCCCTGACAGCTGGATTGCGGTGCAGGGCATCATGCAGACGGAAACGCTAGATGGCCAGCGTCGTTTGGTGATTCAACCGGACGAAGTTGTGGCCGTTGACGAGCCTGAGAATCCCTATGAGTTTTAACCACGCTTCGCGTCGGGCCTATCGACGCTGGCGGTTACCCCTGGATCGCACGGCAGTCAGCCTAATGCTGGTGCTAGTGGTGGCTGCCGGGGGATTGATGCTGTTGGGTGACCATGCGGTGGCCAGGGTGCAAACTTTTTCGTGGCAAGAGCGCACCGTGGGCGCTGAAAATATTGCCTTTACCCTAGCGTTCACGCGGCCAATGGATGCGGCCAGCGTCGAAGCAAATTTGCAAATTAATCCAGCCCTGCCGGGACGCACTAGCTGGGCCGGACGCCGCATGGCCTACACCTTAGATGTTCCCATTCCCTATGGTGAAACTTATCAGGTGACTCTGCCAACCGCCCGCGATCGCTTTTCTACCGACGAAAATGCGACTCGCTTTGAAGCGTTTGCAGGTACTTTTCAGAGCCGCGATCGCGCGGTTGCCTTCATCGCCAATCAGGGCGAGGACGCCGGCAGACTGATGCTGATCAATTTTTCTCAGGGGGATGAGGCCGTGGCTCTAACGCCACCAGATTGGCAGGTGCTTGACTTTGAGCCTTACCCGCTGGGCGATCGCGTGCTTGTCTCTGCTGTGACAGATGCCAATCGTGATTCAACAATCCTTAACCCCTCGCTCTATGCAGTAGCGACTGGGCTAGTCCCACTACCGCCAGAAGAGCCCACCGGCACTGGCATAACGCCATCCTTCGAAGCGAATGACCTAGGGGCAGCCAGCCTCATTTTAGATAGCACGATCTATCAGAATTTGGCCTTTGACCTGGCGCCTGACGGACAGACCATCGTGGTGCAGCGAGTTAACCAAACTAATCCGGCTGATTTTGGTTCCTGGGTGGTGGTCGAAGGTGAACCGCCGCGCCGTCTGGAAACTGAACCTGGGGGGGAATTTATTATCGGTCCTGACAGTTCCACGCTGCTGATGCTGCAGGGACAAGGCACTGCTGTGATTCCTCTCGAGTCTGAGGACGGTCAAACTACTGCTGCTGAACCGCTCGACTTTTTACCAGAATTTGGTCGCGTTTTTGACCTCACTGGCGATGGTACCGCTGCCGCCATGGTGGATTTTAATCAGAATGACCCCGAGCGACGCTTTATCGAAACTCTGGTTCTGGTGACTAACCAGGGGGCAGAAACCCCGCTCCTGGACGCGACGGGTTCAATTATAGCGGCGCAGTTTGATCCCACTAGCCAGATTCTCTACGTCTTAGCCAGCGAGTTGCTGCCAGGAGAAGCATATCAAGAGGCGCCTTACTTAGCCGCGATCGCTCTAACTGATGAGCCGCAGCCAGTTCAGCTGCTGGAATTTCCTCCCCAGACCCGCGTCTCGATGGATATTTCTCCGGATGGGCTAGCGGCACTGCTGGAAGTAGCGTTACCGACCGGTGACAGCACTCGTGCTGAACAAATCCAAACGCTGCTGCTGCCGCTGTTTCAAACCACAGAGGCAAGGCTTGCAGGGACTCCTACCGCCGCCGCGCCGCAACCGTTACCGTTTGTGGGCGCCCAACCCACCTGGCTGCCTTAGAGCCGCGATCGCGGCTCTAGGTAGGCATGAGCGATCGCTGACAAGTTGGACACACCGCATGAATCGTCAGTTGACAATCCAAGAGGTGATAGCCCGCTTTTTTGGCCGTGCGAGCACCGGCTTTGAGCACCGAATCATTCTTAAACTCAATCGTTTTGCTGCAGCGAACGCAAATCAAATGGTGATGATGGTGAGGCGCCGGCTGGTTGATTTCATAGCGCTTCTGACCTTCAGCTAGCTCTAGCTCACGCAAAATTCCCATGCGGGCCATCAGTTTAAGATTGCGGTAAATCGTTGACAGACTTACCTGCTCACCCTCTTCTCTCAACACTTCGCGCAAATCTTCAGCGCTGAGGTGCTCTCCTTTTGGCAAATTTTGAAACGTTTCCAAAATGATCTCCCGTTGGGGAGTCATACGCCAACCGCGTTCATTTAGTTCTGCTTTTAGTGCAGATGCTGTGTAAGCCACTTGACTACCCTCTCAACAGTGCCACCTTGTTGACAATAATAGCGAGTGATCCCCAATATTTGCAAGAAGATTTCCTTGTTGAGAATAACTCTTGACATATTTAGGCACGAAACAAAGTTCATTTTTGGGCCAAGCGCTACAGTTAGCCGCTTCTGGCCGCGACCAAAACATGGCCATTCTCGGCATTTCAGTCAGTTTCGGGCATGCCTCAATTGCGGCGGCCAGCCTGTTGACACTCCATGCCAATAAAAATCAGTTAGCTGGCCCTTCAAGGTTGGACTGGAGCCCTATCCGGAGTAGTTGCGATCGCTAATTCCACATTAGGAAGGGTGCGCAGCCGATCCATCACCGCGACAACTTGACCATGGGCCACGGCTTCATCCGCTCGCATAATGAGCAAAATCGGGCGATCGCCAATTCGCCGCGCCTGAATCTGGCCAGGCAGCGAATCCAGCGTTGCCGCTTCGTTGCCCAACTGCAAATTACCACCGCTGGTAATCGTCAGGGTTAAGGAGTGTTGCTGCAGCTGATTTTCGCTGGTGGCTGCGCTAGGTAAATTGACCGGCAACCCGGCTGATCGCGTTAGAAACAAGCTGGACAAAATGAAAAAAACCAGCACTACAAAAATCACATCGATCATCGGCACGATGTTAATCTGCGGCGGCGTTTCCGGTTCTTCAGGAAGATGCATAGCCTTAAGATCCCTAGTTTTTCCAACTGTAGCCAAGCTGCTGCAGGCCCCCACTATTTTTGCAGCAGCATTGTCGGTAACCTCTCGGGGATGCGCAAAATTGCGGCCTGTTCGTCGAGTTCCTGACGACTTGGCGTCGGCAGCGGCTTTTCACTGAACTTAATTTGGCCGTCTTCAATATAGGCCAATTGCTTGGAAGTAATATCCAGCGGATCGTGCTGAGGGATTAGGTTCAAATGGGCGTGACGCACACCGAAACCGTGGACGACCATGCCGACTTTGAGCGGTTGATAAACGGCCATGATCTTGCGGCCAATATGCTGGGCCACAATCATGATGTGAGCCGCGAGGGCATCGGGCAGGTCTGTGAAATGGTCGATATGAAGCTTCGGAATCACCATACAAGCGCCCGGATAAATCGGTTTCAAGGGAATTAGGGCAAGGGTGGCCTCATCTTCATAAACGCGACTCACCGGAGCGTTATGGTGAACGATGTCGCAAAAGGGGCAGACGGTCATTAGCTAATCCGATTCATCTTCCCGCTAGCTTAGCGATCGCCCCCGGCAATTGTCGGTATCTTTGCGATCGCCCTGCAGAATTGTCAGCGATCGCCCACCGCTAACAGGCGCTGCTGAGCTAACTGCTCGTCCAACCAAGCCGTAACCTCTGGCGGATGCAGCAGCCAAGTACGCTGATAGGTATGGGTCAACGGTTCTACGACGGGCGAAACCGAATTCAGGTCGTGGGGATGACCATCCAGCCAAATCTTGATGCCACGCTGATAGAGCGTGTAGCCGCGATTGCGGCTTTGGGAAAGGCCACAGTAAATTTCCGGAGCGTATCCCAACTGCTGCACTCGGACTCGGGTTCTGGCGAGTAAATCGGCGCGATCGCCCATCGTTAAACCCGATACATCTCGCCCCTTAAACAAGCGCCGATGAACAAACCGCTGGCACAAATCGGCTAACCAGCGATCGCTATGATGTTGCCAGCGCTGCATATGGTAAGTAAAAACAATATCGTCAGCGGCCAGATAGTCCGCGAGCGACAGTCCAGGATGAGGATGCTGGAGCCACGCGGTAACCGTGGCATCGGCGTCTAGTTTTCCCGCGTCAAAACAGTCCTTCGCCCGCTGAAACGCCTGCCGCAAAATCCAAGTGGCGGCGAGATTTTTGGGATGATTGTAGACCTGAGCGTACATAAAGTAGCGCACGAGCAGGTAGTGCTCGACCGCCGTTTGACCTTTGCGCGACACGACCAAGTTGCCGTCTTGATCAATATCCATGGATTGCACAATGCGGTCTAAATCTAAGTGACCATAAGACGCTCCGGTAAAGTAGCTGTCGCGCATTAGATAGTCAAGGCGGTCGCAGTCTAACTGGCTCGAAACCAACTGCCAGACCAGCGGCAGCGGATGCTGATGAATGTAGACTGATTCAATCGCCTGTGACAGTTCGGGGTCGAAGTCGGTCAGCAGTCGCTGCACAGCGGGCGCTTCTCGAATAATGCGCCGCGTCCAAAATTCATGATGGGTCTTAAAGATTTCTTCGGCCGTATGGCTGAACGGGCCGTGCCCCACGTCGTGCAGCAGCGCCGCACACAGCACAGTGGCCCGATGGGTCTGCAAATGGGGATGGCGCATGGCCAACAGATCAAAAGCGCGCCGGGTCAGCTCCATGACCCCGAGGGAGTGGGTAAACCGAGAACTTTCGGCCCCGTGAAACGTAAGGCTGGCGGTACCCAACTGCTTGACTCGACGCAGCCGCTGAAATTCTGGCGTATCAATCAGGCCAATGAGCAGCCGTTCAACCGGCTCATGGCGGTCAAGGGCGATCGCGCCATGCAGCGGGTCATGATAGGTGCGGTGTTGTTTAAGTTGCACTCGCCATTACCGTCGACTGACTCAACATCTCAATTGCGGCCTGATATTGGGCATCGGCAGACGTGCCGATTTGCTCTCGCGGAATCGACTCCAGCGGCACGGTCTTATCGGGGCGAATGCCCACCCGATTGATGTCATGATTGGCCGGTGTTTTATATTTCGCCACAGTGACCACGAGTCCAGAGCCGTCCGACAGGTCGAATAGTGACTGAATCAGGCCTTTGCCAAAGGTAGTATTCCCCACTAATTGAGCGCGACGATTATCCTGCAGCGCTCCCGCCAAAATTTCACTGGCGCTCGCCGTACCCTCATTCACTAATAGCACTAGCGGATCATTCGTCAGCGCCATGCCCCGCGCGTCGAAGCTGTCCAATACGCCCCGGCGATCAAACGTGTAGACAATCGTTCCATCATCCAGCCACAAGCGAGCAATTTCAATACCGGCATTAAGCAAGCCACCCGGATTATTGCGCAGGTCAAGAATATAGGCGTTTGCTCCTTGAGCTTCAAAAGTTTTAATCGTGGTGGCCACTTCACTGGTGGCATTGCCATTGAACTGCGTTAGGCGGATGTAGCCTACGGTTAGCTCCTCAGAAATGGGTTCCAATCGCGTTACCACCGAGCTGAGGTTGATCAGGTCACGGGTAAGCGAGATATCCTGGGGTGCTTGCTGCTGCCGCGAAACCGTGAGGATGACCGTAGTGCCCACAGGGCCGCGCATGTAGCCAGCCGCTTCATCTAACGTCAGGGTCTGCGTGGAATGTCCATCAATGGCAAGGATGCGATCGTGGGGCTGCAACTCGGCGGCAGCCGCCGGCGATCCTTCAATGGGGGCAATCACTTCCAATGACTGATTGGCTTCATCTTTAGCAATTTGCAGTCCTACGCCAGTCAGTTCCCCGGTCGTGCTTGTCTGCAAGCTACGATACTGCTCTGGTGGCAACAGACGCGTGTAGGGATCATCCAAAGATGCCAGCATTTCGCGAATCGCAACATAGGCCTCTTCGTGATTGGCATAGTCGCGCTCCAGATAGCGCTCTCGCGTAAACCACCAGTTCTGCCGGTTGAAAGTGGTGTCCAGATAAGCTCGATTGACCAGGCGCCAAACCTCAGCGACCAGATCTTGTTCATCGGTCAAAGCCAGAACGGGAGATGGATAACTCCCCAGCCCTAGAAAGATTGTTAGCAGCCCTAAGACAATTGTTCTGACAAGCTTGCGTCCCATAATACTCAAATTCATCTTTCTTAATTCTAGAAGGGACTGCCCATAGTCAGCACAATATCGACAAACCAGATCCGTTGCGTATCAGAGAGACTTCAGGAAATTATTGCAAAATGTAAATTTTATTGATTATTTATATGAACTTTTTTATAGCTCAAAAACCACTGAAATGAGTAAGTACTTCAACGATTGAGCAGTTTAGATATTGATTTTCATGACATTCGCTGCAAAATATCTCTGGGCGAAGTTTTGGCTATGTTAAATTCCTAAAGACTGCACTGCTTAGATTAATAACTTTTCGCTTCATGTTTACAAAACAAGTTACCGACTCAAAAGCGTATCAGTGGTTTAATGAGCGGCTGGAAGTTCAAGCGATCGCTGATGATATTTCCAGCAAATACGTTCCGCCCCACGTCAATATCTTTTATTGCCTTGGCGGTATCACCTTGACCTGCTTCCTCATCCAGTTCGCCACGGGCTTTGCGATGACGTTCTACTACAAGCCTACTGTGACGGAGGCGTTCGATTCAGTGCAATACCTGATGACGACCGTCAACTTTGGCTGGTTGATCCGTTCCATTCATCGCTGGTCGGCCAGCATGATGGTGTTGATGATGATTCTGCACGTGTTCCGGGTTTACTTGACCGGTGGCTTCAAAAAGCCCCGTGAGTTGACCTGGGTCACCGGTGTCATTATGGCGGTGATCACCGTGAGCTTCGGAGTAACTGGCTACTCGCTGCCCTGGGATCAAGTGGGATATTGGGCCGTCAACATCGTCTCTGGTGTTCCCGGCGCGATTCCCGTTGTGGGCTCAACCATCGTGGAGCTAATGCGCGGCGGTGAGGCCGTTGGCCAATCAACCCTAACTCGTTTTTACAGCCTGCATACGTTCGTTTTGCCCTGGTCGATCGCAGTTTTCATGCTGCTGCATTTCCTGATGATTCGGAAACAGGGCATTTCTGGTCCGCTTTAAAGTCGCTGCGGTCAGCAGCAAATTTCGAGGGAGAACAAGACTGTCTCTGACAGCTTTTTAACTGTAAGTCTCAAAGTTGAGTGATGCACTATGGCAACCATTAAAAAACCCGATCTAAGCGATCCCAAGCTCAGAGAAAAGCTTAAACAAGGCATGGGGCACAACTACTACGGTGAGCCGGCATGGCCCAATGACTTGCTCTACATTTTTCCCGTGGTTATTTTGGGGACGATCGCCTGCTGTGTTGGCCTAGCGGTTCTGGATCCGGCAATGGTGGGTGAACCTGCTAATCCGTTTGCCACGCCGCTAGAAATTTTGCCAGAGTGGTATCTCTATCCCACCTTTCAAATTTTGCGCATTTTGCCCAACAAACTGCTGGGCATCGGTGCGATGACGGCGATACCTCTGGGTCTAATGTTGGTGCCTTTCCTAGAAAGTGTGAATAAGTTTCAAAATCCTTTCCGCCGGCCCTTGGCGACTACTGTATTCTTGTTTGGCACATTTGTTACTCTATGGTTAGGTATTGGGGCCACCTTCCCGATCGATAAATCTTTAACCCTGGGGCTGTTCTAAAAACTTTGCTCGTGTTTAAAGATATCGTCTGTGGCAACTGCCTCAGGCGATTTTTGCGCGTCTACCGCTAACTTAGGAACTAGAACCGGAGGTCCACTACCGACCTCTGATTCATGGGTTGGGTAGAGTCATGCAGCGATCCGAACATCTCATAGTTGATAGCAAGTTGGAAACCCTCAATAAAGTGCAGGCGTGGTTTAACCGCCTATACGGTTCTTTGGAACCGGAGCTGAGTTGGGTGAAAATTAACTGCGATCACCTCAATATTGCAGTTGCCGAGGGTTTTACCAACGCGGTCCGGCATGCCCACGCTCAACTACCGCCAGAAACGCCTATCAAAATCAACGTGGCGCTGAGGGGCGATCGCATCGATATTCAAATTTGGGATCATGGCTTTCCCTTTGATCCGCAGCAGCTTTCAGAGCCCGAACCGGGTAGCCTTCTCTGCGATGGCGGCTACGGCTGGTTTTTGCTTCGGCGCGTCGTTGACTATGTGAACTATCGACGGCAGGGAGAACAAAACTGTCTCGAAATTACTCAACACCGCGCCTAATAGCCTGCCAGGTCGATTTGTAGAATTATTAGCGCCTTTTGCCATGGCTATGCTGAAAAGCCAGCATGTTCCATACAAAACTCTGGCGGTTATTTTCTTTCAATTGATGACTTATCTAGAATTTGTCGAGAAACAGCAGAATTCTACGAAAATTGTCTGTTCAATTCCATCAGAGACCGGCTGTTTACTTGGAGTGGGAGTGTTCTTACGTCTCCCTTCCCAGGTACCCCAACTGTAAAACTGGGCATTCTGAAAAAGTATTGTTCGTAGATATCCCTGCCCGTAGATATTCTTAAATAATGAGATCAAGGGACGAGCGAGAAATATAGATCTCGCTGCTGACCGATGGATGAATAGCGGGATAGCTACCTCTTGTCAGGAGGTTGTTTTGCAAAGTAAGAGAAACGCTGTTGGGTTTGTCTTTTTGAGTGTTTTCTCCGTCGAAGGCGGCATCCAGTCTTATATTAAAGACGTTTTGCAGGCTTACAGTAACTGTCTGGAATTACCCCCTGCCGATATTTATTTACTGAGAGATCGATCAACCGACCCCAATCCGTTTGCCGAAGATCCGAAATTTACCTTTTATTATTCTGGGGAATATGCCGGCAATTTAGGACGGTTACATCTAAGTTGGCAGCTCTGGAAAAATCTTTGGCAGCAGAAATACGATCGCCTCGTTTGTGGGCACATCTTACTCAGCCCCTTAGTTCAACCATTATGCCAATGGTTTGACACGCCCCTGACTATGATCCTTTATGGCAAAGAGGTCTGGAATCCGCTTTCTGGTCGACAAAGGCAAGCTCTTCATCAAGCTCACAGGATCTGGATTAATAGCCGATATACTCGCGACCAATCTTGTTTAGCCAACGGCTTAGAATCGCAAAAGTTTCGTATGCTGCCCTGTGTGATAGACGGCAGCGTATTTACTCCCGGCACACCCCCCTCAGAGTTGGTTACTCGATATGGTCTGCAGGACAGTCGGGTACTGATGACCGTGGCGCGGCTCTGGTCGGGAGATATTTACAAAGGGGTTGATGTGACCATCCGGGCCCTGCCGAAAATTCTTAGCCAGTTTCCTGAAGTCAAGTATCTAGTGGTGGGACGCGGCGATGATCAGCCCCGCTTAGCCAAAATGGCGGCAGACTTGGGCGTGGCAGAACAGGTCGTGTTTGCTGGCTTTGTGCCAGACGAGCAGCTGGTCGATCACTATCGACTGGCCGACGCTTACATCATGCCGTCGAAAGAAGGATTTGGGATTGTTTATTTAGAGGCCATGGCCTGCGGCGTGCCAGCCCTTTCCGGCGATGACGACGGCTCGGCGGATCCGCTGCAGGATGGTCGCGTGGGTTGGCGTGTGCCTTATCGCGATCCGGAGGCGGTGGCTGCTGCCTGTATCGAGATTTTGCAGGGCGATGATCAACGCTGTCAGGCAGAGTGGCTGAGGCAGCAGACGCTAGAAACGTTTAGTCCAAAGAGCCTGCAGCGATCGCTTGAAAAGGCCCTAGCAGCTCCATAAATTCTTGGGCGCAGCTCCTCAGTAACGTGTCGTTCTTGACGGGAAAAAGCTGCCGACTCCAACCAGCAGTGAGTCAGCAGCTTAAGCTTTGATGAGATGAAGTTGGAAAAGCTAAGCGTCCAGCAATTGAATGTTGGAGAAGCGGAAAGTCTGCGTTTGCATACCCGCTTTAGTTTCAGTCTGAATTTGACGCTCAGTCAAAATGGCATAGTTGCCCACTTTTTCATAGGTGTCTTCAAAAGTGCTGCGTCCACCTTTCTGTTCACCCGTTTTGGGATCGTGGTAAACCGAATCGTATTTGTGGGACAAATAGCCTTCTCCCGTATCATGGCTGCTAAAGGTATGAATTGTCACTACCGTACCGTGAATATGACGATGCACCATGCTCACTTCATTATTTCGTACTTGGTAGCGATCGCCTGCGGCCTTGCCTCCCATCAAGAGTTCAACAGCGCCATCCTCCAGCTTTTCACCATAAGAGAAGGTATTGGCTCCATGGGTATCTTCAAACTTACGGCGGACGCGGTGAACGGCAATTTCCCAAAGCTGGCCGTAAATTGCTTTGTGTGCCGCTTCGTCTTCCACATCCGAAACTGTGGCCTTAAAGTCGGCACTCACTTTGGCCTTGCCAGTGATAGTGGTGTCCCCGTTAATGAACGTTACATCGGCAGTGTAGCCAGGAAAATTACTATCCCAGGTGTAGCGGTTCTCGTAGGCAGCACGAAAAAAGTCGCGCGCGGAAACTTGAGTTCCTACCATGCCATCCTCCTTGCTATTTGTGGCACTTCGTCAGGTCTCTTAGCATAGTAACGTTCTCGCCAAAGCAAGTAGGCAGGACCGAGAAGACGGAAAGGTTGAATGGGCGATCGCAATCTGTCCACAGCCCCTTGCCTGACCACAGCCTTCCTGATTGAATAAAATCAATTCAAAATAAATTTTTGTAAAACGAGGGTTAACTAATGTACATCGTGCAGATTGCCTCGGAATGCGCACCTGTTATTAAAGCTGGTGGTTTAGGGGATGTCGTGTATGGTCTGAGTCGTGAAGTCGCGGCTCAAGAGCATTGCGTAGAGTTAATCTTGCCTAAGTACAACAACATGCGCTACGACCACGTCTGGGGCCTGCACGATGCCTACCGCGATTTATGGGTGCCCTGGTATGGCGGACGCATCCACTGTTCGGTCTTTTGTGGTTGGGTGCACGGTCAACTGGGCTTCTTTATTGAGCCTCATTCTGGCGACTTCTTTTTTGACCGAGGCACCTATTACGGCTGTGATGATGACCCCATGCGCTTTGCCTTCTTCAGCAAAGCTGCCCTTGAGTTTCTGCTTCAAAGTAACAAGCGTCCCGACATTATTCATTGCCATGACTGGCAAACGGGTCTCGTGCCAGTACTGCTATACGAAATGTTTCAGTATCAAGGCATGGATAATCAGCGAGTAGTTTATACGATTCATAATTTCAAGCACCAGGGGCATGCTGGATCAGAAGTACTTTGGGCGACCGGTCTTAACCGCGAAGCCTACTATTTTCAATATGAGCAACTGCGGGACAACTTCAATCCTTTCTCGCTTAACTTCATGAAGGGCGGCATTGTCTATGCCAATCACATCAATACCGTCGCCCCGCACCATGCCTGGGAAGCCATGTATGGTGACTGTGGCTTTGGTCTAGGCCACACCTTACACGCCAAAAGCTTTAAGTTTTCCGGCATTCTTAACGGGGTCGACTATACCGTTTGGAATCCTGGAGAGGACGCTAATATTGCCCATCCTTACGGCTTAACCACCTTTGAAGATAAAGCGCTGAATAAGAAAGCCTTGCGAGAAAAGCTGGCCCTTCAACCTGGCGATAAGCCAATGGTGGCCTTCATTGGCCGTTTAGACGATCAAAAAGGAGTTCACCTGGTTCATCATGCTATGTACTACGCCCTTAATCGGGGCGCCCAGTTCGTTCTGCTAGGCTCGGCGACTGAAAGCACTATCAACGATTGGTTCTGGCATGAAAAGCACCATCTTGACGCCAACCCTGATATTCATCTGGAGCTGAGCTTTAATGAAGAACTGGCTCATCTGATTTATGCCGGTGCTGACATGATGGTAATGCCGAGTAAGTATGAACCCTGCGGTCTAACGCAGTTGATCTCCATGCGGTATGGCACGGTGCCAGTTGTCCGGGGCGTGGGTGGTCTGGTAAGTACAGTCTTTGACTGGGATTATGACACCTTCCATGCCAAGGAAGAACGAACGGGATTTGTCTTCTATGAATCAGACAATTACGCGCTTGAATCAGCTATGAATCGGGCATTTGATTTGTATTACGACGAGCCTGAATTATTCAAACAGTTGGCACTGCAAGGCATGCAGTACGATCACTCTTGGAAAAAATCAGGCCAGGAGTACATTGAACTGTACGAGCACATTCGTCATAAATGATCGTAGCTTTAGCTAGCCAAGCTAGTAGACGAATAATCGTCGG
>JBCCJU010000143.1:0-14627 GCA_039027715.1 Cyanobacteria bacterium P01_C01_bin.120
GAAGCGACTGCCGGTGCTGCTGGTCTTGCGCAAGTATCGTGACCTGCTAGCTCAAGACAATCCGCCCGACTTGCCAACGCTGATGACTCAGCACCACATTCCCAACCTGCCGAAGGAAGGAGACGAGCGCACCGTGCCGGATAACTGGGCAAAGAATCTGCTGCGGCAGGGCAACGCTATTGTGATGCTGGACGGCTTTGATGAAGTGGCCAAAGCTCAGCGCCCGGCAGTGGCCCGCTGGATTAATACGCAAATGCGCCGCTACGGCAATTCGATCTTTATCGTTACCTCCCGACCCAAAGCCTATAAAGAGCAGGATGTCGCCAACCGCTTACAGCTCTCCACGGCGCTGTGGGTGCGCGACTTCAACGAAAATCAGCGGCGGGATTTTGTTACGCGCTGGTATGAGTGCCAAGAGAAATATGCCCACGGCGGCCGCGACACCCCGGACGTCAAGCAGTTGGCGGCTGACTCAGCCAGAGATCTGCTAGGGCAAATCGAAGCGCGACAGGAACTCAAAGACCTGGCAAAGAATCCGCTACTGCTAAGTATGATCGTCACCTTTCATCGGCGCTATCCGGGGGCCAAAATCCCCAAGCGGCGAGTGGAACTGTATCGAGAAATTTGTCAGCTACAGCTGCGCGATCGCCCCCGCGCCCGCACGCTAGACACCGTGTTGACCCAGTGCGAAGCCCAAACTATTTTGCAACAGCTAGCGCTGGTGATGATGACCCAGCGCTGGGAGCGCATCCAACGTACTCAACTGCTGGGTGGGCTAGACCAGCTGCTGAAGCGACAGGGCGAAACCATTGGCGCTCCCGAGTTTTTGGAGCAGGTGGTGCAAATTAGCGAGCTGCTGGTGGAGCAAGAGGACGAAATTGAGTTTGCCCACCTGAGCTTTCAGGAATATTTGGCGGCGGCGGAGATTGCCCGCACTCAGCAGGAACAAAAGCTATACGAGCACTTTGATGACGACTGGTGGAAGCCCACTATTTTGCTGTATGCCGGACTGGTGAACCCGACGCGCCTGATGCGTAAAATGCTGGAACTGGCGGCCAACGATCTGGCCTATGCCTGCTGGCAGGACACCACAAAACGCCTTGACCCGGCCCTCACCCAAGAACTAGCAGGACTGCAGCAGGCCGTCAAAACCTCGCGATATCAACAACTGGAAGCGTATTTGCAGCAGGGACAGTGGGAAGCGGCGGACGAAGAAACCTATCGGCTAATGATCACCGCCGTGGGCAAGGAAGCAGGGCAAGGTTTCACCCGAGATGAACTGCTCAATTTTCCCTGTGATGAGCTGTTGGCGATTGATGGGCTGTGGGTAAAACACAGCCAGGGTAAATTTGGCTTTAGTGTGCAAAAGAATCTCTATATCAATCAGTGTGGCGGCATTGCTGATGGCAAGTATGATAAAAAGGCGTTCAGCAAGTTTATTAACATGGTGGGCTGGGAAAAGGGTATAAAATACGACATCTCCTCAACAAAAGGAGGACATCTCCCGTCGAGGGGGGGAGTGGAGCGATTGGCCGGCGAGGCGTTTAGGTGGGGTGGTCCAGGGCCGGCAGGTTTGTGGGTCTCTTTTCTTCTCTCGCATTCAGACTTGTAAGCTGTAGCAGATAAGGCTATCAGTTCGATCCAAAAGTTTGATTACGGCTCTCCTCTATACGGAAAATTAGGCATTTCGGAGATCCAATACCTGGCACCCTGGCATTAACTCGTATCAGTAAATTGCAGAACGGCAATGTCAGGATTGAAACAGTTGGCCAGCACAAATTTTTTCGCTCTTCCACATCCCCAACACCTGAACTATTCGTCAAAATAAGCCGGATACACAAAGGCAAACGCCGTTGTACTGGGAATCACCGTGCCGTCCATCTGCTCCACCACCACCGTGGATAGCGCTTCATCCCAGCGGCCACGCACCGTTTGCCCGCCAAACTCAATGGCCTGCTCCCCCGCCTGGCGCACCTCCTCATGCATAAACGCCTGGCTCTCACCGGAGAACTGGTTAAACGGCGTCGCCGCGTCCGCCTGCCAAATGTAGCTGAGAATCGCCTTCGGATGTGCCGTTAGCCGCTGTTGGTGGCGCACCGGAAAGATGATTTGCTCATCGGTGTAGTACGAGCCGTAGGGATAGCGTGAATAATCGCGATCGTGCCCCGTGCGCGTCGAGAGAATCTGACTGTCGGGATACTTGTCCATCCAGGCCGCCAGCGTTGTTTTGACGGCGGGCAAGCGCGTCAGCATCTGGTTTACCTGGGGGCCCACGACTCCCATCGCCCACGGTTGGGCATACAGCGAATCATCCGCGTGATCGTACATCACCAAACAGCTCTGGTAGAGCTTGCCCGAAACCCCAAAGGTAGTATCGCCGCGCTCAAAGGCCACAATCGTGTCGCACAGCGGGCAGTAGGTCACCGTGACATTAACCCCGCCCACGGTGTCGTTGACAATCTCGTGCCAGTTCATCACGTTGAACGGATAGGCCCTAGCTTCACCATTAATCTCCAGGCCAATAACGAGATCATCAGCCTGAAAGGGCGTCGTCGTCGCAGTGTCAAACTCCGGCGTATCAATGCTGGGAATGCCGTCTTTGGGCGGCCCGCCGTTGAGCAGCTCCTCCAGGTCAATGCGGCTGGTGGCGGCCACATCCAAGTTTTGCGCCTGCAGGTCGCCCAGTTCCTGACTCTGGTCATGAAAAATCTGCGCCAGGGCAAAGTGTCGCAGCTTAAAGTTATAGCGAAAGGCAGAAGGGAAAAGGCAGAAGGCAGAATTAAGAACCTTGCTGAACCAGGATTTCAGCGATTTCAAATACCTTAATCAAACTGCGGACTGCTATATCCCAGCCGCCTGCCTGCAAAATGCCCACGCCCAGAGCGATCGCCACTGCCACCAGGGCCACCAGCACAAATCTGCCAAATCGCTTCATCTTTTCTCTGGTCAGCGCAACTTCTCCAGCCTGACGGGAAAAGATATTGAGGCGGTTAATGGTTTCTGAGAATTCGCTGAGCGATCGCAACCCCTTGACCTTTGCCTGCCATGGTATGGCAGTCCGTAGTCTGATTAAGACATTTGCGATCGCTGAAACCCTGATTCAGCCAAGTTTTTATTCTGCCTTCCGCCTTTTGCCTTCTGCCTTTTGCTGTAAAGAGCCCTGACCCGCGTATAAAAAAGAAACTCGCCAGGAAATGCTAGGTACCTGGCGAGAAATAGTTTGAGATTTGAGCGCTCTCAAGATTGGCTGAGGCAACAACTGCTAGAGCGCTCCCGCTAAAAACGTCTTGACCTAGTCGAGGCTGGCCTGACTTTATCCATGAAGTCCCTGATTCATAAAGTCATTGGCCCAATTTTCGACAAGTAAACGTTAGAGCCCTCAAGGGAGCCTATGCTGATTGCTCAGACCGGCGACGACGACCGGCGATCGCCGCACCCGCAACAGCCGTTAGACCCAAGATAGCCGCCGGCTCAGGCACAGCCGCCACGCCAACCACCTTGAAATCAGGCCCGTTGAAGCCTGTATAGCCATAGTCGTTGCTGAAAATAGTCACTGGCCCACTGTACTTGCCAGTAATGCCAAAGTCAGCCAAATCAACGCCATAGCTACCAACCTTCTGGGCGCCGCCAATTTCGGTAGTATCCAGCTCATAACTGGTTTCACCCAGCTTAAAATCATCCTTGGTCAAGATTTTCTCAACGCCATTGATCTTGATGCCTAGGCTGCTGTTGATGCCGCGCTCCCAAAACAGTAGCTGACTGAAGGCCTGATCGAAGTTGAGATCCATCGAAAAACCAACGCTATCGCTGTCCTCAGTATCAATGATGCTGCTGAGGTAAGGATTCTTCAGAGAAGCGGCGACTTCGTTATTGGAGGGAGCTTCGACGGCGATGCCTTGGGTGGCATGATCCCCTTTATCAGAACTCGCCGCCCCCGTATTGCCACCGCTATAGTATGAATTGGTAAAATTGCTGACGCTACTTACGAAGGCAAAATCGTTAATGATATCGGTGCCAATGGTTACCGACTCCAGCAAAACGTCGCCTTTGGGTTGCGCACCGCTCCAGGTGGTGTCGAAGGTAAAAGCACTGGCACTACCAGCCGCCATCAGTAGGCAACCGGCAGCAGCACTAGCGGTCATCGTGGTCTTTGTTAAAACAGAAAGCATTGTAGGGTTTCCACTGAGATGTAACATGACCTCAGTATATTTTTTCGATTTTGTGTGTGCATGCTAATACTGAGTATTTTTCAGTATCTTTATATACAGACATAGATTATGTAGAGTTTATACGGCGATTGCGGAATCAAAAAAATGCCCCATCAAGCCTCGGCTGGCTAGCAGGCTGCTGTCCTTGGGGATTTCCCGCATTGGGGGTGTGGGTGAAAGTCGGAAAGCGAACTATTGATGGCTGTCAAGAACTTTGCGACTTCAGTATATTCACTCTAATCATGTCGCATTCTATACACTTTGCCGCGCCTTCCAAATTAGGCTGGCCATCAGATTGGCCGTCATATGGGCCAAAATGGGCACCAGTAAGTTGCCTGAATACAGCGCACTAACGGCTAAAATCAAGCCAATTATGGTGGCCCAAACAACGTACGGCCACTGCTGCAGGCCGCTGAGGTGCAAAACGCCAAAGCATAAGCTGGAAAACACGACTCCATAGATATCGAGGCCGATTGCCGGCAGCATGACCCCGCGAAACAGCAGTTCCTCGCTTAAGCCGGGCAGTAGCCCCATCCAAATCAAGTCGGCCCAAATTAGCGGTTCCAATACTATTTTGAGATACACGTCGGCGCTGTGGCGGTATCCTGGCCAAACTCGATAGGCGATCGCGCTGGTGCCGGTGATGCCCACTCCAATGCCCACCCCCAGCAGTAGAATCTTGGCGTTGAAGACTACCGACAGCAGGATCACTGAATCAAGCAGCAACCAAATGCGCGCAATCAGCAGCAGCACCAAAGCGGTCACGCCCATGGCCACTAAAACTTGGACACGACTCAAAGGTTCCATTTGTGGATCATCGGGGGCGGGATTAATCACTCAGCGCTTATTCAACCAGAACAGTATCCACAACCTTACAAAATTTTCTCAGCAATCAGACCACTTATTTATAGAGGCTTTAGAAGCTCTGTAAACATGGCCGCTACCAGCGCCTTACCGCTGTGTCGAGAACCGGATATGGCAGTTTCTGATCTAGCCTTCACGCTGTTCTAAGTCAGTCCGCAATTTTTGGCAGAAACCGCTCCGGTAAGTCATCCTACTGAGGAATCAGGCGCTTCGTGTCACAATGCCAATAGGCGATCGCGCAGCTAGGAGCAAACAACAGTATGGTGCAGCGTATTGAACCGCAACCGGGTCAAGAGTCGGTGTGGGACTATCCGCGTCCGCCGCGGGTTGAGCCTGCTTCACATCGCATCCGCATTCTGTTTAATGACGTGACGATTGCCGATTCTCAGAACACCTTTCGAGTGCTAGAAACTAGCCATCCGCCGGTTTACTACATTCCGCTAGCAGATGTTGCGCAGCAATATCTGGAACCCACTCAACGGGCGACTTTTTGCGAATGGAAAGGAGCCGCCCAATATTTCAACTTGGTGGTCGGCGATCGCCGAGTCAACCATGCTGTTTGGCGCTATCCGCAACCGACTGAAAGATTCGCGGATATTCGTAACTGTGTGGCCGTGTATCCGAGTCAGATGGATGCCTGCTATGTCGATGAGGAACAAGTGCAGGCTCAAGCGGGCGATTTCTATGGCGGTTGGATTACCAGTAATATTGTGGGCCCGTTCAAAGGGGGAGCCGGCACCTGGGGCTGGTAATTTTTAGCGGCGAACAAAATGCCAGCGATCGCGCCACGTTACTGCTGTCCACATCACCCTTAATAAACTTCGTTGGATTGGCGAACCTGCGCACGTTTCGTTGCGGCTCACATTGGGGAACTCTCGAAGCAGCTAGCTAGCAAATCTAGTACGGCCTCCCGCGATTAAAAGAGCACAGCTTAATTTCTCAAACGCCTATTCAGCTTAATTAGCGCTATGCTCAGCCTCCTGCTGCATTGGCCCCAAAACAATAGTGCCCCCAATCAACCAGAACAGTTTATTAAATTTCAACTGTCACCGAAACAATTTTCGGTAATTGCCTCTGTTCGCTGCCCCAAAAATTCAAGAAGATAGAACTATACCGAGCTAGTCGACATAGCCCCAGGTTAACCGGTTGATTTAGGTAGGCCCCACCGAACAGCCTTGCGGAGGCACGTCCATTTATGAGCGCCAAACCATAACAGTTTTCGATTTTGGCTTTTCAATTGTGGCTTTATCGCTGTAGTCATCTGGGCCAATACGTTTAGTCATTTTCGGATGTTTGGCCCCTCGCCAGATGGCTTGCCATCTTGTCCTAACGGAACTAGCGACGGCAATCAGAATGCAGGCATGACAAAGTCCGCCATTTCAGCATCCACGGTTGCAGTGCCGGCACGCTGCTTGCGGTTCAGCTTGCCCGCAAGATAGCGGTGCTGAGTTGCCAAAGGTGGTTGGCATCTGGCCGCCATCGCTGACCTGAAAACGTAACTTCCTTTAGTTAGTTTTCAGTAACCCTCGCTGCAGCGAGCTCCTAGCGCTAATTGATGACGTGCTCTAGGGCTTTAAGTAAATATGTGGATTTTGCATAGATGTCATCAATCCCACCGTTTGTTCACGGTGAAGGAGATTTCTAGCATGAAGTCATCTACAGAAAGCAATCAACAGGTTTTGAATTCTTTTGGAGAAAGTATCATGTTTTGGCTATCGATGACAAATTTATCGGCGGAACTGGATGCGATCGCCCCCGGTAGCCGTCCTTGGGCGATCGTCAAGGGATTTGTGCGATTCTGCAATACTTATGGCGAATATCACGCAAAACCTCCCAGTGAGCGCCGCCGCTTCATCATCGAGCGGGAAAGTCACCAGGAGGTCGAGATGCATCCTGAGTCCTGTTAGTGGGCGTGTAGCTGTCGCTATTGAAGTGAAGCACCTAGCACCATATCGGCTAGCGCTTCATCATTTTGAGAACTACCCCATTTGCTATCAGGCTTAAAGGCAAGACAGAGCTAACTAACTTTCTCCAGACGCCAGTTTCTGTTCGTAAGTAGGCATTTGTCCGGAAGTCAAACGCTGCCAATAGTTATTGAGATCGCCCGCTAGCTCATTTGACAGAATATAGCAGCCAATCAGGTTAGGGAAAGCCATACCCAGCAGCATCAGGTCGCTGAGGTCGACGAGTAGCCCCAGACTGGTCAACGTTCCTAGGAAGGTACAGACCACATAAATGACTTTAAATATGATGGAGGTGTTAGCGCCGAATAGATAAGTCCACGCCTGAATGCCGTAGTAGCTCCAGGAAATAATGGTCGAAAAGGCAAATAAGCACACCGCAATGCTCAAAACCACGGGGAACCAGCCGATAACGGACTCAAAGGCATTAGAGGTCATGGCAACGCCGCTCAATTCCTCGCCCGTGTCCTGATAAACGCCGGTCAACACAATGGCGATCGCCGTCATATTGCAAATCACGATTGTATCGATAAACGGCTCCAGCAGGGCAACGACGCCTTCGCGAATGTGCTCTTTGGTGCGGGCAGCGGAGTGAGCAATGGCTGCAGAGCCGACGCCTGCCTCATTGGAAAAAGAACTCCGGCGAATTCCCTGGACAATAACGCCAACTAAACCACCAGTCACCGCCGTAGGGGCGAAAGCCTGACTAATGATGGTGCCAACGGCGGCAGGAACTTGTCCAATATTAGTGATGATTACAAAGAGACAGGCGATCGCGTAAATAGTCGCCATTGCGGGAACGAGCTTTTCTGCCACGCCACCGATGCGCCGAATGCCGCCAATAATTACGAATGCCGCCAAACTGGCAAAAATTAGACCAAAAATCCAAGCGGGTAGGCCCGGAATCAGCTCGCTGATTGCCGAATAGGCCTGGTTGGACTGGAACATATTGCCTCCTCCCAGGCTGCCGCCAAGGCAAAGAATGCAGAAAAGTACTGCCAATCCCTGGCCCAAAGGTCGCATGCCTTTGTTAGACAGACCCCGAGTCAGATAGTACATGGGGCCACCGAGGATGGTGCCGTCCTCTGCAACGCGGCGATACTTCACTGCTAGAGAACATTCCACAAATTTGGTTACCATGCCGCAGAAGCCCGCCAGCGTCAACCAAAACATAGCGCCCGGGCCACCTAGCTGAATGGCTACCGCGACGCCGGCAATGTTGCCCAGGCCGACCGTGCCTGAAACAGCAGTTGCTAAAGCCTGGAAGTGGGAGACCTCACCATCATCGTCGGGATCATCAAACCGGCCACGCACCACATCAATGGCATGCTTGAAGCCGCGTAGGTTGATGAAGCCCATGCGAAAAGTAAAGAAAACGGCGGCGACAATCAGCCACAGCACAATAAAAGGGAAACCATTTTCGCCACCAATGTTAAAAAACAGCAGCGCTGACATCAAATTGACGATGGGCGTAAAGAAAGCGTCCACACCGGTAGGCGCATCTTCTTGGGCCAGTCCTGGCTGAGTGCCCAAAAACAGTAACAAGCCAGTCAAACTGACCATTAACCAAGGATTGCGCCACCTCAACAGACTGGTTAACCTGCCGGGCAAGGCAAGTGTAGCCTTTGATGTTGGCAGTCTTTTCGGATCATTCATAAGATTCTCTCGTTAACAAATATTCAGACACTGGGGTCAGTCTATAACTTTGAAACAGTTGAGGCCAGGCGATCGCACCTCGCCCCAAATTGCTGCCAAAAACTCTTGCAAGAGAACTGAGATATTCGGCAAACAACCCCAAAGTTTTCAGTAAAATCTGACAAACCATTGACAAAACCGATGCGGTAAGCCCTCAAGCTAAAAAGCAGAGGTCATGACCCATTGGAAAATTCCGAGTCTTATTCGTATGGAAAACTTGCAAAAACATGTTCATACAAGTTCCAGATAACGGCTAATCGCGTTAAATTTGACTAGCAGTTGCTTACTTTAAAGAACCAGAATTAATTATCAAATATCAAATTTTGTACTGTGCCACTGTTACTTTCGACACGATTCTTTGAGGCTTTAATAAACGAAGATTGATGGCAATTGAAATTACTTGAAAGGCGGAAATGGGTAATACCAACTGCGTATCCGTCTAGCGATAGAGATTTTATTTCAATTGAATGTTTAGTGCGCTTTCATATGAAAGCTCTGAGGTTTAAAGACAAAAGCACTAGCATCTTGACCAGAAACAGTCGCCCCTACCCGTTTGTCGTAAACTGCGATTTACTGCGATCGCCCCATTAACTTTGCAGAGTGTATTAGCATAGGTGGCGTTGTTATTGAGACTCAGGCGAATTGCTTAGGAACTTGCTTCTGCTGATGGTAGGTTCACTGTAGAGAGAGTTTTTAGCGATCGTACGTTACACAACTATTTATGGATGATTTACAACCGCAAATTCAAGCCCTGATTGAAAACGCGCCCAACGACAAAGCAACCAGACAGACTGTCGAAACCATCGCGCCTATCCTGCGGGAATTTGCTGGCCGGCTCAAACACCCGCAATATTACATTTTGCAGACCCTCAGCAGAAGTTGGGTAATGACCACCCTCAGCAGCCGTCGAGAGCCTACGGTGCGTAAAAACGTGCTTTACGGATTTCCAACGCTCAAAGATGCCGCTGCGGATCCCAATACCGCCAAAAATCCTCAAATTATGGCGATTCCGACCCCTGTTACCCATATTCTGTTTCAACTTCTGGCGCTCAAGAGTCTAGACAGCATCATTTTTTTTGACACTCCTGGCAGCCTTAAACAAGGCGTCGAAATTCAAAGACAAGAATTTCAAGCGCGCATACAGGCCCATCTGCAAGAATCGCAGGGAACAGTCGTCGATCCCAATGCCAATATCGGCTAATCAACTAGACTTCAACGGCTCGAGGATTTGTTAAAAAGAACTTATTGCTGGTAAACAGTTGCGCTATCCCTCGATAAAATACCTCCCGGTTTTGTAATTGATTAGTGTGATCTGCCCGCTCACAAGCACAATGTCCTCACCGAACAGCGCCAGAAAACAGCATAGGGGACTTACAACTGTGAGAGGCTCCTTTTTATTACGGCTTTATTACGGCTGCGCTAACGTCCACTAAAATGCATCACCGCACTGACCATTCCAATATTTGCAGTACTTTCCGAGTCGCGTTCAACAGCACAGCAGTAGGGGTTACTGGCGCTGATGAACAACTATTTTTAGACACATAAGATTTCACAGCCAGCGGCCTAACGTGCTATCTTCATAAACCTTAGGGCGATTAGCACAGTGGTAGCGCGCTTCCTTCACACGGAAGAGGTCACTGGTTCGAACCCAGTATCGCCCATCGCTACTGAGACCTCTAAATTCCTTGGCTTACGGTTCTTAAAGGCTTGAATTTCAGTGCTTTTGGAGAGGGTAAGCATGCCTTTCGGCTCGGTGGTCCAAAAGAAATTTTGCATAGACGCTCCAAGAGATTAATTTTGATTTTGTCCATCCTACGGGCTGTCTGCCCTCACTGTGGCGATCGCCATCAGCCATCCCACAAACTCTTTCGCGAAAAGATATATGTGAAATCCTGCCATTCCGGTTGAAATCGGCTACAACGGGACAAGTTAGCGCTCAATGATCCTTATAGCTGAGAGCGCATTTGGCGTCGCTGCGATCGCACCATGATATTTTCTTGTCTGCCTTTCAGGTCTCTGAGCCAACAGTCTCTGCGGCTGCTGCTAGGAGCTCTAACTCCACTTGCCCTGTTGAACCCAACAGCGAGCGCCGAAATCATTAATGTGGGCTTTGGTGAGGCTGAATTACCGACGCTATCGGAAGCTGAGCAGGAGCAGCTAGATACTCTGCAGTCGGTGCGGTTTCCGACGATTTTGAGTGAGGTGAGCCCGGATCGCTCCACGCTGGTAGTGGCGACCCTTGATCGGCTTAGTCAAACGGACTGGCGAGTGAAGTTTCTCGACCTGCAAACGGGAGAGTTGATTGACTCCCTGGTGCTGGAGTACGAAGTGTTTAGTCCGATTGTGCCGATGCGATGGATCGACAACCGCACGGTGCAGTTTGTGCAGGATGGGCTCTTTGGCCCGTGGGATTTAGTGTCGCTCAATCGCGACACGGGCATCGTCTCCCACATGACGGTTTATCCGACCGAGGAGGAAGCAGGAGAAATTTTGGGAGCAGCGCCTGATTTTTCTCACTTTGCCCTGCGAGTATATGAGGAGTTTGAGGATGTCATCTATCTAGTTTCGCTGCGATCGCTGGATCGCATTGAAGTCGCCCGCATTCCCTCTGACTTAGAAATTCAGCCGCCTTCCTGGTCGGAAAATGGCGATCGCGTGGCGTTTGTCACGTCTTCCATCGAAGAACGACAGCTTTACGAACGGACGCCCTACAGCCCAAATTTGGCTGATCCGGTCAATCAAGATGCCCTGGGCCGTATGCCCCCGGCGGACAATCTCTTTTTACAGCAAAACGAAATTAAAGTTTATGACCTGACCGCTACTGACCCGCTGCTGCTAGAGCTCAGGGCGGAAGAGGCGCCGGCGCATTTGCTGGCAGAGGCCAGCCTGAGCCCAGCGGGCGATCGCCTATTGGTCAAATACCTGGAGCCGGGAGAACTGGCGGGACGCGAGTTTCCCATTTATCTGTATCCCCAGCGGTCTTATTACCAAGTTTTGGACATGGAGGGGACCGCGATCGCGACCATCGATACGCCAATTCTGGATGGCCCGCTGGAAAATTCTGGCGACTTCGTTGACAGTGATACGGTGCTCTTTAGCACTACCGTGGGCACCAACCGTCACTTTTACACCTACGACCTGGAACCGGCAACTCTTAATCGCCTGCCCCTGCCCGACGGCAGCGTTGACCCAGAATCTTGGGAAGTGTCGGCGGACGGCGATACGCTTTATTTTTCCTTTTCATCCATTACGCAGCCGCCAGAACTCTTTTCAATGCCCTTAGACGGCAGCGCTAGTCCTACACAAATTACCCAGCTGAACGCTGAGGTTGCCGCCGCCAACAACGTTCAGGTCAATCCTGTGAGTTTTAGCACCCGCAATGGTCAGCGGGAAGGCTTTCTGGTGCAGCCGACGGAGCAGTCTTTTCCGCCCACCGAGAGCCCCATCGTGTTTTGGCAACAGGGGGGCCCCGGATTTTCGATGATCAACGAATTTGCTGTCGAAGTTGAAATGCCGTTTAACCTGCTGCCCAACTTCGGCATTCCTGTACTGTCGGTGCCCTTGGCGGGTCGCGAAGGATTTGGGGCCGAACTGTACAAAATGCAGGCGGACAATAGCAACTTTGGTCAGATCGATATTGTCGAAGGGGTGGAAATTGCGGCTCAGCTTGTGGGACAGGGCTGGGCTCGGCCCGATCAGCTGGGCGTTTCCGGCTGTTCCTATGGCGGCTATTTTGCCGCACAGGCGATCGCCCAGTATCCCGACGTGTTTGCCGCCGCTAATCCCCAATGCACGCTGTTGGATGCCTTTACGGAGTGGCAGCTAGGCTACTCTTCGCTGCTGTCCTATCTGACGGGCCGGACCCCGATGGAAGCGCCCGACTATTATCGCGCCATCTCGCCACTTTACAGCGCTAATGAAGTGACCGCGGCGACGATGCTCTTTCATGGTTCTGTAGATTTTCTGCAGGCTGACATGGCCCGCAATTTCCACGATGTGATTGAGGCTAACGGCGTTCCAGTGACAATGTACGAGTTTGAGGGAGTCGGCCACAGCATTTTTGATATTGGGCTGCAGCGGACAGCGGCTCAGCTACAGGTCGATTTTTTCCGACAATACCTAGGTCAGTAACGTCCACCCAACGCAGTGGGTAAGCATGCTTGTTTCGGCAGGCAACGACCTTACTTCAAGTAAGGCCGTTGTCAGTGCTGTTGGGACAAAACAGCCATATCCATGGCATTCGCTGACTTTCTAGAACGCTCCAATATCCGTAGACATTTTATGCATATATATTTTAATATTTATAAGTTCACAAACGCTGTCTAGATCTTAATATTTGCAAGTTCATAAAGTTGTCTGGTACAGGCATTTTGTGCAGAAACGGGCCTTGGTGCCGGGCATTATTGCAGCAAAAACGCTAACAATTACGCAGCTACATCCCGCGCCAATCCCCTGTTTGAAGAGCTATTGAGGAAACTACGGAGGTAGCCCTAGTTTGTTGCGCGGACGAGATTTAAGTGGTTTTAACATCCCGACAGTTCCGTCAACCGCGATACTTTAAGAAAGTCTCACAGGACAAGCAAAGTATTAACGGAATTGTGCCGTTAATTCACAGACACCGTTAGTTATTGAACTCGTGTACCTGAAAAAATCAACTCAAAGACTGTGGGGCTCTACCCAAAATTACCTTTATTCCTTTTCAGTTAGGAGACAAAGAATAATCTTCGCAAGCATCGTAGATGCAGCAGAGTTAAGGCAGTAAAGTTACTTGCCTATGCATATTAGGAATCGGCAGTTTCAGTCGATGATCATCATCTTTGCTTAGCGAAGTATTGCGTCTCTACAGGTTTTTGGCAGCGAGCATCAGGAGTTGAACGAATCGTTAGTCAGTTTAATAACTGTATTCAAGTGATGAGCTTTTACCGCTGGCATTATCGGCAAATACGCTTTACAAGGCGATATCTTGCTGTATTGCCCCTCTGAAAACATTAGCGGTAAGCCAGCTTCAGTCGTTCTGCTCCTCTTTGTTACGCCTTTAAGGCATCTCATATTCGGCTTCATTGGCACTCAACTCAGGCCCAACGGAGTCAGGCATAATCTACCATTCATCACCATTTAGATATTGCGCGAAGCAAAAGATTGCAGCTGCTCTAAAGGTTTAAAGAGTAGGCAGTTTTAATCGCGATCGCATCTAAATAACCAAGGCTATGAGAATTTTTGAAGCTGAACTTGGGTTACTACTTGCACTAAATAACTGATAGCGAATCAGGTTTATGGTGCTCGATGTCTCAGCGATTTAGTACCCCTTGCGGTTGCTGACATAGTGACCGCTCACTGACGTTATTTCCGGTAGATTATGTTGAATAATGCTGCTTCTGGCTCACCTGCTGTAGCAGGTGAACTAAAAACTTGGCACAAAATTTCTGTTGACTTTACCTCCCCTGAGACGTTTTCAGAAGCCAAGTCAACCTTCCGCGACTACCGTCTCGATGTCACTTTTACCAACGCCGCCACGGGAGAAGTGATTACCGTTCCTGGTTTTTTTGCTGCTGATGGTGATGCTGCCAATACCAGCGCCACTGCCGGCAACGTTTGGCGAGTCAACTTCAATCCTCCCAGTGCCGGGGAATGGACCTACGAAGCGTCATTCCGCACGGGCACTGACATTGCCGCCAGCACTAACCCCAACGCTGGCCAAGCGGTTGATTTCATCGATGGTCAAGGCGGCACGATCGCGATCGCGCCCACCGACAAGACTGGCGAAGACTTTCGCGCCAAAGGCATGCTCCTGCAGGAAGAAGGCGGCCACTATCTGCAGTATCAAGGCGATGGCGACTACTTTATTCGAGGTGGTCCAGGCGTGCCCGAAAACTTTCTGGCTAACCAAGACATCGATAAC
>JBCCJU010000144.1:0-14549 GCA_039027715.1 Cyanobacteria bacterium P01_C01_bin.120
TCACCCCAGCAGAAGTTGCAAACTGAACAGACTTCAAGGTCTAAGGTCTGCTAGTGAAAGATCTGAAGCAAAAGTTGCCCCAATAACCGCGCCGTATCCAGCGGATGTTGCCTCCAGGCTAGGCAATCGCAAGGATTGTCAGTTGGCGGGCAATTGCGATGTGGCAAACGACGGCGTCAGTCAATATATGGGAGCGATGCAATAATGACAGTCTGCGAATACAAACCCGGACTAGAGGGAATTCCAGCAACTCAATCAGGCATTAGCCGCGTCGATGGCCAACAGGGCATCTTGGAATATCGCGGCATTCGTATTGAAGATTTGGCCCAGCAGAGTACGTTTTTAGAAACCGCCTATCTACTTATTTGGGGCGGACTGCCCACTAAATTAGAGTTAGAAGAATTTGAATATGGCATTCGCCATCATCGCCGGTTGAAATACCGCATCCGCGACATGATGAAGTGCTTCCCAGAGGGCGGGCACCCCATGGATGCCTTACAGGCCTGTGCCGCGGCATTGGGCTTGTTTTATTCCAAACGAGCATTAAACGATCCGCTTTATATTCAAAATGCTGTCGTGCGGCTAATCGCTAAAATTCCGACGATGGTGGCGGCTTTTCAGCTGATGCGTAAGGGCAACGATTCGGTACAGCCGCGCGACGATTTAGGTTACGCGGCCAATTTTCTCTACATGCTGAATGAACAAGAACCCGATCCGCTGGCGGCTCGTATCTTCGACATTTGCCTGACGCTCCACGCTGAACACACCATCAATGCGTCCACGTTTTCGGCGATGGTAACGGCTTCTACGCTGACGGACCCTTATGCCGTGGTGGCTTCCGCTGTGGGGACCTTGGCCGGACCGCTGCACGGTGGGGCCAATGAAGAAGTCATTGAAATGCTGGAAACTATTGGCAGCGTCGACGGTGTCCGTCCTTACGTAGATGACTGTATTAAGCAGAAAAAGCGGATTATGGGCTTTGGCCACCGCGTTTACAAAGTCAAAGACCCCCGCGCCGAGATTTTACAGAAGCTGGCGGAGCAGCTTTTTGAGAAGTTTGGCGCTGACGAATATTACGAAATTGCTCTAGAACTGGAGCACGTAGTGACCGAGCGCCTGGGCGGTAAAGGGGTCTATCCCAATGTGGACTATTATTCTGGCCTGGTCTATCGGCGGATGGGCATTCCCACAGATCTGTTTACCCCAGTATTTGCAATCGCTCGGGTGGCTGGTTGGCTGGCCCACTGGCGAGAACAGATTCGCGAAAACCGCATTTTTCGCCCCACCCAGATTTACACCGGCAAGCACGATCAGCAATATGTGGCCTTACACGATCGGCCCCAGCTTTGGGACCGCGAAACTCCCAATGGTAAGCACCCATAAGGGGTGCGCCCCCTCTGTTCACTTCGCCGATCAGCCCGCATAGTAAACACAGTGACGATTTTCAGGAACTCCAGTCCCTTCGCTTTGCGCGAAGGGATTTTTTATTGTTCAATCTCAGTTTCAGCTCCAGAGCCGCTTTTATTTGGCTCAGCCTTCCGCCTGCACAATCCTGAAGAAGGGCTTGACCTTAGCGAATGTCGTAGCCAAATAAATTGGGGTCGACGTCCTGTAGATTCAAGTCACCTAAACCATATTCTGCCCAGCGGCGATCCACCAGCGCTGCCGTTTCTGGATCAGGCACTAGTTCATCGCTCCAGGGGCGATCGGTTTCAGGATACACCTTTGTCGTGGCGTCGATGCCCATGCGGCTCCCCAGTCCGGGCTTCTCAGTGGCGAAATCGAGGCGATCGAAGGGATTCTCTGGCAGGATAAAGACGTCCCGCGCTGGATCAACCTTGGAAGTCATCGCCCACATTACTTGACGCGGATCGCGAATGTTGATGGCTTTATCCACCACCACCACAAACTTGGTGTAAGTGAACTGCGGCAGCGCTGTCCAAAAGGCAAAGGCCGCCCGCCGCGCCTGTCCCGGATAGCTTTTATCGATGGCAATTACGGCAGCTTTGTAGCTCAACCCTTCCATTGGCAGGAAGAAATCAATAATTTCCGGCACCTGCAGGCGCAAAATTGGCGTGTAGATGCGGTTCAAAGCCAGAGCCATCATGGCGTCTTCTTTAGGCGGGCGGCCGCTAAAGGCCGTCATATAAACCGGATTTTTGCGATGGGTCAGGCAGTGAAAGCGCAGCAGCGGGGCACTGTCCCGCTGCGGACCGTAATAGCCGATGTGGTCCCCTGCCGGGCCATCAACGCCAGTTTCGCCTGGAGTGATCGTACCCTCCAGCACAATCTCTGACAGCGCCGGGACTTCGAGATCGACCGTTTTGCACTTCGCTAGATTTACACCGTTGCCGCCGTACAGACCCGCAAATAGCCATTCGGACAGGTCAATGGGCAACGGCGTAGCCGCCGCGAGTATTAGGAGGGGATCGACGCCGATCGCGACGGCCACCTCTAACTTTTCACCCCGCTCTGCCGCTTTACGTAAGTGACGACTGGGCCCCCGCACCGAAAGCCACTGCACGGTTGCCGTATTCTTCGACTGCAGCTGTAGGCGATAGACCCCAACATTGGGAATTTTGCTTTCGGGATCTTTGGTGACCATCAGCCCCAGGGTGATGACTTTACCGGCATCGCCAGAGTAGACCCGCAGTAGTGGCAGCTTCGTCAGGTCAACGTCGTCACCTTTCAGCACCCTGTGATGGCAGGGCGGGAACAAATCGAGATCGGGCTTCGCCCTCACAACGTCAAATAGGGCTTTGCCCATTTCCACCGCTTGGGAAAATTTCTTGGGTGGACGCGGTTGATACAGTAGCGCTAGCTTGTCACCGATCGCCTCTAGCTCTTGGGGCGACTCCAGGCCAAAACTCCAGCACACTCGCTCCAACGTGCCCAACACGTTAATTGCCAGGGGCATATCGGCCCCCTTCACGTTCTCGAACAGGAGCGCTGGCCCGCCCGACAGCAGCAAGCGGTTGGCAATCTCTGCCACCTCTAAATCCGGATCAACTGGAGCTTTAATGCGCCGCAGTTGCCCCCGCTCTTCGATCCGCTTCAAAAACGCCTGCAGGTCTTTTGCCATGATTAAAGAAATGTAAAGCTATCCTCATCCTATTATGAGGGAAACCGACAGTTGGCGTTCATCCATATCCATCGGTTTTTAAGCGGGTGCTTCTTGGGTGGATAGAGATCGGCCTTTTATCTTGTCAGAAGGCATAGAGCTCGCTATCAAACTTGGTGAAGGGTGAGTTCATCTCGCCCCAAATAACAGCGGCTTGTCCATAGCTCAAACAGTGAAAATAGTGGAAACAATTGTCTGGGAAGGGACTATAGAACCTGAAGGGTTGACGCCATCAATGCAACAAGCCTTCAGTGGGAACTTTTTTAGACTCGATTGTCAGTGCTGAGGTGACTTAGAATTTTTACAGGATAAAATTTCTTTTATGCAAAGCTTTTTACCTGAAGACTTGAATCAATATGTCTACAGCTAAAACAATTTTCTTGTTGATCTCGATGGTCGGGTGGTTAATTGTGGGAGCGTCGCTGATGTATCTCTTTCCCGCGATCGCCGATCAGTTCTTCGGCAATGAGCGCACTCATTTATGGATAACCAATTTGGCGCGAGGCGGCTATCAGCCCAGGCTAGCCCTGTGGGGCGGTGGCGCAGCGCTAGTTTTAACTACACTTTTGAATATTATTTGGTACCAGCAGTTTGAAAGCAGAGTCTGACATCGCCCTAACGAAATCAAGCGGTTAGGTTAGCTATGGCAAACCTGTAGTTCGGCTAAGCAAAGCCGTCAGCCCAGTGGTTGGCCAGGTTTAGGCATTTCCATCCCGCCTGGTTTGCCCTTGGCATCGGCGGCAAAAAGAGCCAAAATCTCCCGTCCAAATTCCTATTGCCGCCGGCTGGGAACCGACTGTCAGTGACTCGACGCCCTCCGGCCCGGCACTGTCCAGCACAGCGCCCGGCTACGGTAAAAAACTTTCTGGGTGAGCTGCCGACATTTTAGAAAAGCAGGTTTCTGTTTCCTGTACGCTTATTGAGGAGTTACTACGGAACGGGTAATGACCAGGCGGGTACTGTTTCTGAGTAATGGACATGGTGAAGATCTTAACGCCAGCCTGGTGCTCAAAGCTTTATGGCGACTCAATCCAACCATTGAGATGGCAGCAATGCCCATTGTTGGTGAGGGCAATGCCTACCGCCGCTTAGATGTCAAAATTATTGGGCCGACACAGCAGCTACCTTCAGGGGGGTTCAACTACATTAATTTCCTGCGCCTGCTGAACCCGGTGAATTGGTGGCGCGATACCAATCCGGTAAGTTTAGTCAAAGATTTGCTATCAGGTCTGATTGGCCTGACGTGGCGACAATACCGAGCCGTGAGGGCCTACAGTCCATCCTGTGATTTGCTGTTTGCCTGTGGCGACATTGTGCCGATTTTGTTTGCTCGGCTGACGGGACGCCCGTTCATCGTGTTTTTAGTCAGCACGTCGAGCTATTACGAAGGGAGCGTCAAGCTACCGTGGCTGGCGCAGTGGGGTATGAAATCATCTCAGTGCTTGGCGATTCTGACCCGCGATCGCTATACGGCTCGGGATTTACTGCGGCGCGGTTTTGTGCCAACCCAGTTCTTAGGCTATCCCATCATGGATGTGTTGACGCCCAGCGGTCACTTATTTGAGACCGCGAATCTGCCTTTGATTGCCCTGCTGCCCGGCAGTCGGTTACCGGAAGCTCAGGTCAACTTGGGGCTGATGCTGAAACTGTGCGAAGCGATCGCCCCCTTGCGTTCGGTGCAGTTTCGAGCCGCGCTAGTGCCCGGATTTACCCCCGAACATTTAACCACGCTGGCGATTCAACACGGTTGGAAAATACGACTAGGACAGCTTAAAAAGGGCCCTGTGACGATCTACTATCACTACGATGCGTTTGCCGATATTTTGCATCAGTGTGACCTTGTCGTCGGCATGGCCGGCACGGCTGTCGAACAAGCCGTTGGTTTGGGTAAGCCGATCATTCAAATTCCAGGGCCGGGACCACAGTTTACTTATCTGTTTGCTGAAGCTCAAATGCGACTATTAGGAGAGTCCGTGATTACCGTAGGCACTCGCCCGGCCACAGCCAAAACCTTGAGTTTGGCAGCGACCAAAATCGATCAGATTTTAGCCGATCCGCAATTTTTGCATCGCTGTCGAGAAAATGGCCGAGAACGGGTCGGCGGCCCCGGCGGTGCAGTCACTATTGCCCACAAAATTCTTGACGCTCTCAATCATCTGGCTAAAGCCACGTCAGTGGTCTGACGCAAACTTCGTTAGCATTAAAGGCAGTCCCCCGGAGGTTCAATGCTCGCATCGTCTCGAATGTCCCGTCAGGGCGAAATTGTTGAAGTAGTGTTCCGCAATGGCTGGGACTACATGCGGCGCCTGCTCAGCGGCGGCAAAGCAGCCGAACCAGACATTCCCACTCCAGAAGTTTTGCGCAACATTCTGACTGAGTTGGGGCCAGTCTATGTGAAATTTGGCCAGCTTCTGAGCACCCGTCCTGACCTATTGCCCACTCGCTACATCGAAGCGCTGAGCAGCTTGCAGTCAACTGTGCAGCCAGTGTCGGCGCAGCAGATGGAGCCGTTTATTCGTCAAAATCTGCCGGGGCCGGTCGAAAATTATTTTCAGAAGATTGAATATAGCGCGATCGCGGCGGGTTCCATTGGGCAGACCCATCGCGCCGTGCTGAAAGATGGGCGGCAAGTCGCCATCAAAGTGCAGCGGCCCGGCATCGAACGCCTGGTTGAGCGAGATATGGCGCTGATCCGCGACGTGGCCCGACTGATGTCGGCTACTCAGTTTGGCCAACGTTACAACGTGGTTGACTTAGCCTATGAATTTAGCGAGGCGATTCGGGCGGAACTGGATTTCACCACCGAAGCTGAATACACCGACAAACTACGCCGCAATCTGCAAAACAGTCCCTGGTATGACGCGAAACAGTTAGTGGTACCCGAGATTTATTGGGACCTGACGACCCCGAAGCTGATGGTGATGGAATGGCTGGACGGCGCCCCCATCTTGACCACCCCCGTAGCCAAGGATGACAACGCCAAAGCGGCCCGTCGCCGTGAAGAAATCACGACGCTGCTGTTTCGCGCTTTCTTTAAGCAATATTTTGTAGACGGCTTTTTCCATGCCGATCCGCATCCGGGCAATATTTTCTATCTGCGGGATGGCCGCGTCGCCGTCCTCGACTGCGGCATGATGGGACGGCTCGATCCGCGCACTCGGGCCACGATGACGGAAATGGTGTTGGCGATCGCCAGTTCTGATGCCCAACGCTGTACCCAAATTGCTATCAAGCTGGCAGAACCCCTGCAGCCCACTGATATTTCCAAACTCGAAAGTGAATTTACCCGACTGATGGGCCGCTACTATGGCCTCAGCTTAGAAAAGGTCAATACGGCTGAGGTGTTTGGCGAAATTTTGGAAGCCGGTACCCAAAATAATCTGCGCTGGCCCGCCAACGTCGGACTATTCACCAAATCTTTGGCCAATCTCGAAGGGGCAGCGCGGCAGTTCAATCCCCAGGTCAATCTAATTTCGGAAATTCGGCCGCTGATGGCAGATCTCTTCCGGCAGCAGTTGGCGGGGGAAGACTTGGTGCAAACGCTGCTCCGTACAGGGCTGGAATTTCGCAACCTATCGCTGGAATCGCCGCGACAGTTTGCCTTTCTGCTGGATCGTCTTAGCGCCGAGACGCTCAAGTGGAACGTTCACCTCAGCGGTTTGGAGGGCGTCCGCCGCAGCATTGATGATGCCGCTAACCGCCGCGCCTACAGCACGGTTGTCGCCTCCCTGATTATCGGCGCCGCGATCGTATCGACAAACCAGCAAAGTTCCCAAGGCATTATTTTGAGCAATATCCTGTTTGCTGCCGCTACCTTTTTAGGTTTATGGCTGGTGGTCAGCATTTTGCGATCGGGCCGCTTGCGATAGCAAAGAGCATCGGGGTCATTCAGACGGCGAACCAGATTGGGCGGCCAGCGACCGGAGGCAGTTGAGGGCGGCTTGGGCGCGATCGCAGGCCACAAATAAGTGATCGTGAAAATAAGCAGACACGACATTAGTGCTGATTCCCTCAGCAGCAAGGGCTTGGGTGACGGCGGCTAGCATTCCCACCGCTTCTAAGCTGGAATGGATGGTCAGCGTAATCATCCGGCAAGGATACTGGTACGGCAGTCGCGCCTGGTCGGCTTCGTCCTGGCGCAAAATCACCGTAACGCCTTCTGCTTCCTGAAACTGACAAACCGGACTAATGTCAGGGGGCAGCGTTGCGCCGGCGGCCACCGTGGCAAAGACAAAAATCGCCGGCTGCAGCTGGGGCTGCAGGGACGCTAACAGTACGCTTAATTGAGTTTCGCCAATGGGAGAAGCGGACATCTCGTTTCTATGAACAGCTTGAATCAGTCTGCCAACGGGACTGACGTCCCAGCCCAAATTCCTTAACTCCAGGGAAAGTTGAATCCGGTCACCCGCAGTAGTCGGTGGCAGCAAAGGGACAAAATCGGCCTCAGTAGCATAGCCCCAACCAACAACAAAATTCCTTGAAAGACCGTAGATGAGCTTTCAAGGAACAAACAGTATATTGCGTGTCAACTATCAGACTGACAGAGTGACTTTAATACTTTGCTAGATTGATGCCGGCTTCCCGGGCCATAGCGCTAATGCCTTTCTTTTCCAAAGTCTTAATCGCTTTGGTAGACAGCCGCAGCTTAACGTAGCGCTTGCCCTCGGGCCACCACACTCGCTTAGACTGCAGATTCGCTTCCTGCAGGCGTTTGGTGCGACGGTGGGAGTGGGAAATGGCAAAGGCGTTGTTGGCCTTTTTGCCAGTGAGGTCACAATGACGAGGCATCAGCTTCTCCGGGACGGTCAATTTTATTCACGGAATATGATTGTAAGCTAATTTATTTCTGATTGGAAAGGTTTTGAGAAAAACCGGCTGCCGTGGCGGGCAAAATCTGCTGTATCAGGGCCAGCTGCTGAGGCAGACACACCGTCTGCAAATCATAGTTTTCCACAATGGTGCGGCGGGCCGCTGCCCGCAGAGACTGCATGCGAGTGGGATGGGTCATGACCGCATTAATCTGATCAACAATGGCGTTGGAGTCAAAGAAATCGACGAGCAGGCCATTTTCGCCCGCTCGAATCAGCTCCTCGACGGGGGGAGTGCGCGAGCCCACCACCAAGCAGCCACAGCTCATGGCCTCCAGCATTGACCAGGACAGGACAAAAGGATATGTGAGGTACACGTGCACACTGGAAACTTGAAACAGCTGAATTAGCTGACTGTAGGGAACTTTGCCGACAAAATGTACGCGAGTCAGGTCTAAGTCCGTTTGCACTTCCTGGAGAAAAGTCGCCTTCCAGGTTTGGTTAGGGGGGGCAGCGGCGCCATAGCTGACGCCATCACCTCCCACCAAAACGACTTGAGCCTGGGGCCGCTCCTGCAGCAGGCGGGGCAAACAGCGCATAAAGGTGTGATAGCCGCGATAGGGTTCTAGATTGCGGTTCACAAAAGTGATGACTTCCGTGGAGTGATTAAGGGCAATAGTTGCTGCTTCTGAGGGCAAGGAGAGTTGAGCCTGCGGATTAGGGATAGCGACATTAGTATTGATGCCGTCGTGAATCACCGTGAGCTTGTCTTGAAAGGCGATCGGCATAACCGACTTTTGATAGTGAGTTGGACAAATGCCCAAGTCAACCGCTTCCAGCGCGAGTAAATTGTTGACGTTTTTGGTGCGAATGCGGCATTGGCTGTCCAACTCCAGCAGCGGCTGAGCAGCAAACTCTGAATCAAAGCCCACATCCTGATCGCGCCCGTGGTAGTAGAACTCAAACAGTCCAACTAAGGGCACCTGGGGATAAACATCTTTGATGTACAGCAATTCTCCCCAGCCGGGGTGAGCATAAATCAGATCGGGCACAAATCCCTGATTTTTTAGATTGAGGAGCGATCGCACAATTTGCTGTCCGCGCCGCACTTGACCTTCAAAATCACGCAGATACTGATGCGTATTTGGGTGCCCCGATTGGGGTGTCGGATAGCCAATTCGCGTCACCCCTGGCAGATCAGGGCGATTTTGTAGATTGGCCTTTTCGCCCAAGCCAATAACTCGGTGTCCCTGCTGGGCTAAGGCCTGAGCCAAGTGGGGATATTGCCCCGGAAAATTTTGGTGGACGAACAGTACGTTCACAGGCTTGGGGACAGACGGACGAGCGACTCAATCCAGTTGCCGATGCGGGCTGAATAGGGACCAGCTACCACAGCCGCAACTAGGCGGATTGATATAAGGGTAGTTTGACCATGACATGAGTGCCAACTTCGGGCTGGCTCTCGACGCTAATTTGTCCGTCGCAGTAGAGCAGCAGTTGACGAACGATGGCCAGCCCTAACCCGACCCCGTCGTCTTCATCAGTAGTGGCTTGTCGACCCCGATAGAAATGCTCGAACACATGGGGCAGTTCGTTGGGAGGAATACCAATGCCGGTATCTTTGATATTGATCGCCAGCGTTTCATCGTCAACTGGTTGCGCCGTCACCCAAACTTCGCCACCGGCATTAGTAAACCGAATGCTGTTGCTCAATAGTTGAATCACGATTTGGCGCACCCAGTTTTGCGGACAGTAAATGTCTGCCAAGGTGTTGGGAACGGTGTAAGCGAGGCGAATGCCTTTCTCTTGGGCCAAGGGTTGGTAGGTACTCACAATGCCCGGCAAGATGTCGAACACGTTGACGGGCTCGGGTTTGGCCGTCATCAGAGTACGCTCAACCTGCAGCAGTTCTAGAACCCCGTTGATGAGGTTGACTTGGCGATCGCACTCGCGGCTAATCATATCAAGATAGCGCTGGCGTTGAGGTAGTTTTAGATTGGAAGAATACAGCAGCGGCAGGGCGGTTTTGATAGTGGATAGGGGCGTACGCAACTCTTGACCGACGGTATGCAAAAAATCATCTTTGAGTCGCAGCGTATTCATGAGTGACTCGTTTTGGGTCGATAGGCTAGAAACGTTCATCGCTTCCCGTCGATAAGCCCGAGCTTGCTGCTGCAGCCGCTCCTGTTGTCGGCCATCCTGCAGCAAAATAGCGTCGATAAATGCCGGGTGACATTGCTCGGGCACCCGCATGCGATCGTCCCAATTAGCCGACAGAGATGATAGGAAAAGTTGTTGGGGATGTTCCGCAAAGCTGGCTTCCACAGATCCTTGCAGCTTATTCACAAAATTTTGAATTGAGGATTTCTGAAAAGTAATGGAAAATCTTACTTTAGGCGCAGACTCTGGCTCTTCCGGAGAAACTTCAGCTTCCAACTCATTTGCTTCAGCATCGATGATGGCGTCTTCTCTATAACCTTGGAGCAGGCAGCTTATAGTTTCAGAGAGGATTAATAAAAAATATTCCTTTTGCATAGGGTCAGTCTGCGGAATCATGATTGGCTGCTGCCAATCATTGCGAATATATTCTTCGCGGACCCAAACAAAAATATCTGGACGAGGATCAATCGCCTGGCTATATTGCATCAGATCAGACAACCAGATTTTGCCTTTTGGCAATTTAGCAAACAGCGTCACCCGCTTTCCGAGCTGGACTAGCGCTCCCAATGTCGTTTCAATTTGCCTCTTAAAGCTACGGGGAGAAACCAGAATCGGCTTTAAGAGAATTGTTGAAGTCGGCCCTATCATGTGAACCATACCGGCAGGAACCCCTGACAACCGTGTGCAGACAAAAGGTTAATCAACCAACACAGCATAAATTGTTTGGTCGAAAATGATTAACGCCTTGCGTCTCCTCAGACTATCTTGCTTACTTTAAAGCAGAGCAAATTGTTAGCGTGAATTAATGTTATGGCTTCAAGCGTGGCAATTAAATGGCTAAAAATAGTGATTTGATCAGCAAAAATACGGATGTTCAGAGAGCAATATTAAAACAAAGTCGCCATGACCTATCACCTCATCATGACAATTTGACTTGGCCAAATTTTGCGGTAATGCTGTTAGCTCTGTGGATTGATAAGCTTTATCTTTGAGAACAAAATTTACGTAGTTAAATCCGATTTTGCCTTCCCTAAAATTCTGGGGACAATTGAATTTGATATCCCTTAGAAGTTCAAGATGCCGACTGATGCCCAAGTCCTAGAGAATTCACAAATGGTAGACGTCACAACGCCTTTGGTTCTAATCAGCGGTCCTGTGGGAGTTGGCAAAACAACCGTAGGGCAAGTGTTAAGCGAGTTGCTGGAGCACAAACAGCTACCCCATACATTCGTTGATTTTGACCAGCTTCGTTATACTTATCCCCGCCCAGCAAGTGACCCGTGGGGCAATGAATTGGGATTAAAAAATCTGGCTGACGTTTGGAAGAATTGCTCACAATTGGGTTCTCTCAACCTGATAATTGCTTACGTTGTCGAGAGGAAATCGTTTATTGAGCGTGTTCAATCAGCAGTTCCTGGAGCAAGCATCGTGACTTTTCAGTTAACAGCCAAGTTGGAAACGTTAGAGAAGCGAGTCAGGCAGCGGGAAACGGGAGCCAGTCTTGACTGGCATCTCAATCGAGCCGCAGAATTAGCCAGAACGTTGGAAAGACAGGACAGCCCGAGCGACTTTCGAATTGCGACTGACAATCGCCCAGTATGCGATATTGCTGCTGAAATGACTGACCTAATCCACTGGCGCAGCCCATAAGTTTTACTCTGTGCTGGGCAGAAACAGCGTAAAAGTACTGCCTTCTTGTAAAGCTGAATCAACATCAATGCAGCCGCCATGCATTCTGGCGATGCGACCGGCTAAATGCAGGCCTAGGCCACTGCCAGATCGTCGCTGTTTGCCTTGCCGGAACCATTCAAAAATTTCAGCCTGGTCGGCCTCGGCGATGCCAACACCCGTATCGATAACTTTGAGGGCAACCCATGATTTGGCGCTGTCGGCATTATTCTCTAGGGTTCTGCTACTGGGCACTGCATGATTCTGCTGTAGTTCAACTGAGACGCATCCTTCATCAGTAAACTTAAGCGCATTGCCAATGAGATTTGTTAGCAGCCGTCGCAGTTCCATCACATCTCCCTGAATTTCGAAGGACGATTTGTCCACAATCGTTTGGCTGCTGCCGCCACTAATGTGCAGTTGCAGCTGTTTAGCCTCGGCAATTGGGGTCAATTCATTCACCACCGCTTCAGCGAGATCGTAAAGGTTGACGGCAATAACGGTCAAAGACTTATGCCCAGCATCGTGACGATAAACTTCGAGCAGGGTATTAACCATTTCCAACAGTTGACCATTGTTTTGAATAGTGGCACTAATCGCTGCTTTTGCATCCTCAGCCACTGGCCCAAATGAGCCTTTACGACAAAAAGTCAACATGCGGTTGGCGGCAACCAAAGGCGTTCGCAGGTCATGGGTGAGTCGGGCTACAAAGTCATCCCGCTGACGAATCATATGTGCTTGAGCATCCATCGCGGCCTTCATCCGCAACAGCGATCGCACCCGCGCCTGAAGTTCTTCAATATCAAAAGGTTTACGAATAAAATCATCAGCGCCCGCATCCAACCCCTTAACTAAACTGGCATGATCGTGGGCGGTTAAGAGCAAAACTGGAATATAGGGTAGGTTGTCACATTGCCGAATTCGGCGGGTGACTTCGTAGCCATCCATCACCGGCATCATAATGTCCAAAAGGACCAGATCTGGGGGTGACTTCTGAATATTAGTTAAGGCCTCTTGCCCGCTCTCGGCAAAGCTCAGTTCGTACTCATCGCCTTCCAAAATCGATTCAATTAAAAAGAGGTTGTCAACCGAGTCATCCACAGTAAGTATGTGCTTTGTGGAAGCCTTGTTACTTTCAGACATGTCTATCTTAAAAAAAGAAAAATTTTTTTAAAGAAGAATTAAACTTGCAAGTAATCATTACATGCAAGCCAAATCCATGCCTTCTGTCTTTTGAATGAGCTTAGTGAATTGGCGTCATTTTTACAGGGGTAATCGACGGCCAGTCAGCTTACAAATGAGTGGAAGCGCAGCAAAATGCCATTGCCTTTTAAGGGCAGCAGCTATTAATTTTAAAAGCCTGTATGACCAGGAAAAACGCTATCTTGTCCTAGCAGAGTTGGCGACGGTTATAGATTTAACCGGCCACCTGAAACAGCGCTGATTACTGAAACGATACCTTCAACGCTTTAGACGGCTAAGAGTTCTAATTGGCGTTAGGTTGAGCAGGGCGATAGGGCATCAGGGATTGATCAGCTTCAGCTTTGTCACTGGCACTCTTGTCATCAGCCTCCAACCCTAGGGCCAATAGAGGATTGTTGAGGGTATCAGCTAAATTAGCCATTGCATAGCCCATTAACTCATTAGGATTGAGCAAGATCCAGCCCTGGGCAGTCAGCTCGCGCAGCTCGAAGTGCAGGTGGGGTCCAGTGGAGTTGCCCGTGCTACCTACTAAGCCGACAACTTCACCCTGTTTGACAACTTCACCCGGACGAACCAAAATGCGGGACAGGTGAGCATAGCGAGTTTCTAAGGAACCTTCAGCGTGACGCAAAATGACCGTTAAGCCATAGCCGCCCAAATAATCGGCAATGTGCACTTCACCATCTTGAGTCGCCACAACGGGAGTGCCCTCAGGAGCGCCCAGGTCAGTACCAGTGTGGAAGCGGCGATCGCCAAAAATAGGATGTATTCGCCAGCCAAACAGAGAAGTAATAGGTGACGGAATCGCCAATGGAAAGACAAATTCTTGGGCGCCGCGTCTCATCAGATTAAGAGAACGCAGCTTTTCATTGAAGTATTCGCGGCTGATGATAGTGGTGTTGCCGACCGTCACCCCTTGACCACCGACGCTAAGCGGGCCAACAGAAAATTGAGCGCCTTCACCATCGATTGGACTGCCGTAAGTGACGTAGTCATTTTGGCCCCCATTGGCAGTGCCGTTTGCACCCGAGTTGGCGGTGTTGCTGCAACTGTGTGATGGAGTGGACTGGCCCTGCTGCAGACTAAATTGACAGCCAGTAGTGCGATCGGAAAAGATTAGCGAAGGCGTATCGAGAGAAGGGGTGGCGCCCAAACTGTAATCGGTGGGGTCAATAAAGACATTGTTGAAAGAGTCAGGAATCGCCGATTCGGCAGCCGGCAAATCAGCAGACGGAGCCTTCTCGGTAACCGATATAACAGATGGCGGGGCGGTTTCAGTTGGCGCTGGCTCCATTGTCGGAGCAGCGATCGCAGGTTCGGGAGTCGGCTCAGCGGTAATTTGAGGGCTAAGCAGAGCTTCCGCCGAAGTTTCGACGGGCGCCATGGGTGGAGAGGCTTCTACGGGCAGGGGCTCTGATGACTCAAGTGAACTTTCGGTCTCCGCCTGGGCCGGCAATCCACCTAGTACCAAGACAATTCCGAGAGTCCCTAATCCGTGCAACCACAGTAGACACTTGAGAGGGGCAAAACTCCGATGAGTTTCGATTTCGCTGGAGAACTGCTCCGGCTGCATACTAATTGCTCCGTCA
>JBCCJU010000145.1:0-14512 GCA_039027715.1 Cyanobacteria bacterium P01_C01_bin.120
ATCGGGATAAGTGGGGATTGGATGTATGGGCCTTTCGACGCTGAAATCTGGCCAACTCACCATTGGAGCCAGCGATTTTGATGCCCGCCCCATGACCTATGTGGAAAATGGGCAGCGGTTAGGGTATGAACCAAATGTGGCACGGGCTGTCTGTGCCCAGCTAGGCCTGGAACCGGTGTGGCTAAACTTACCAATGGAAAAGTTCTATGAAACGCTGCAGGCCGAGCAGTGTGATGTGGTTTGGTTTAATCAGGCGGTCACTCCAGGACGTCAGGCCCACAGCCGGTTCACTCGGCCCTATGGCATTTTCGAAGAAGCCGTAATTGTGCGCACCGACAGCGATATTCACGCCGCTACTGATTTGTCCGGACTCAAGTTGGGCGGGTTGGCCGACAGTACTAACCTGGAACTGGGGCAGCAGTTTGCGGGAGCAGAACTGGTCCCGTTTCCGGGCAGCGATCGCGTGCTGCCCGAAATGTTAGCGGCTCTCCGGGCTGGAGAAATTGACGCCCTAGTCGATGATGAACTGGTGCTGATTACGGCGGTAGAAGCCGATCCGACTCTACGGATTGCCTTTACGGTAGAAACCAAGCAGCCGTTTGCGATCGCCCTGCGCCCTGACAACGAAAACCTGCTCACAGCGCTCAATCAAACGCTTGATCAGCTGGAAGCCGACGGCACCCTCCGACAGCTTTGGGAACAGTGGATTCCCTGGCGGCCTTTCCCTTTCGCTTAGTACACTGGTGAGCCTGCTTAAAGTTAGAGTTTCAGGCGTAAATTCCAGAACCCATAGTCAAGAACCAAGAACCAAGAACCCAAAATCTCACCCTAACCAGATACGTTTTTCTGAACCCCCTCAATCATTCAAAACTTGCAGCTTCAAGCAATTTCTACCGCTACGACGTTTGATGATGTGCCAGCACCGTTGGGTCAGGTGGTGGCAGAATATCGGATTTCGGCGTCTACGGCGATCGCTTATCGGGTCAAAGCCGATCAGTACATTCAGATTATTGATGTGGAAGGCTCACAGTGCTCCGACTTTCTGGCATTTGCAGGCGAACACCACGACGAGGAACTCGACAGCACCGTCACCCGCACGCTGTTGGGTATGGCAATGCCCCAGGCCGGACTGTACGGCAAATACTTTTCCCAGACGATGCAGCCTTTGATCGAGGTGATTCAAGACACCTGCAATCGCCACGACAGTTTTATGCTGGCTTGCACCAACAAATACTATGAGGATGCCGGCTACTTTGACCACGCTAGCTGCAGTGACAACTTCAACGCAGTGCTGGCCCCCTATGGCATGGCTCCCCGCCTCGGCTGGCCCGCCATCAACTTTTTTTTCAACACCGCCGTGGATGATAGTGGGGCCATCACCGCCGCCGAATCTTGGTCGCGCCCCGGTGATTACGTGTTGCTCAAGGCCCATAGCGATTTGCTCTGCGCCAGTTCCGCCTGCCCTGACGACATCGACCCGGTCAACGGCTGGCAGCCTACCCCCATTCACGTTCGGGTCTATGCGGCTGAAGACGACTTTCCTAAGGCGATTGGACGGCGCGTGGCGAAGGAACTGCCCCTGCGCCTGACCCAGGACAGCGCCTTTACTCCGAGGGTGCGATCGCTGACTCAAAGTCTGGTGGAATATAACGGTTTCTGGGTGCCGGTCAGCTATCCCCATGCGGGCGATCACGCCGAATACTGGGCCCTGCGGGAGCGCGTGTCGCTGATGGATCTCTCCGCCCTGCGCAAATTTGAGGTGACGGGGCCGGATGCTCTCACCCTGCTGCAGTGGACGTTTTCGCGCAATGTGGCCAAGTTGGCAAGCGGTCAGTCGGCCTATGGCTGTCTGCTAAATCCCCACGGCGGCATGATTGACGACGGCATTGTCTTTCGCCTGGGCGAGTCGGCCTATCGCTATGTGGGCAACTGTGATACCGATGGCCTGTGGCTGCAAAAGGTGGCTCGTGACCAGGGCTGGGCGGTCACGGTGGTGAACAGCAGCGATCACTGGCACAATCTGGCCCTGCAGGGGCCTTACTCTTGCGAGCTGCTGCGATCGCTGATCGAGATCAACGCCGAATGGCCCCTGACCGACCTCACCGAACTGAAGTTTTTTCGCTTTGTTACCGGCTGTATCGCTGGCATTCCTGTTCTGCTATCACGTACCGGCTACACGGGTGAGCTGGGGTATGAGCTGTTTGTGCATCCCAGTCGCGGCGCTGACCTGTGGGATGTTCTAATGCAGGCCGGGGCAGCCTATGACCTCTTGCCGTTGGGCATGCAGGGGCTCGATCGCGCCCGCATTGAGGCCGGTCTGCTGGCGGCGGGGCGGGAATTTAACGATCTGATTTCGCCCTATCAGGCTGGCATTGGCTGGAGTGTGGGGCTGAAAACTAAGTCGGACTTTATCGGACGCGCGGCCTTGGAGAAACTCCGCGATCGCCCCCCGTTCACGGCAGTCGGGCTGACGTTAGACGGCAGTGAGGTGGCCTGCGGCGGGCAATGCGTGTATCCCGTGGGCGATGGCCCCTCGGGGCCGGCGTATGGCCAACGCTGGCGGGTTGGCCACGTCACTAGCGGCACCTTCTCGCCCGTGCTGAATCGCAGTATTGCCCTGGCCCAAGTTGCCCCCGAGTATGCCCAGCCAGGCATGGAACTAGAGGTGGGCTTGTTGGATGGCCTTAAGCGACGAGTGCACTCGACCGTAGGCCCCTTTTCCCTCTATGACCCCACCAAAAGTCGAGTGAAAGGATAAGGCACAGAATATTGCCATAAGAACAGGGAAGCCATGACTGTCTTTGAACCTCTCACCTCAGAGTGATAGTTTTTATCCTCTGAATGCTGTTACCTGCGTTCAAAATGCTGTCTGTGCCTGGAGAGTGTTGGTCAACAAGGCTAGTTTAGCGGTGAAGTGCAGTGGCGGTTAGGCAACCTTATAAACCCACATCAGCAGCTTTCGTCTGCCCGCTGCTACGGGATATCTCAGTTTGCAGTCAACGTTAAATCGCTTATTTAGCTCTTCGCCAATTTTTGGCCCGTAAGCCAAAAACCCACTCAAACCCTCATTGGTTTTCTATTGCCAGAATCAAGTTATGTTGAAGTGCTGTAGCTGCAATCGAGACATCGTAAGCCCAATTGATTGCTCTTGAGAGTTGAAAGCAGCATGTAATTGAGCCGCTTTTCAGCTTCTCCGGTGCCGAATGGCAGATTGGTTACAGAAGACAGAATGCTAGCGATCGCTGGTTCAATCTTCTAAGCCCTTTGCGGATTCGGTACTAAGCCATAATCCAATCACATCACGGTGATGGCTGAGATGGCAATGTCATCGGGTGAAGTTTGCTTGAGTCTGGCTATGGTTTTCGCTTCTCCTTTGATGAAGTCGCTGATGACGCAGGTGTCTAGAAGACAATGCATCAAAACAATTTCGGTTTACGAGGTAGCAGAAGTTCGTCGCGGTAGGATTCGCATGCAGGAAAATCGGGGTTGTCTTTGCAAGACAAGACTATCTCTGACCACTATGATGTGGTGACAGCAGGTGATTGAGCCACTTGAGGCAAGGCTTGCAGAATTAGGGTCTGAAGTGGAGTATAAGACTGGGATGCTTGACGAACCAAGTCTTGTTCCAGATCGGTAGGGAGATTAAGGATTACCTGCATTAGACCTTATCGGAAATTAGATCGGTAGAATCATTTCAGAAACATTGCCCAGGAATCTGCTATGAAAGTGACTTATGCCGAGTTACGGACTAAACCACGAATCTTGTGCAGTTTAACGGGACTGAGGGTGCCAGAATGCGAGGGACTTTTGCCGAGCTTTGGTCATGCCTGGGACGATTTCATTCGAGAGACCTTCAACGCGAAGGGCGCAAACGGGCTTTTGAGCGGATCGTAAAACGCACCTGAAGACGCTTGAGGATTAATTGCTGTTCATCCTGATATACTTTGCCTCTATCCTACTCGGGTTATGCGAGGCTTTATCTTTGGCATGAGTCAGGCGCGAGCGAATAGCCAGCTTAGCCCTTGACTCACTTTGTGCGATTTGCCCCTAATGGACCGAGTCAAAAACTTATTGAAGATGCTCGGTCACAGACTAAGACATGGCTAAGATGGCTGGCTAGGTTACCTCCCTGCTTTATAGTGCTCAAAGCCCTCTTCGAACAGGTTTTTATAACTTGAGGTGTTCGATCTCCCAAAGATGCATCAATATGAACCCTTCTCATAAGTTGAATCAGGATTACTACAAATGGGATTCACTCTATCAGTTGCCGGGCCGAATACGATTGCGTTCCATCTTTCTATAAGCCACAATTTGTCTTGCTCGCTTTAAAGGAGTATTAATAATTAAAGAAGCTAAAATAATCACAAAAGTAGTAAAGGGTAACAATACAAGCGGGTTTCCAAATTCTAAGAGAAGGCCTAATGAGGTGGTAACTGCTAGACAAGTTGCTGAAATCACCAAGGAGATTGCCTCGTATCGCTGAATATGCATCGCTGAAAGCTTTTCTACAGCAAAGCCTGCAAACAATCCGATTAACCACCCACTGAATGCGCCTGGAATGAGTCCAGCAAGAATTACGTCCCAAGAACCATAAAGTTTGTCGATAAAGATGCCAGCTCCAACCAAAGTAGGCGCAGCGAGTAAAACCGCTGTGAATGATAGAAGGCTTGAACCTGATAAAACTTTTGCTCCTTGTAAAGTCCACGCAGCACCTTGCAGTCCTATAATCGCTCCGATGAGTAGACCAAAGCTGACTACTCCAAACATTTCATTAGGTAAGGAGGGCGAAAATGCTGCCGACAGCAAAATTCGGGATGAGAATAAAACCGTAAGAAACAATATCGTAAGAGGATAGAAAGGAACCTCCCTATTTTGAACAGGAATGACTGCTGTCCTGACTTGAAGCGGAATTGAATATGTTTGAGGAAATGCATTCGTGGTGAGTATTAAAACTCTCTGATAGACAGACCCAGCCATCAGTTTTTGCGTATCGACCATGATTTCACAGCATACGGTATTGCCTTCAAAAACTTGAGGACTAATCTTTATCCATGCGTGATCTTCCTTGGTGGTAGGAGGATCCTGGGGATGTGGCTGAACTTCCCAGTGTCCTTTCAGCAAAATTTCGGGGACAATATTAGTAGTACTAAGAGTATGAATGATTGTTTCACCGATTCTTTTAGCCTGTAGATTGATTGTCGCCTGACCTAACTGAACTTCAGGTGGATGAAGGGAAACTGTTGGAATTGCTTTAAGGGCCTCACGAGCATTAGAATACCTATCTTTGACTCTAGGTTCTGACATTTTTTCTAGCCACTTAATCCAGGGCAGACTAAGTTTTGGAACCAGGTGCCTGAATTTAATCTTGTAACTAATGTCTACTAAAGAGCCAATATCATCTGGTTTAGTGTGGGTTAATAAGCAAATGAGCGTCATTCCCAAGCCATACAAATCTGATGATTCCGTCAATTGACGGTTAAATAGTTGTTCCGGGGGCATGAAGCCCAAAGTTCCTTTAACAACGCTACTGACGCCTACCTCACCATCACCTACACGAGCAAAGCCAAAATCTACCAAATACACAGTCAGGGCATCATCGACCAGAATATTATCGGGCTTAAGGTCTCGATGAATAATTGGAGGGATGCGGTTCTGTAGATATATCAGAATCTCTAGGACTTGAAGTGCGATCGCCCTAACGTCTTCTCCATTGAAACTTCGATTCACAGAAAGTGGTTGGGCATGCTTATACTCTTGGCTCATGCAAAATCCATCTGGCAATTGAAAAGAGTTTAGATAGGAGGGAATTCCTGGGTGCTGCAACCCCGTCAAAACATCGATTTCTCGCTGATGGGCATCATACGCAGACCAGCTCGAAGATGATCTAGCAAATTGAAACTGCTTAATAACGACTAATTGCTCTGTGCGAAGATCTTTGGCTAGATAAGTAATTCTTCCGCCCGATCTATTCGCTCCGAGCTCTTTTTTTAAAGCATAGCCATATTGGGTAAAGTCTGGCAGCTCATCCATATCACTTCAAGAGAGTAATGGTCATATTAAAGGCGCGTGAGCTAATCTTATCAAGAATACAGAATCATACAGCTCAAGAGTATACAGAATACTTTTCAACGCTTGCTTTTTATAGTGCAAGATTTTTGATGTTAATAACAGCCAAATCCGTAGCCTTAGATAATCTAATAAACTTCTTCTGAATAAAAATAAATTTCTTATAATCAAGATAAATATTCCAAAACTCAGGAGGCAATACCTTCACTAAAAATTCATATTAAGTTTTTCTTCTGGCAGTTTCTTGTCGCTAATAAAATAAATATTTTACTTCTATAACTAGAAGCTTTGACAAAGCATAACGACTTGCATATGCATGTTGATTTTCGAACTCCAAGCATTATTTAGAAGTACTATCGTAGTATATAGAGCGATACATATTTATTTAAATTTAGTCTCTATTTCATCAAGAAAAAATAAATTCATGAGATGTCCTTTTTGTAAAAATCGATCAGCTAATAAATCCAGTAAGTTTCCAAAATCTTCTGAAGAGATGACTTGCTTAAAGTGTCACTGTTCTTTTTCATTGCCTAAACGTAAAGTGAGATTAAAGACTTGGTTCTTATTTGCGGGATTCTTCGCTTGCATATCCCCTTTGTTCTTAAATCTTTCGATGAAAGGACTTTCGCAGCTACTACCTGATGGAAATATGAAAATGGCAACATCTGTCGTGGTTTTAGGTCGAGGACCTGATAATCGATTAGAACGTTCTCTGACGGCATCGGAACTCTTCTATGAATATCGCGTCAATATTTTTGTTAGCGGCATGTCAGATGCACCTGAAATTCTTGACCATCTTGCAAAAATGGGAGTACCGGAGAAGCATCTTACAGGTGAGCGTTGCTCACAAACCACCTGGGAGAACGCTCTCTTTTCAGACTCGCTGATGGAAAAGCAAGCCAAAAAAACCGTGATCCTCATAACTGATGAACCTCACTTGTTGAGAGCATATTTGACCTTTAAAGGGTTTGGTTTCGACCTCATTCCTTATGGCGTCCCACGAGAGGAAAGTAACCTACTCTCTTTGAGGCAGGCTGTGATAAATCTGAGGGAATACTTGGCTTTAATTGCTTATGTTGGAAAAGGAAAGCTATGGTTCCAAAGTGAGAGACAGCAAAGATTAGACGAATACCAAGCAAAACAAAAAATTATTGACTGGGGATGTAGTCTTTGATAGCTTGACAAGAAATCAGATGCGCAAGATAACAACTTAAATTCATCAAAAGTTCATTTGGGTAATAACTTTGTAAAATTATTTCTAAAAGCACAAGAGTATATACTCTCGTTACCGGCTCCAGTCTATTTTCAAAGCATAAGTGACAATCAACCTTGCTCAAGCCAAACTCTTTTCGGAAAGTGTCGGTTGTCTGAATGGGAGCTTTTCTCTTCTAAGGGTGCACACATTTGATAGACGTCTTCCTTAAACTCAAAGAGTTTTTTTGGCTAGGCGCCGCTATCCTGGAAAGCACTTTGAGATGATATCAAGACATGTCTCGTCTCCGCCGATGTTTAAAGCATAGCTAATGAGAAATATATTTTTGGGAAGTTGTATTCCTTTAGTAACGTCCTTAAATCTTTTTATTTTCGCAGTGCCTCGGCCTGCTCTAGGACAGCCAATTTCATTCCCCAATGCATCAGATATTGTTGATTCTCAACCAGTTGTTCCTAGACCAACCGCTTCCAGCTTGCCGCTTGATGACTATGTTTTGGGTGCGGGTGATGTGATTCAAGTGGAAGTATTCCGGATTCCCGAATACAGCGGTGAATATGAGGTTTTAGTGAATGGGCGGCTTAGCTTACCTATGGTGGGACAAATTTTAGTGGAAGGTTTCACACTGGAACAAGCACGCAACGTAATTTCTCAGGCTTACGCCGAAAGGCTGCGTAGGCCAATCATTAATCTTGTTTTGATCGAACCTCGTCCACTGAGAATTGGAATTGCAGGGGAAGTTTCAAATCCTGGTTCATACGTCATAGAAAGGTCAGGCACACAGTTTCCATCGCTTGCTTCCGCTTTGGAAAATGCTGGAGGAATTACGCAATCTGCAGATTTGCGGCAGATTCAAGTTACAAGAGCGATTGGTGGAGGTGAGCAAAGAGTTCTAATTGCTGATCTTTGGCAATTTTTACAAACAGGCGATTTGCGTCATAATTTAAGCCTACGTGATGGTGATACAGTTCTTGTTCCCACACAAGAAGAATTTAATCCGGACGAGGCTTTACAGTTAACGGCTGCAAGTTTCGCGGCTGATGAAAGTCGTCCTCTCAATGTCGCAGTTGTCGGCGAAGTCTTCAGACCAGGGCCATATACGGTTACAGGAACAGCTCGAACAGGCGAGGCAGGTACGCCAGGCGGTGCTGGTGGGACTTCTATCCCACCGACAGTGACACGTGCTATTCAAGTTGCTGGCGGAATCAAGCCAGATGCTGATATTCGTGAAGTTCAAGTTTACCGGAGAACTCGGGATGGACAAGAAAGACGTATTGATGTAAATCTATGGAATCTTTTAGTTGAGGGGCAGATTACAGAAGACATTGTTTTGCAGGAGGGAGACACGGTTGTCATTCCTACTGCAACTGAACTGGTGCCTGAAGAATTTGCTGAAATTGCAGCTGCAAGCTTTTCTCCTGATACGATTCGCGTCAATATCGTGGGTGAGGTCGATAGTCCTGGAGTTGTCGAGATTCCTCCTAACACACCGCTCAGCCAAGGTATCCTGGCAGCGGGTGGATTTGATACGCGTCGAGCCCGTACAACAGACGTAGAACTCATCCGCTTGAATCCTAATGGAACCGTGACGCGAAATTCAATCCCTGTAGATTTTGCGGCTGGTCTTAATGAAGCGACAAACCCTTTACTACGCAATAATGATGTCATTATTGTGAATCGTTCAGTATCTGCAAGCATTGCAGATACTTTAGACACTGTGGCGCTGCCTCTGGGGAGGGTATTGAATTTGTTTGCACTTCCGAATTCATTTATCCGGCTTTTCGAATAATTTATGGTGCACAATTTGAGGGGACTCTTGCTTGTAATGTCATTCGCTTTTGACGGACGAATATTAATTTGGTAAATAAAAATGGCTTCTGAAGCTTTTCCACCTCAATCCGTCATTATTCCTCAAGCCGTCGACCAAGAAGGCGGGCTACGTTTAGGACGGCTTGTTTCGGCGATTAAACGCCACTCGCTTGTTGTTATTGGGATCACGACTGTCACTGCTTCAGCGGCAGTCCTCAAAGCCATTAATGACACACCTGTTTACACAGCAGAGTTCGAGCTGTTGACTCCTCCTACGACTCTAGAGACCCAAATTATCTCAACAATTAATGAGGAAGCGCTGAGTAACCAGCCCGATTTATTCAACGTGGGTGTGGATGAAACCAAGCTAAAGATTTTGAAAAGCCCTCGTTTGATGGAGCCAATCCTTGATGAGGTGCAGGAACGATATTCCAATGTTGACTACGGCAAGCTCGTGAATAGTTTATCAATTAGGCCCGATAGTACTGGAAATACTCTGTTCGTCGAGTATGTGAGTGAGAATCCGAACGAGGTTCAGTATGTTTTAGACGTGGTTGCTGAAGCCTACCTGCAATACAGCTTGGAAGACCGACAAAATGCAATCTTTCGAGGCATTGATTTTGTCGATGAGCAATTGCCTATTGCTAGAGAACGAGTCGAAGAATTGGAAAAGAAGCTCGAAGGATTACGCCAGAGCGCTAATTTGATTGATCCACTTGCTCAAGGAGAACAGCTGTCAGAGCAGTCTGCCCGTTTCAATGCTGAACAGCTCGACCTTAGAGTGCAAATTAAACAAGCTCAAGATGTTTACACAAATCTTCAACAAGAGTTGAATGGAAACAATGAGCTTGCCGCTACTTCAGTGCTTCAAGAAAGCGATCGCTATCAGGCTTTACTGAATCAACTATTGGAGGTTGATAGCCAATTAGCTGAACAACTCACCTTGTATTTAGCAGGTAGCCCCGAAATCGAGGTAATTGAGGAACGCCGCCAAAATATCCAGCCTTTATTAGAAAGGGAAGCACTGCGTGTGCAACGACAGCTTGCTAATTATATTAGTGAGCTAAGTGATCGCGATCGAGCATTAAATAACACGATTGAAACGCTGAATCAGCAAATCAAGGATTTATCAACAACCGCCAGGGAATATGGCAGCATTCAACGAGAATTAGAAATTGCCTCTACCAATCTCAATGAGTTTCTCACTAAGCGAGAAGCACTTAGGATTGACGCAGCCCAGCGTCAAACTCCTTGGGAGATTCTATCACCACCCTCAGAGTCCAGAGCTTCATCAGCAAGTGCTCAACGTAATCTGGTTTTAGGCGTTATCCTCGGCCTGCTTATTGGCTCAGGCGCAGCAATTTTAACTGATCGCTTGAGAGGTAAAATTCACACCATTGACGAGTTAAAAGAAGCTATTACCGGCAGCATTCCCCTACTGGGTGTTATTCCCTATGAGAGACTTTTGGAAAATGGCAACCTTTTAACAAGCTCTCTAAATCAATTGAGCCGATTGGGTTTTGAAACGAATTTCTTCGTCCCTGCTTCAACTAACTCTGATATAAAAGATGCAAAATCTACACCTTTTTTCGAAGCCTTTAAAGTTCTGAGTACAAATATTCAATTAAATAGCCCTGACAAAAGAATTCATTCTTTTGTAATTAGTTCAGCAACTCCAAACATGGGCAAGAGCACGATTACGTTCTATCTTGCCCATGCAATGGCGGCGACAGGACGCAAAGTTCTTATGGTTGATGCTGACCTGAGACGCCCAACATTGCACAAACTATGTGAAGTTTCGAATGAAAAAGGCATATCCAATTGTATTGCTGGAGAGTTTGAGACAAAAGACGTTATTGCAGACTTGTCGTTAGACCCAAATCTATTTTTACTTCCCTCTGGACCTGTACCTTTTGATCCCATCAAAACTTTGACTGCTCAGCGAATGAAAGATTTGCTGGCATTTATTCATAATGAATTTGACGTGATTCTTTTTGATACTCCGCCTATTTTGGGATTTGCTGATGCAATCTTACTTTCTGCCTATACGCAGGGACTACTCATGACTGCAACGCTCGGGGAACTCAAGTTTACTCAGTTTCAAATGGCATTAGATGAATTGAGCGTTGCTAAAGTTCCTTTGCTCGGAATTACGGCAAATGGGGTAAGAGAAGTCAGCCAAAACCACAACAGCTATTACCAGTACTATAGTGAAAACAATGGCGATCGCTCAGAATCAAGTTGGAATCCCTTTCCAGAACGTTCCAAAGCGATGGAGAAGAGCATTTCTGCTTTACCGAATTCATTGAATACTTTCATTAAGACCTTAAGAGACAAAATTTAGATTTTGGTTAGTGTTACAAATTATTGGTCATATTGGGCCAGTCGTATTTAGAATGACTTGGCTGGGCACCGAGAACAAACAAAATCAAGTAGCCCTAGAGGATAACCTGGCGTTGAGATGAGATCGTCAATATCAGGTTAACAACCATGGTCTCGTAGATGTATACCCGCATCTGATGTCTTCTCAAGCCCTGACTTGCCATCGCGTGCGATTCTCAGCAGGTGGTCAAAAACGGCAAGATTCACAATGGCAAACAGAACTATAAACATAAAGATTGTGGGCACCAATTTTTGCGCGACCCGCAACACAAAATCATCAGCGATGTAGGGAATAAACGTGCAATCGATAAACTGCCACTAGAGCGCCTGCCACTAGCCAAAATTACTCGATTAGCCGAGTTTTCAGCAGTCTGGCTGCAGCAACCCGTCAATCTGAAATATCAGTAAGTGGAACTTCAGACCAAAATTTATTTATCCTAAGCTACTTATTTCATTCATTACTACAACGCATCTTTATAGCTTTAGGACTATTCCTGGAATTGAGTCGTCAATTTGCGATCGCGAGAGCTTATTATCCCCGAAGAGTCCAAAGACAGAGTCTATCAGTCAGAGGCAATTATAAATAGCAGTACTGCTTATCCGATTTATTTTCCTAGCTTGTCGATGACTGTGAGCAAACCGGTGCAGGAGCGCGATCGCCTAGCATTTTGGTAGCGATATTCCAGTAGCAGGCGTCAGTACGGAGATGTTTATTCTCAGAAATTTTCCAACAAGTACAGTGGTTTGCTTGGAAAGCGAAAGAAGTCACCAATGTATTAGTTACTGTTAAGGGGCGATCGCCACTTCTCCTTGCGCCATTTCTTGACGCCGTGCCTGAATTTCCAAATACACCAGCAGCGCATTGATGTCGGCAGGATTCACGCCGCCAATGCGGGAGGCTTGACCTACCGTAAGCGGGCGCACTTTGCTGAGTCGCTCTCGTGCTTCTTTGGAAAGAGTGTCAATGGCGTAATAGTCCAATGCTTCGGGCAGCTTGCGATTAGCGTTTTTGCTGATCTGCTCGATTTGCGCCTGCTGCCGCTGGATGTAGCCGGAATATTTGATATCGATTTCCGCACCGGCTTTTTCTTCACGGGCGAGGTCGGCGCGACCCAAACCGTAGCTTTCCAGGTGGGAGTAGTGGAAGCCAGGACGCCGTAGCAAATCCGCCAAAGTGATGGAGCCTTTGATGCGCTGGTCAGTGTCGGCAGCAATACGCTGGCCTAGATCGTCGTGTTCTTTCACCCGTTCTTTTGCAAGGCGGGCCTTTTCGGCTTGGATATGGGCTTGCTTAGTTTGGAAAAGCTGCCAGCGGCGATCGCCAATCAGCCCCAGCTCGCGACCCAGCGGCGTCAACCGCTGATCGGCATTGTCGGACCGCAACAGCAGCCGATATTCCGATCGCGACGTTAGCATCCGGTAAGGTTCCCGTAGTTCCTTGGTGCAGAGATCGTCCAGCAGCGTGCCGATGTAACTGTCTTCGCGCGGCAGCACGATCAGGTCTTGGCCGCGCACCAGTCGGGTGGCGTTGATGCCCGCGACGATGCCCTGAGCGGCTGCTTCTTCGTAACCGGTCGTACCGTTGATTTGTCCTGCGCAAAACAGCCCTTCAATTCGCTTAGTCATCATCGTGGGATAGCACTGAGTCGCGGGCAGGTAGTCGTATTCCACCGCATAGGCTGGACGCAGCATGGCGCAGTGTTCTAGACCGGGCAGACTGCGGAGCATGGCAAGCTGCAGCTTTTCGGGCAGGCCCGTCGAGAAGCCCTGCACGTAGATTTCAGGAATATCGCGGCCTTCTGGTTCCAGAAAGATCTGGTGGCTGTCTTTGTCGGCAAAGCGGACGATTTTGTCCTCAATGCTGGGGCAATAGCGCGGCCCCTTAGCATCGACCCAGCCGCCGTAAACCGGGGACAGGTGCAGGTTGTCGCGAATAAGGCAGTGCGTTTCAGCCGTGGTGCGGGTTAGGTGACAGGGCATCTGCTCCCGCTCCACCCACACGTCGGGATCGAAGCTGAACCAGCGGACATCTTCGTCGCCGGGCTGCGGTTCCAGCACGTCGAAGTTGATAGAGCGGCGATCAACGCGAGCTGGAGTACCAGTTTTCAGTCGGTCAGTTTCAAAACCGAGCTGTTTCAGCGTTTCGGTCAGGCCTGTGGCGGCAAATTCTCCCGCGCGTCCAGCAGGCATCGATCGATCACCGATCCAGATGATGCCGCCGAGAAACGTCCCCGTCGTCAGGATCACAGCGCGACACTTGAAGGCGACGCCAAAGTAGGTCTCCACGCCGACGACCTCGTCATTGTCGCCCAGCACGAGATCCGTCACCATGCCCTCGCGAATGGTCAGGTTTTCCTGATTTTCGACGATGCCCTTCATCACGGCGGCATATTCACGCTTGTCAGTTTGCGCCCGCAGCGCCCACACCGCTGGCCCCCGCGAATTGTTGAGAACGCGCTTTTGCAGGTAGGTGCGATCGCTCATTTTGCCGATCTCGCCCCCCAGCGCATCGACTTCATGGGCCAGCTGCGATTTCGCTGGACCGCCCACCGCTGGATTGCAGGGCTGCCAGGCAATCTTGTCCAAGTTCAGCGTGATCATCAGGGTCTGACAGCCTAACCGCGCCGCCGCCAGCGCCGCCTCACAGCCGGAGTGACCGCCGCCAACGACGACCACATCAAATTCATCTAAAAACTCAACGGAACCGAGAGAAGCCATGAAATCGGTTGAAAAATGCGTGTGCTGGCGCAGGGGTGCAACCGCTGCAACCTAAATTTTAGCGGTTCGTCTGTCGATGCAGTGGGCAGGGATAAGCAGGATAGCGACAGTCATGCTCCGGCAGGAAAGCGCGTCGCCGACTGGAAGCCAGGTCACCGCTAAAGCTACCCCAATATAGCTGTGGACGGCGTTGTTGCACAATAATTTAAGCCCTGTCATGACTCTCTTATTCCCACCTCTATTTAGGGTGAGCTAGTCATTTAAGACATAGCTATCCGGCATACCAAGATGAGTCATCCGATTCAGTGCCGCGCAAGCCAATAAAAT